>NZ_JBHWEL010000082.1:0-22679 GCF_042734135.1 Streptomyces sp. NPDC059668 | reverse complement strand
TTTATTTTTTTTATCAGCCCCCCGCCCGGTTTGGGCCCCGGGTTCCGCGGCCCGGGGCCCCCCCGCCCGCCGCCCCCGCCCCCCCCGCCCCCGCCGCCCGGGCGCGGCTCGAGTCAGGGCAGCAACTTGTCGAGGGCCGCGGGCCCCTCCTGTGCCAGCTTGCGTTCGGCCCAGGCGAGGTTCTCCGGGGTGATGTCGCGACCCGCGGCGAGCACCAGGTCCTCGGCGGTGACCTCGCCGCCGGCGCCGGTGTGCAGCAGCGCGTCGGGGGTCGCCCTCTCGTCGGACGGCACGGGCGAATCCGGCTGGCTCGTTGACATGATCTCTCCCTGTTCCACCTGACCTGTTCTCACGTTACGGGCAATCCGGGCACCCCGCGCGACGCGTCCCGTGCGCCGCCGAGGCGCCCCGCCGGTGCCGGGACAGGGGCCAGGAGACGGTGCGCGGGGCCCGGCGACCCGTTCGGACGTACAACGATGTCGGTCGGTGGTTTCGCGGGTGAAGGTGGAGGAACCGCACTCCTGCGACTGATCGGAGCTTGTAATGCGTATTCGTCTGATGGCTGCCGCCGGACTGGCGAGCGTGGCCCTCGCCGCCACCGCCGGGACCGCCTCCGCCGCCGACCCCAACCCGGTCGGTGCCGCCGTGGGCAGCCCCGGTCTCCTGTCCGGCAACGTCATTCAGATCCCCGTCGACCTCGGCCTCAACCTCTGTGGCAACACGGTCGACGTGCTGGGCCTGCTGAACCCGGCGACCGGGAACGCCTGCGCGAACAGCTGATCCGCCAGGGCCGCCGGGCAGGGCTGTCTGCCCGGCGGTGCGCGGCCGGGCTCGGGATTCCGGCCGGCCGCGCCCTCATGTGTCCCGCCCGTCGGGCACTCCGCGCGACCCCGTGACGTCCGGGCCCGTACGGACCTGGCCGGCCCGCAGGACGGTCTCGGCCCGGCGCTCCGGGCCCCCCAAGTCGGACCGCATGCCCGGTCCCCGTCATGGTGAGCGGTCCGTGATGCCGGCTGTCGGCCCTCCGCGCGGCCGTGACCCGGACATCCGCGCCGGCACCCACCCTCCCCGTGGCCTCGACGGCGGCTGTTTCCGGCCCCGAGGCGTGTCGTACGGCCGGCCCCGACACCTCCGTGAACTCCGCCCGGACGAGGGTCCCTTGCAGCCCCCGGGCGACAGCGCCGGCCCCTCCCGCCGTACGACCGTCCCCGATGTCGCGGCTGTCACCGACGGCGTACGGCCGGAACCCGGAGAAACGGCCGGAACCCGGAGAAGGGGACGCGCGCGTCGCCGGGGCATTCGTCCGGTGAGCCGGTGGGAGCGCCGCGGGCGAAATCGCGCCGCGCCTCCCAGAGCCCGTTGGGCAGGATGCCCGGCCTCCCCGGCGTCCCGGTCTCCCACCGCCCTCGCCTCCCACCGCCCTCGCCTCCCACCGCCCTCGCCTCCTGGCTCCCTCGGCATCCTGGCTTCGGCGGCCTCCCGGCTCTTCACTCCACGACGGCGACCTTCCCGCAGCCGCCGCACACGGCGCCGATCGGCGTCCTACGGTCTCTCCGCCGGGCGTCTCCGCGGGCCTTCACGTGCCGGCGCCGGAATCCACGCATGCGCCGGCCGGGGGGCGCCGCCGGTGAGCAGGCCCACCGTATGCCGCGCGGTTCGCTCCCTCGTCCCCAGGTGATCCTCGGCCCCAGGTGATCCTCGTGCGGAGTTGTCCGGTGGCAGGTGAGGGGGCCTTCGTCAGCGGTGGTGGGGTCGGCCGGGGGCGCGAAGAGTCGGTCCGGGCCGTGCCCGCCGTCGAGCCCACGCCCCCCCCGTGAGTGGGCGCCGGGCCCGGATGCCCACCTCCGGGCGCCCGCCCCGGACCGGGAGCGCGACCGTGGCGAACGGTGCTCCGTCACGGGCGTGCGCGGCACTCGGCGTGGCCACCGCGGTGCGAGGGGGATGCGAGGGCAACTGCCGTGGTCCGGAGGGTTAGTGGACGGCCAATGATTCCGCATTGGCCTGTACATGCCCAATTCCACCGGTCAGACTGTGCGCCGGAACCAGCACCCCCCACCCGAGGAGCACCCCTCATGCGCATGCCTGCCCGGCAACGTTGTCACGCCGTTCTGGCCGGTCTTGTCACCCTCGCCACCGCCGCCGCCCTCTCGGTCGCCGCCACCGCTCCCGCCGCGGCCGCGGACACCTGGACCGAGGTCGGCTCCGACCGTGCCGATCCGCTGACCGAGAGCCAGGGCCTCGCCTCGGTCGAGGTTCCGGCCGGCAGCCCCAACCGGTACACGGGGATCGGCACGATCCCGTTCGGTCTCACCGTCCGGGGCTGGAACCACGTCGGAGACCCCGACGCCTCGTACAACGGCTATTACATCGAGCCGTACCAGGCGGACTCCGGGGGCGCCAAGATGTACCGGGTGCAGGCACCGGGCGGTGCCTGGTCGGAGTACGTCCACGCGCTGAGCCCCGGGGAGGCCCTGAACAACTCCTTCGACACCATCTCGCCGAACGGTTCCTGGATGGTGTCCGGTGAGTGGGGCACGATGAACCGCCTGCTGGTGTTCCCGACGCCCGGGGTGAACCCCGCCACCTCCCCCTCCGCCAACCTCCCGCAGGCCTCCACCATCAACCTCGACCACGCGGTGCGCGACGTCCAGGGCTGCGACTTCGTCACGTCGACGCAGCTGCTGTGCGCCTCCGACGACCCGGAGGGCGCGCTCTTCGGCATCACCAAACCGCTGCTGCAGGTCGACCTGTCCGCGGAGCCCGGCTCCACCGACGTGACCGGTCACGTCACGGCCCTGCGCCAGCTCCCGCTGCGCAGCTCCTGCTCGGGCAGTTTCGAGACGGAGGGCATCGACTACGACCGGCGCACCGGCACCCTGCGCGTGATCGTCGTGTCGCCCGGCTTCTGCGTGCTCACCGACAGCAAGACCTACCGGTTCACCAGGAGCTGACCACACCCCCGGCCGCGACACGGGGGACCGACCGGAGCGTATGCGTCCGACGTGGGGAGGTCTAAGGTCGGAAGCAGAACGACAATGATTGGGGGCGGCCGGCAGTGGTGCAGGACGAGGCCGTGATCGGCTGTATCGGGGAGCTCCTCGTCGGCACGCGGGGAGCCGCCGGTCCCGGCGAGATCCTGGTGCGGGTGAGAGGCGGATCGGAGACCTTCCTCGCCTGGTCACGGGAGCCCCTCCCGATCGGGGCGACCGTGCTTGTGATCGAATCCCGTGGATGCCGTGAGGTCGACGTCATCGAGTGGGCCGATCCGTTGGACGCGTTGGGCGGGGATCCCGCCGACGCCGGTTAAGGAGTAGAGCGATGTTCGGTTACCGCGTTCCCGCACCCGACGAGGCGATGCTGATCTCGGGCGGCAGGCGGGGACTGGGGGGCGCGCCGTTCCGCGTGGTGACGGGGCACGGCAAGTTCGTGCTCCCGGTTTTCCGCAAGACCCGTTTCCTCACCCTTTCGATGTGCGAGGCGGAGGTCACCGAGACCTGTGTGACCAAGCAGGGGATCGCGCTGCACGTCCGCGCCGTGATCGCCTTCAAGGTCGGCAACGACCACGAGAGCATCATCAACGCGGGCCAGCGGTTCCTGTCCGACCAGGACCAGATGTCGGTGCTGACCGGCCGGATCTTCGCCGGCCATCTGCGCGCCATCATCGGCTCGATGACGGTCGAGGAGATCGTCACCGAACGGCAGAAGCTCGCCGCCGAGGTCCTGGACACGTCGAAGATCGAGATGGCCAAGATCGGTCTGATCGTCGACTCGTTGCAGATCCAGTCCATCGACGACGGCGACACCGGCTACATCGAGGCCATGTCGGCACCGCACAAGGCCGCCATCCAGCGCCAGGCCCAGATCGCGCAGGCCCAGGCCACCCAGGCCTCGGTCGAGGCCGAGCAGGTGGCCGCGCGCAACCAGGCCGAGTACGCCCGGCAGACCGCGATAGTGAAGGCGGAGTACTCGGCCGAGGTGGACCGCGCCCAGGCCCAGGCGGCCCAGGCCGGACCGCTGGCGCAGGCCCACGCACAGCAGGAGGTGCTCGCGGCGCAGACCGAACTGGCGCAGAAGGCGGCCCAGTTGCGCCAGCAGCAGCTGGTGGCCGAGATCGTGAAGCCCGCCGAGGCGGAGGCCGAGCGGATCAAGGTGCTCGCCATCGCCGACGCGGAGCGCATGAAGATCCAGGCGGAGGCGGCGGCTTCGCACGACCGGGTGGCGCTGGACCGGATGCTGATCGACCAGCTCCCGCTGATCGTGAAGGAGGCCGCGGGCGGTCTCGCGGGCGCCAACGTCAACGTCCTGAACGGCGCGGACGGCCTCGGCGAGATCGCGGCCGGCCTGGTCGCCCAGGGTCTGACGATCCTGGACTCGGTCCGTCAGAACCTGAACGGCAACAACTCCGACGGCCGCTCCGAGAAGTCGGAGACGCGGCTGGAGCTGCCCGGGTACCTGCGGACGCCGGACACGGGCGCCGACGGGAACGAGTCGCAGGACGGCGCGTCCTCGAAGGGCTAGGGGCTAGGGCGTGTTGCGAAAGTCCCGTCGTCCGCCCGGAGGGCGGGCCAGGTGCCGCGAGGCAGGCGGGACTTTCGCGACACGGCCCAGTCCTGAATGAAGTACCGCCCCGGGAGCATGACTTCGGCGGCGTGACGTCGACGGGCTGACGTCGACGGACTGACGTGCCGTCGGCGTCCCGCGTCGAGTGCCGTCGCTGTGGCACGGCTCCCGGGGCGCCGACCCCCGACTCCTTCGGTGCTCCGGTCACCGCCGATGACATCGGCGGGGAAGTACTGGGCGTCGGCGTGCGCTCATACCGGTGACGCTACGAAACGTCAGCTGAGCCAACCGGTCGGGCTGTTGCCGGGGGGAAGCGAGGGCGGAAGGGACGGCGGCAGCGGGCGCGGGTTCGGCACCGAAGTGCCGGAAGGCCTCGGGAGGAGACCGCCCGAGGAAGGGTCCGTGTTGAGGATCCATTCGAGTTCGCGTTGGATCCTGCGTGCCTCGTTGCGGACCTGAAGCGGTATGTCGCCGCGTTCGGAGATCAGTTGGGCGTAGATCGGTGCTTCGTGCACGGGTGGCGCTTCTCCTCGTGTCTGGTGCCGTGCCTCTACGGTAAGGCCGCGGCGACTTCACGGGAGTCATCCTCCCAGTTCGGCCAGAACCGGAAGAACTCGACCATGGAGTGGCACGTTCAGGGGGTGTCGCCGGTTCCGAACGCCGGTGACTGTCCCTAGGAGGCGGGCCCGCGCGTCATTTTCCTTTCCCAGAACACTTCGTCGTGCCAGGCGCCGTCCGCGTAGAAGTGGTCGTGGGCGATGCCCCAGGAACTGAATCCGTGCTTGCGGAGGATCGCCTGGGACGCGAGGTTCTCCAGTTGGGTGTGCGCCTCCAGCCGATGCAGGTTCAGCTCGTCCTCGGCGATCCGCAGCACGAGGCCGACGGCACCGCTGGTGTGCCCGAGTCCCTGGTGGAGGGAGGAGACCCAGTAGCCGAGGAATCCCTTCTGGAACGGGCCACGCAGGATCGAGCTGATGTTGACCTGCCCGATGACGGTCCCGTCGCAGACCACGACGCCGGGCCAGGCGAGCCCCTGGTCATGGGAGGCCAGCAGGGATGCGATGACAGCTGCCTGCCCGTCGGGCGTGTAGAACTCCGGGGGTCTCGCGGGCAGCCAGCGCGCGTACGTCTGCCTGTCCCGGGAGTGCAGGGCGGCGAGCGCCGGGCCGTCGGAGGGCTCGATCAAGCGAATCAACGTGGAACTCACGGGTGTTCGGCTGTCCTGTCAGCTGCGGTGGCCGGTCGGTTCTGCGGGAGCCTCGGGGAGGTCGCGCTCGATGAACGGAGCAAGAATACGCCGCGTCGGCCCGGTCGCTTCGGCGAGATCCGTCGGCGAACGTGCCCCGGCGTGGCCCTGTTCACCCCCGACCCGTGAGCGGACATCACGAGCCGGGGGCATGAACCGACGGTCCTCGCGCGGGAGATGCCCTCCTCCGGCCACGGCAGGACCCCTGAACACGGTGACACGGGGACACGGGGACACGGGGACACGGGGACACGGTGACACGGCGACGCGGTCCGTCGTCCCGGTTCAGGAAGGCCCTCTTGCGTTTCCGACCGGCCCTCGGCCGCGCCCCGGCCGCGACGGTGAGGTCAGGAGCCGTTGGAGCTCGACGGGCCGAAGAACTCGATCTCCGCTATGGAGACCTGCTTGGAGGCGGCGGCGCCGTAGGCCGAGCGGATGATGAAGCGGACCGCGGTGACGTCACCCGCGCGGAACTTGCGGCTCTGGCCGCCCGCGCCCTGGTCGAGGGTGAGGAAACGCGTGCTGGTCTTGCCGTTCGCGGTGGTGACGCGAGCCTCGATGCGGTGCGGCAGCGCCGACTGGGAGAGCTGGTCCGCGCGGGTCGAGACGCCCGGAGTGATGACCAGGTCCAGGAGCCTGGTCGGCTGTGCGAAGCGGGCCTCCAGCCACTCGCCGTCCCCGGACTGCGAGACGCCTGGTCCCCACCAGGTGTTGTTGAGCTTGTCGAAGGCGAGGCCGGCGCCGTGACCGGGGAAGGAACGGGACGCCTTGTAGCTGTCGGGGCCGATCGGCGCCCGCTTGGCGAAGTGGTCCTTCACCGCCTGCACCGCCGTACCGGTGTTCATCGCGGCGACCACCACCAGGGTGAGGACGACCGCGCCGACCACCCAGTTGATGACGCGTCCGAACCCGCGGCGCAGCCGGGGGCGGTCGCCGGCCCACGGGGTCTGCCCGTTGCGGGAGTCGAACAGCCGCCGCCACCAGGGCAGCCGGCCCGGGGTCTGCCGCTCGCCGGCCATGGGCAGCGCGCACCGGCCGCAGAAGTGCCGGTCAGGACGGTTCGGAGTGGCACACCACGGACAGGGCACACCCCCTTCCGCTCCGGGTTCGCCACCCGGGGCGCGGACCAGCGGGCGGTTCGCGACGGGCAGGCCGGGCAGCACGGGCGCCACCGACGGCGCCGCCGGCCGCTCCTCCGGATCCGCCACGGGCACCAGCAGCGACCTGGCCCGCTCGGCCGCGGAGTCCCGGGAGACCTCGGGGGCGGCGGACGGCAGCGGCTCGGTGTCCGCCGCGTCGTCGTGCCCTGACCGGGCCGTGGAGGACGCGTCGGGAAGGGCCGGGTGGGCGCGCGGGACGTCGTCGTCGGTCCGGTCCGGGCCACCGTGGACCGGAGTCGCCGCGGCGCGCGGACCGGCTGTCACGTCCGGGGCCGCGTCACCGTGGTTCACGTTCCCGTTGAGGTTCTCGTTGCTGTTGCTGTTGCTGTTGCTGTTGCTGTTGCCGGCGTCGGCGATGTCCGTGTCCACGGCGTCCACGGTGTTCGGAGCGCCGGTGTCCGACTGCCGCCGCTCGCCGGTTCCGGCGTCCGTGCCATGGGCCGTACGTGCCGTCCCCGTACCGGCGCCCCCTACGGCGAACCCGTCCCACCGCGGCTCGCCCTCGGCCGGTGGGGCCTCGTCGGGGGCCACGGCGACGGGGCGCCGGGTCTCCGCCGCCGCCCCCGCCCGGGAACCGACCGCCTTGGCGGCGGCCGTCGCGGCCGGGTTCCCGGCCCAGTCGAGCACCGCGCCGCAGGCGTCGCAGAAGGACTGACCGGGTTCCGCCCGAGTGCCGCACTCGGCGCAGGCGGGGGCACGCCCGGGTTCGGTGCCTGGGGTCTGGGTGGTCATCTCTCGGGAATCCTTTCGGCAGCGGTCACCTGGACCGTGTAGGGCATGTGGGCGGGACGGGCGGCCGCCACGAGGCTCTCCAGCCGGTACTCGTCCGCCGGCGTCGGATCGGGCAGCCGCAGGGTGACGTGCAGCCGGGGGCGGCGGTCGCCGGGGACCGGGCCGAGCGGGCGGGGATCCCAGGCGGCCGCGCCGCTCTCGGTGATCTCCGGTTCGGCGCCGAAGGCGAGCCGCACCGCCTCGGCGAGACCGCGACGGGTGCCGCGTACCCGGTGCAGATACGCGGCGGCGGCGACGGCCGCGCGCAGCCGGGCGTCCGGCTCCGAGCCGTCGATCTCGGCGCCGACCCAGGTACCGAGCCAGCGGGCGAAGTCGGCCGGCGCGAGCGCCGGGTCGAAGTAACTGTGCAGACAGTCGAGAGCGAGCAGGATCGGCGCCACGACCTCGTCGAGGCCCGCGACGAAACGCAGCGCGAGGTCGTCGTCGGCGAAGACCGCGGGCAGCATCGCGCCGATCGGCGCCGACGACTCCAGGCCGTCGATGGAGCCCCTCATGAACCGTCGCCGATGACACGCACCCGGTGGTCGAACGAGAAGACCAGGGAAGGGGCTTCGAGATCGATCCGGTCGGTCGGGTCGCCGCGCTTGCCCGTCAGCGGGTCGGCGGGGTGGAGTTGCACGGCGTCGACGAGTTCGACGCCGGGGACGCGTTGCAGCACCGCGAAGACCTCGCCGGACTGGACGGGACGGCCGAAGGGCCAGCCGGTGCCGTTCGCGCCGCCGGTGAGCGGGTCGAGGTGGCGGTAGAGCGCGTCGTGGGCCTGGCGGCGGACCCGGTCGGTGTCGACCCCGCGGAAGGCGTGCACGGTGGCCACGACGGTGACGCCCTGGTAGAAGGGCGGCCCGACCGCGAGCCGGGTGCCGATCAGCCGTCGTTCGTCGAGATAGCGGGTGATGCGCTGCAACAGGGCGTCGCCCGGCACGAGTTGCTCGAACCGCAACCGGCCGCCGGGGTCCGGCACCGCCTGCGGCACGACCAGGACGCGGACCGCGTAGGCGCCGTGCTCGCCCTCGTCGCCCTCCAGGCAGGTGATGCGGGCGGTCTCGGGCGCGGCGCGCCGGGCGAGTTCCTCGTAGTCGCGCAGGGTCACGGCCCGCTCCTGGGCCCGCAGCGTGATCGGCGCCCGGGTCTTCGCCTCGGCGACGGTCTCGCCGTCGACGCCACCGCGGGCCGCCTCCCGGTTGACGACCTCCGCGACGTACGGCACCGAGCTGCGCAGCACCTGGACGGCACCGCGGGCCACATTGCCGGCCCGGCCGCCGCCGGTCCGGTAGCGGCGGGCCCGGATCACGGCGCCCTTGGGCGCCACCGAGCCGAACTGGCGCAGCGTGCCGTCGGGTTCGCGGACGGCGGGCCCGAAGGAGATCTCGCCGGTGGCCGCGTCCAGGGCGATGTGCCGGTCGCCGGGGCCGGACGCGGCGAAGTGCGGGACGACGTCCCAGTCGCTCCAGCCGTCGCGCTCGGCCGTCTGGAGCAGGACCGGCGGGGTGTCCCCGACGACGGGGAAGTGGGCGAGGCGCAGCCGCTGACCGGGCAGCCCGGTGGACTCGCCGAGCGCCTCGTCGAGGACCGTGTCGGCGTGGATCGCCGAGGTCGTGCCGCCGAGCGTGAACGCCTCCGCGGCCTGGACGGTCGGCGAGGTCGTGTAGAAGGGCTGGTCGGGCAGGGGGTCGGTGACCCGGCAGCGCAGCCAGCCCGCCTCCTGTCCGCCGGTGCGGGAGAGCGTGTGCCCGCCGGGGACGTGCAGCACGACGTCACCCGGCCGGTTCAGACCGCCTGTGCCGTCACGGTCGACCTCGCAGGCCGTCCAGCCGTCCTCGGTCCACGCCTCCCAGACCAGGGGCGGCTGGCGCGGGTCGACACCGACGCCGTCGACCCGGCTGTCGAGCTCCAGGGCCACCGCGCAGTGCGGTACGGCCGTGGTGAGGCCGAAGAGCATGCAGTCACCGGGACTCGGCGCCTCCGCGAAGCACAGCACGTCCTTGCCCTCGGTGAGGTCGGCCGTCCGGTCGGTGACCGGAAGCCCGCTGTGCTGCACCACGAGATGACGCAACGCGGTGGGCACGACGGTCAGTTCACGTTCGGTCGCGAAGACGACGGCCTCCTCGCTCTCCGTGCGCAGCGTCGCGGCCTCGGTGCCCACGGGAAGCACGATCGGCTCCTCCTGCGGCGCGGACAGCCAGAACGTGACGTCGGTGCGGGCGGCCGAGGGCGGGAAGAGCGTGATGCCCACGAGGTCCAGGAAGGCCAGGTGGTTCTTCTCCGGGACCCGGTTGAGCCGGTAGACGATCTGGTCGGCCATGTGGGCGACCGTCTCCACGAGGGTGACGCCGGGGTCCGACACGTTGTGGTCGGTCCATTCAGGGGCGCGCTGCTGGATGTAGCGCTTGGCGTCGTCGACGAACTGCTGGAAGCGGCGGTCGTCGAGGTTCGGGGAAGGCAGTGCCATCAGCGGTCGCTTTCAAGGGAGTTGCCCGCGCCCGGGGCGTCGGGATCCTCGTGGGAGGGAATGACGTAGAACGGAAAGACCAGACTGCGGGGGTTGTTGGTGCCACGGATCGAGTAGCGCACGTCGATGAAGAGCACACCCTGGTCCGCGCCGGCCGTCACCTCGACGTCGTTGACCTCGATCCGCGGCTCCCACCGGTCCAGGGTGGTGTACACCTCGTGCTGGATGCGCCCCGCCGTCGCCTCGTTGACCGGGGAGAACACCAGATCGTGGATGGCGCAGCCGAACTCGGGCCGCATCGGCCGCTCGCCCGGTGCGGTGGCCAGCACCAGCCGGATGGCCTCTTCGATCTCCCGCTCCCCGCTGACCAGCGCGATGCCTCCGGTGGGGCCGATGCGCATGGGGAACGCCCAGCCGGATCCGACGAACTGCTCGGCCATCAGAGGGACTCCCGCCTGTTGCTGACGAACTTCTCGGCCATCACGGCAGTGGATAGGGCTTGTTGTTGACCATCACCAGTCCCTGGAGGGGGATGGTGACGGCCCGGACACCTACGGCCGCGATGGAGTTGACCTGGACGGTGCCGCCCGCGGTGAGCGTCGCGGCGCCGACCGCCTTGAGGCTGAGCGCGCCCACGGCGTCGACGTTGACCGCGCCGCCGAGGGACTTCAGGTTGACGAGCCCGCGGCCCTCGATCGTGAGAGGCCCACCGCTCTTGATGGTCAGGCTCCGGCGTGCGCTCAGGGTGAGGTCCGTTCCCGCCTCCACCGACACCGACCTGCTGCCCTTGATGGTGACGGACCCCTTGCTGTCCACCGTGATCTCGGTCTTCGTACGGTCGAGGTTGATGGTCAGCTTGTCGTTGCCGGAGGCGATGCGCACACCCTGCTTCCGCGCGCCGGTCTGCTGGCTGAGCAGGTCGACGCGGTTGCCCTTCCGGTCGGACAGGGTGTGCCGGATCGCCTGCTTCTTGATCCCGTCGTGCAGCGGGACGTCACTGACGACGGTCGGCCGGTCCTTGCCGTTGTAGAGGCCGCCGACGACGAACGGGTGATCCAGGGCGCCGCGGTCGAAGGCCACCAGCACCTCGTCCCCGACGTCGTACGGGAACACCCCGCCGCCGCCCTTCCCGCCCAGCTGCACGGTGCGGGTCCAGTCGCTCTCGTACAGGTCGTCCAGCCAGGGGAACTGGAGCTTGACCCGGCCCTGCTTGAGGGGGTCCTGGACGTTCGTCACCAGGGCGTTGGCCACGCTGGGCAGCTTCGGGGTGGTGGCCGTACCGCCTCCGGAGGTCAGACCGTACAGGGAGCGCCACTGCCGGCCGCTGACGGTCACCCAGGTCCGGTACGGCTCGTCGTTGCCGAACTCGTGCCGGACGGAGGTGACCGTGTACTGGCCCTCGAAGGGCTTGCCGACGTCGGTGAGGGCGATCGGGACGCCGGGGCGCAGTTTGGGGTTGCCCCAGACCACGACCTCCAGCTCGGCGAAGGACGAGGTCACGTCGTCGGCCAGGGCCTCGGCGGCGAACTTGACCTCGGGCTGGCGGTCGTAGGGTGTGTCGGTCTCGACCAGCTTGGCGGGCTTGAACTTCTTCGCCGTGTCCTTCGGCGTGACGCCGATGGCGAAACCGGCGTTCGCCGTGGCGGGGGCCGTCGCGGTCAGCTTCTTCTTGGTCCCGACGTCCCAGCCCCGGGCCTCGGTCTTGGCGACCTGGTCGGCGGAGGTCACCGCGGCCCGGCAGCGCAGCACGTCCACGCCGCCCTGGAGCACGAAGGCACTCTTCTCGCCGGGTGTGCTCGTCGACGGCGCTCCGGACGCCGGGTCCGGCTTGACGAACTGGAACCTCCCTCGGGAGTCCAGCGACATCACCATCTCGTTCTCGTCGGCGAGCCGGGCCAGGAAGTCCCAGTCGGTGACGTTGGCCTGGCTGATGAAGTCGTACACGGTCCGGGTGGACCCGACCTTGGCACCGACCGGGATGCCGTTCATGGCGACCAGTTTGCGGACGATGTCGGAGGCCGTCTGATTGCGGTAGGCGGCCACCCTGCGCTGGCGCATCAGACGGTGACCCAGGTCGTAGCCGCGCACGACGGTGAAGGTCCCGGTGCCGTCGTAGTCGGTCTCCATCCCGGTGACCTCACCGGTCAGCAGCGGGGAGGAGGCCCCCTGGCCGTCGGCCACCGGCGCGAGGACCACCTCGGTGCCGCACTGGACACCCAGGTCACCGAGTACCAGCCGGTCCGGGTCGCGGAAGGTGAGCCGGAACGCGCCGGGCACCCCGGCCCCGAGGTCGACCCAGCAGGCGACCAGATCGGAGGCGATCTTGTCCGGGAGCGGGCTGCCGCCCACCGTGACGTGGACGACGCTGGAGTACGAGGCCTGCACCATCAGAGAGCCACCTCCTCGGCGGCCGGGAGCACGAGCTCCGTGCCGTTCGACAGCCGGGACGGGTCGTCGATGCCGTTGACCTCGGCGATCGCACGCCAGGCCGCCGCGTTCCCGTACTCCCGCCAGGCCAGCGACTGCAAGGAGTCGCCCGCCACGACCCGGTGCACGCGCCGCGCCGTGAGCGCCCCCGACGTCGGGTTCTGGCCCTTGGTCTTGCTGGGGATCTCGTGCAGGTGCACCTGACAGCTGGCACGGATCGGCACGCCCGTCGTACCGAAGAGCGAGTAACTGGCCTCCACGGAGCCGACGTACGCGGTGAAACGCGCGGTCGAGAACGACCCCCACTGGAAGACCACCCACGGCGTGGACGGCTGCTTGGCGGCGATGCTCTTCGTCGTCACCTCGCAGCAGGAGAAGAGCGCCTCGACCTTCTTCAGCACCGAGTTGCTGGTCGGATCGTCGGAGGAGTCGAGGAAGATCTCGACGGTCAGCTCGCGCGGCTCGGGACCCATGAACTCCGGGAGGGAGCCGTCGCGCACGGCCGCCGTAGGGGTGGTCTTCCAGCGGGCACGGCGGGTCAGGGAGAGCGTCGTGGGATTGAAGTCGAAGTTGAACGTCTTGATCAACGCGCCCGGTGTCGTGCTGTGGCCGATGGGCGGCTCGTGGATGGCCAGCGTGGCACGCACGAGACTCTTGCCCGCACCGCCCTTGCTGCCCTTTCCTGCCTTGCCTGCCATGTTCTTCGCCGTCCCCTAGTCCCTGAAGTCCCCGAGTTCCTGACCTTCCGCGGTCCGCCGCTAGTCCGTGAAACCGTGGTGGGTGATCTCCAGGACCTCCGTCGCCACACCCGGACTGGCGGGGTCCAGGGACGGCCCCTGCCAGCTCACCGGCAGTACGTCGATCAGCCCCCAGCGCGCCACCTCCGAACCGTCCGCGCGCAGCGCCGCGATCTGCGCGGTGGGCCGTTCGACGCCCGTCGTCACCGACGAGATCCAGGCGGCGACCTTGGAGGTGTCGGGGGTGAGCGGGCGGGTCAGGCGGATGTTGGAGAAGGTCACACGGGACGGAAGCTGCCACACGAACCCGTTGTTGCCGCCCTCCTGGCGCTGCTCGATCTCCACCTGCGACGAGAGTCCTTCGCACCCGTTGAAGTAGCCGAGGCTCTCGCCGTCGATCGTGAGGGTGAAGAAGATGGTGGATCCCGGGTCGAGATCGGTGGGCATCGGGGGTGGGCCTTTCTCGGAACGGACGTACGGGGTGGGGGAGATCAGCGGCGGGGATCGCGCAGCTTGCCGATCCGCTCGCGTTCGAGGCGGAGTTCGGTCCGCAGCAGGCGGGTGATCGGTCCCGCCAGCTTGTGCGTCAGCTCGTCGATCTGACCGGGGGTCAGGGCACGGGGGTTGAAGTCGACGGGGGTGTACGCGGGCGGGGCCTGCTCGCTCTCCCCGCCCCGGTTCCCCGAGTTCGAGGACGAGGACGGGGGTTCACTCGCGGAGTACGCGGGCGGGGGACCGGTCGGAGGGGGTGGCGGAGGCGGTGACGTCGGGTTGACGACCCGCTGGACATGCGGGGTCGCGGGAGGTGGGACCGGGGTCGGGGCGGTCGGCGGGGGCGGGGCCACCGAGGCACGCTGCACCGGGAGGGCCAGGGGCGGGACGGCGGGAACCGCGGTGAGGGGGACGGCCGTTCGGGGCGTCGGACCCGTGCGGTTCCTGGAGCTCGTCGGAGGCGCCGTGGCGACCGGACCGGCCGGTCCGGCTGGTCCGGGGGAAGCGGGCGGACTCGTCCTGCCGGGGGCGCTGTTCGGGTCGGACACCGTGCGGAGCGGTGCGCCGCCGTGGTCGTCGGGCCGTGCAGCTGGCGTCCGCGGACGTGCCGACGGGAGCGTGGGCGTGCCCGGCGTGGTGAGTCGCTGTACGACGGGGCTGTCGCTCCGGCCCGCCGGACCGGTGACGGCCACGGGGAGGCCGGCCGCGGGGAGTGTGCGCGGCGGAGAGACGCGAGGCGTCGACCGCTGAACCAACCCTGGATCAGGGGCGGTTGCGCCGGAGACCGGCAGGGGACCCGGCGTGCCGGTCGCCCGCGGCGGAGTGCCGTGGGGTGTGCCCGAGAGCGGGAGCGACAGCACGCCGCCGGACGCCTCGGGCGCGGTGGCGAGTCGCTGTACGACGGGCGCGCCCAGACCGAGCCGCTGCACGGGCGTGCCGTGCGCAACGGGGCCGGGACGGGGAGCGGTGTGTCGCCGCGTCGCCGCCTCCGGAGGTTCGGGTGCCGAGGGACCGGGCCGCCGGGCGGAGGACTCCTCGGTCGACGCGGAAGGAGCCGTGCCCGACAGCGGGTCCGTGCCCGACGGCGTGCTGGAGAGCACCTGTTGACCTCGCGGCGCGGGACCACCGGCGGGCCGGGCGAGCCTGTCGCCGACCGACCTCTGCACGGCGGGCACGTCGGGGCCGCCGGTACGACCCGGGGTGTGCGGGGTGCCGCCAGGACGCGGGCCGAACGGGGCGCCGGCCGCCGCGGGGTCCGTACGGCCGGCGCCGGAAAGGCCCACGGCGGGGGCATCGGCGCCGGGCGTGGAGGTGTCCGGAACGGGCGATGTCGGTGCACCGGCCGCCGAGGAGGCCGACGGGTGCGCGACGACGGGCCGCGGCGACGAGGAGGCACGCGCTGCGGGGCCGGAGGCCGAGGCGGACGCGGTGACGCGTTGGACGGCGGGCGCGCCGACCGCCGACGGGCCGGCCGCCGCCGCTCCGGCACGGGGCGTGGACGCCCGACCGACGGGTGCGACGGGACCGCCAGGTCGGGGGCCGGTCACGGCGAGGCCGGACGGCTGGGCGACGGAGGGAGCGGTACCCGCGACCGGTGAGCCGGGGAGCGTCGCACCGGTGGCGGGCGAGATCACTGGAATTCCGGCCGTCGGCCGGTTCTGCGCCGACGGGGGACCGACCCGCGACCGATCGGCTGTGGGGGATGACGTGGTGAGCCTCTGGATCACCGGAGCGACGGGGGCCGCCGAGCCGGCCCCGGGGGTGACCGCGCCGGTGGCCGCGGCCCGTTGGGTGCCGACCCGTGCGGCCGGGCCAACGCCTCCACCCGCCCCGTGTCCGGGTACCGCACGCCGGACCGCGGCACCGGTGGTGCCGGGCAGACCCGTACCCGTCGGCGAAGTCGCCGCCCCCGAGGTGCTGGGACGCCGGAGCACGGGTCCGCCAGCGGGTGCGGCGGTTCCGGTCGCGAGCGAGCGCTGGACGGCCGGAGCCGTCGCGGTCACGGCACCACCGGGCCCCGGCGCGGCCCCGGTGATGCCGTCTCGCGGCCCCGGCGCGGCGCCCCCGGAGTGCTCGCCGCGCGAGGCCGAAGTCCCGCGTCCTGAACTGCCACCTTCCGGATGCCCGTCCGCGGGCGTGGTGCGGCGCAGGGGTACGGCCTTGGGCGCGGTCCGGCGCTGGACCGTGGTGGCCGGGGGTGTGGCGGGCAGGGCCGAGGTCAACGCGCGTGCCGGGGTGAGCGCGCGTGCGGGCGGAGGCGACGCCACGGGCGGAGCGGACACCTGTGCCGAGCTGTTCCGCCCGCGAGGACGATGCCGGTCGCCGTCGGTGCCGGGGGCACCGGACGAGGCCGGGACCGGGGAGGCGGAGGAGACGGCGCGTTGCACCGGCGGCCCGGCGACCGTGGGTTCGGACCGGGGGCCCGCCCCGGCGGACGGAGCGCCCGAGGTGGGTCCGTCGCCGGACGCTCCCGTCCGCCCCGCCGGGGTCCCCGTCCTGTGTACCGGCACCGGGTGTCCCGAATCCGGCCCCGCTACGGGCGGGTCGAGCCGTACGGGCGGTGCCGGGTCCGCCGGAGGGGAGGGCAGGGGCGCGCCCAGGGCGGAGCGCCGCCGCGGCCTGCCCACGGTGGGGACGTCGGCCGGCGGCTTCGGCGTGGCCGAGCCGTTGACCACGGGCGCGCCAGGAACCGTACGCTCCGAGCCGCCGGATGTACGACGCTGGACCGGCGGGCCGGGGTCCATGGTGGCGCCGCCGTACGAGGACGGCGGGACGGAAGCGGCAGGGGCGGCCGGTCCCGCGTCCGGCGCGGAACCGCCGCGCGCCGGGTGTACGGGACCTGGGACCGCGGGAGGCGGCCCGGCGGAGGTGACCGGCAGGCCGGAGGCCGGGGGAGCGGGGGTGGGCCCGTCCGTGGGAGCCGTGGCCGGCGACGAGACGTGCGGGGACAGGGAGCCGGCCCGGGGCACGCCCGCGGACGGCGAAGCGGGCGCCGCCGAGGGGTCGGTCGCGGTACGGCGTGGCACGGACGGTGTCACCACCGGCAGCGCCCGTCGCTGTACCGAAGGCCCGGCCGGTGCCCTGGTCAGTCCGGTCGGCGCCGGAGGCCGGGTGGCCGGGACCGGTACGGCGGTCACCCTCGGGCCCGTCGGCCCGGTCGCCGTGACCGGGAGGTCCGCGTGCCGCGCGGACGACGGTCCGGCACGGTCGGCCGTCTCCGCGGGCGTCGCCACCGGCAGGGAGAGGGAGGGGAGTTCGAGACCGGAGGCGGGCAGCGCCGGGGTGGCGAGCACACCCCGCACCAGACCGCCGGGCGCGCCGTCCAGCACGGCGTGCGAGAGCGTGCCGGTGAAGGACGGGTTCTGCCAGGTCGTCAGCCGGCCCCCGAACCCGGAGTCGGCGACGGAGCCCCGGCCGGCGGTGGCCCGCTGGATGGGGGGCAGCGAGGGCCAGGCGGCGGCCCGTACCACGCGCTCCCCGCCCTCCTCGCCGCCACCGCTCGCCCCGGATCCCGCACTCGGCGGCACACTGCCACCGACCCCCGGGGCCGGGCCGTCACCCGCAATGGGGACAGCGGCCCGGCCCGCGGCGGTAGCGCCGCTCGTGCCCCGGTCCCGTCCGCCACCCCGTAGCCGGTCAAAGACGCCCACGCCGCGTCACCTCTCCCCGGCGCCGCGCTGGACGAGCGCCGCGATCTGTTCCGTGTAGCGGCGCCGGTCGCGGTGTTCGAGGTCCAGGATGGTCTCCAGATTCCAGTGGAAGTGGTAGGCGATGTACGCGATCTCCTCGTGGATGCGGTCGGTCGCGTACGTCACGATTCCCCCAGGCGGCTCCCGCCGAGTTCGACCTCGAACGGCTCCTCGCAGTGCGGGCAGGTGACGGCTGCACGGGTGTGACCCTCGGCGTTGACCTGGCGGTAGAAGTCCTGGAGGAACGCGAGGTCGGAGGCGAACATGTTCTCCACCACCCCGTCGTGCACGAGGGGCAGCGTGCCGAGCCGGGTGATGACCCGGCCGAGGAGGACGACGGACAGGTACGCCGGGTTCTCCTGGACGCGCATGTCCCGGAGCGGGATCAGCTCGTCCCGCGCGGTGGCGAGCCGCATCACGCCGAGGCGGTGCACGGTGCCGGAGTCGTCGACGTATCCGCGCGGCAGCTCGAACTCGAACTCGGTGCGCAGGGGTTGGGGTGACGCGGCCGGGGCCGGGGCCGGGGCCGGAGCAGCGGTCTGCTCCGGCTCCGCCCAGGCTTCCGTCTCCGGCGCCGGTCCGGCGACGGCCGCGGCCGAGGCCGTCCTGGGAGACGTACGGCGCATTACTCGATGACCAGTTCTTCGAAGGTGATCGTGACGGTCTCGGTGAGCGCGGCGGCCTCGCCGGCCTTGACGGTGCTGGTGTCGATCTTGCTGCACCAGGCGTTGCGCATGTTGTACCGCTTGACCGGGTTGTTCTGATAGTCCATCACCATGATGGTGGCGTTCTTGCGGGCGGTGCTCATCTGACCGGCCACGGACTCGGTGATCCACTGGTTGAAGGCGGCCGACTGGGTCATACCGCGCACCACCGTGCAGGTGCCGGCCTTCTTCACCCCCGGCAGCTTCTTGGTGACGGGGATGCCCTGCGAGGAGACCTGCTGGTACTCGATGACGTCCTGCTCGATGCTGAGGCCGCTGACCTCGGCGAGATACTCGACCATGACACCGTCGATCTGCAGGCCGAAATTGTGCGATGTGAGGGCGTCACCCGGCTGGAGACTCATCTGTTCTCTGTCCTTCTGATGGTTCTGGTACGTACGGGGAGCGGCGGGCGACCGCCGGGACGGTCACGTCGGTGCGGACCGCCGGTGCGCGGACTACTCCTCCAACTCGCCGTTCCCGCTGGAGAACTGGGCCAGCCGGAAGATCACGAACTCGGCGGGCTTGACGGGCGCGATGCCGATCTCGCAGATGACCCGGCCGAGGTCGACCGACTCCGGAGGGTTGGTCTCCTCGTCGCACTTGACGTAGTACGCCTCCTCGGGCCGCGAGCCGAAGAGGGCGCCGTTGCGCCATTCGTTGACCAGGAAGGCGGACACGTTGCGCCGGATCCGGGCCCACAGCGCGTGGTCGTTCGGCTCGAACACCACCCACTGGGTGCCGATCAGGATCGACTCCTCCAGGTAGTTGAAGTACCGGCGGATGTTGAGGTAGCGCCAGGCCGGGTCCGAGGACATGGTGCGGGCGCCCCAGACGCGGATGCCGCGGCCGGGGAAGGCGCGGATGCAGTTGACGCCGATGGGGTTGAGCAGGTCCTGCTCGCCGCGGGTGATCTGCAGCTCCAGGTCGACCGCCCCGCGTACGACCTCGTTGGCGGGAGCCTTGTGCACGCCGCGCTCGGAGTCGTTGCGGGCCCAGATGCCGGCGACGTGACCGCTCGGCGGGATCATCCTGGTCTGGCCGGTCGCCGGGTCGAAAGCCTTGATCCAGGGGTAGTAGAGGGCGGCGTACTTGGAGTCGTAGCCGGCCGTCTCCTGACGCCAGACGCGGATCTGGCGGGCGTTGAGGCCCGGCGGGGGGTCGATGACCGCGACCCGGTCGCCCATCAGCTCGCAGTGCGCGATCAGGCCGAGCTGGACGGCCTTGACGGCCTCCAGGTCGATCGCGCCGCGCTGGTAGGCGGCCATCAGGTCGGGCACGGCGACCATCGACACCTCGTCCACGGCCTCCAGGCCGCCGAAGCCGGTGCGGTCGGCCGAGTCGCCGAGGTACTGCGCGGGGCCGGGGTGACCGTCCCGCTCCTCGGCCGGAACGGCCGGCGACGAGGTCGACGGGGCGGCGAGCGCCACCGTCTGGTTGTCGGGCCGGACCAACTGCGCCGCGGGCGCGGCCTCCTGCACGGTGATGAGCTTGGAACGCTCCTTCACCTGCGTGACCACGTAGTTGCGGCCGCCCTTCTTGGCGGTCACGTCGAAGGTCTCGACGGCCTTCTCGCCGTCCTTGACGATCAGCCTGAACCGTTCGGCGGGACCCTCGCCCTCGGGGTCGGCGACCTCGACGCTGAGCGAACCGCCCGCGACGGCGCTGACCGTGAAGGTGCCGAGCTGCTTGGGCTCGCCGGGCGGCAGCGCGGCCTGCGCCGCGGATCCCGTCACCGCGGCCGGGGCCGTCGCGTCGCCGTTCACACCGCCGGGCGTGCCGCCGACCCGGACGACATAGGCGGCGGAGCCACCGTTGTTGAAGAAGCCGTAGACGGAGTGCGCGAGGTAGTACCCGTCGGTGAACTCACCGAAGGCCGCCACGTACTGCGTCCAGTTGGTCACCAGCGTCGGCTCGTTGAGCGGCCCCGACGGGGCGAGCCCCACGAAGGCCGCCACCGAAGTGCCCACACCCTCGATCGGACGAGAGCCGCTGGCCACCTCCTCGACGTAGACGCCCGGCGACAGGTAGGACGGCATGCTCTGCTCTCCTCGGGGTACGAGATGGGACGTCATTCACCCTCACGCGCGAAGCGCGTCCCCCGAAACGTCCTGCGGTACCTGTCCGGGGGCAGTTCTGTTGCCCACAGGGGCAACCCGGCGTGCCATCAGCACCGTTGCCCTCATCGTTGCCCTCACCGTCGCCCCGGAGTGCGTTCCCCGCGGCCCGCTTCATCCGGTAGATCCTGGAACGCCGACTCCTGCGCGCAGTTCGTCTTCGTGGCCACCGGAGTGACGCTGCCCCGGCGCTGACGGACGTCCGCCGCCGGGCTGCCGCCGCCCGCAGGGGCACCCTCACCTGCCTGTTCGTCCGGCGACCGTTCCCCTGTGACTCCTGACCGCCACCGTCACCACGGCTAGCCTCCCGACGGTGAGTATGTGGACCTCTCTGGAACCCGCGTCAGCGACCGTCGACCCGGGCGCCAGCACGCGGGTACGGCTGCGCCTGCGCAACACCGGCGACATCGTCGACGAGTATCGTTTTGAGCCGGTGGGTGGGGTGGCGCCCTGGACGTCGGTGGAGCCGCAGTCGTTGCGGTTGTATCCGGGGACGACGGGGACGGTGGAGTTGACGTTCGCGCCGCCTCGGACTCCGGATGCGTTGGCGGGTCCGCATCCGTATGCGGTGCGGATCACGCCGACGGAGCATCCCGAGGCGGTGACGGTTCCTGAGGGGAATCTGACGATCACTCCGTTCGTGGAGGTTCGGGCTGAGTTGGTGCCGCCGACGGTCAAGGGGCGGTTTCGGGGGCGGCCCAGGCTCGCGATCGACAATGTGGGCAATACGAAGCTGACGGCGTCGGTCAGTGGGAGTGACAACGGGGACCATCTGTCGTACGACATTCATCCGAGCAATGTGCAGATCGAGCCGGGGCGGGCGGCTTTCGTCAGGGCGACGTTGCGGCCGCGTCAGATCATCTGGTTCGGTTCGAAGGAGCAGCGGCCCTATTCGCTGGCCATTCAGCGGTCGGGGACCAAGGCGCAGCCGGTCGAGGGGACTTATGTGCAGCGCGGGTTCCTGCCGCGTTGGCTGGCCACCTTCCTCGGCGTTTTCATGGCGCTGGCCATCACGTTCGTGATGCTGTGGCTGGCGTACAAGCCACAGGTCCGCAGCGCCGCCACCGAAAAACTCCAGGAAGCCGGGATCAGTACCCTCCCCGCGCCCACCCCGAGCCTCGCGACGGCGCCGAGTTCGGCCCCCGCTCAGGAGCCGGCCCCCTCCCGGGCACAGCAGAACCCGGACGACGGCGGTGGGGGAGGCGGCGGTGCGGTGGCCAGTCCCGAGGCGACGAAGAAGAAGGCGTCGCCGGGCCCGCTGCCCGCGTCCGGCGTCGTACTGCGGAACGCCACGACCAGGAAGTGCGCCGACATCCCAGGCTACGACAAGGGACAACCGAACGGTCCGGTCAGGGAGTTCGTGTGCGACGGCACCGCGCACGACAACCAGCTCTGGAACCTCGAAGTGCGCGAGAAGGGCAGCGGGCCCGAGAAGTCGGACCTGTTCCAGATCCGCAACGTCAAGGACCGACTCTGCGTGGACCTGCCCGACTTCGGCGCCAAGCCGCCGCGGACGGGGGTGTTCGAGTTCCAGTGCGACGGCACGACCGCCGACAACCAGCTGTGGTGGCTCGACAAGCAGGAGAGCGGCCACTACTGGATCCGCAACTACTCCAGCAACCACCTGTGCCTTGACGTCTCCGGCTACAGCACCGGCGGCGACGACACCCCGCTGACGATCTTCACCTGTAGCAACACCGACGACCAGGAATGGGACATCGTCCACCCCTCCTGACCCTCCTGCGGGTGGCCGACCCCGTTGCTGGGGAGGGCAGTTCGGGCGTCGGGAAAGGGCAGCCGGCCGCAGACCTTCGGGCACCCACCGTGCCCCGAGGCCTGCTGACGGGGGCCTGCCCGCGGTCATAGCGTCGACAGGTGAGCCTTTGGACTTCGCTGGAGCCTGCCTCCAGCACTGTGGATCCCGGTGGCAGTACCAAAGCGCGGCTGCGGCTGCGCAATACCGGCGACGTGGTGGACGAGTATCGTTTTGAGCCGGTGGGTGGGGTGGCGCCCTGGACGTCGGTGGAGCCGCAGTCGTTGCGGTTGTATCCGGGGACGACGGGGACGGTGGAGTTGACGTTCGCGCCGCCTCGGACTCCGGATGCGTTGGCGGGTCCCAATCCGTATGCGGTGCGGATCACGCCGACGGAGCATCCCGAGGCGGTGACGGTTCCTGAGGGGAATCTGACGATCACTCCGTTCGTGGAGGTGCGGGCTGAGTTGGTGCCGCCGACGGTCAAGGGGCGGTTTCGGGGGCGGCCCAGGCTCGCGATCGACAATGTGGGCAATACGAAGCTGACGGCGTC
>NZ_JBHWEL010000081.1:0-40474 GCF_042734135.1 Streptomyces sp. NPDC059668 | reverse complement strand
ATTGAGGACAAGGCCCTTAAGGCCGGAGCGGGGGTCTGGGGGCGGCAGCCCCCAGGGACGGGACCACGCTCAGGTCGCCAGCGCCTCCTCCTGAGCCTCGCTGAGCACCGGCACCGGCATCGCCACCGGCTCCACGGTCGGCGGCGGTGACCCCACGGACACCACGGCGACGTCCCGGTGCGCCGGATCCCGTACCTCGCCGACCAGCAGCTCCAGTACGTCCTCCAGCGCCACGAGTCCGAGCACCTTCCCCGACGCGTCCGCGACCTGCGCGAGGTGCGTGGCGGCCCGGCGCATCACGGTCAGGGCGTCGTCGAGCGGGAGTTCCGACCGCAGGGTCGTCATGTGCCGCCAGATCTGCTGGGGCACCGCGCGCTCGGACTCCTCCAGGTCGAGGACGTCCTTCACGTGCAGGTAGCCCATGAAGGCGCCGTTCTCCGCGACCACCGGGAAGCGGGAGTACCCGGTGCGCGCGGTGAGGGCGACGACCTGGCCCGGGGTGACCGAGGCACCCACGGTGACCAGCGACTCGCGGTCCAGGAGGACGTCCGTCACCGGTCGGGAACCGAGTTCCAGGGCGTCCTCGAGGCGCTCCTGCTCCTCCGGGTCCAGCAGTCCCGCCTGGCCCGAGTCCTCGACCAGGCGGTTGAGCTGCTCGCTCGTGAAGACCGCCTCGACCTCGTCCTTGGGCTCCACCCGGAACAGCTTCAGGATCAGCCGCGCGCACGCGCCGAGGGCCACCGTGACCGGCCGGCACAGGCGGGCGAAGGCGACCAGGCCCGGGCTGAGCCACAGCGCGGTCTTCTCCGGCGCGGCCATCGCCAGGTTCTTCGGGACCATCTCGCCGATGACGAGGTGGAAGAAGACGACGAGGGCGAGCGCGATGACGTATCCGAGGGGGTGGATCACGCCGTCCGGCAGACGGACCGCCTCGAAGAGGGGCTCCAGCAGATGGGCGACGGTCGGCTCGGCGACCGCGCCGAGCGTCAGGGAGCAGATGGTGATGCCGAACTGGGCCGCGGCCATCATCTGCGGCAGCCGCTCCAGTCCGTACAGGACCTGGCGGGCGCGGGCCGACTCCAGCGGCTCGATCTGGCTGCGCCGCACGGAGACGAGCGCGAACTCGGCTCCCACGAAGAAGCCGTTGGCGAGCACCAGGAGGACGGCGAAGAGAAGTTGGAGCACGCTCATCGGACGGCCTCCGGGGCGAGGGCCGCGTCCGCGATCCTGACCAGCCGGACCCGTTCGGCGCGGTAGTGCCCGACCTGGCGCACCGACAGGCGCCAGCCCGGAAGCTCCGCCCTGTCACCGGGTGCGGGGATGCGGCCGAGCAGATCGGCGACGAGTCCGGCCACGGTCTCGTACGGGCCCTCGGGCACATCCAGTCCTATGCGTTGCAGGACGTCGACACGGCAGCTGCCGTCGGCGTCCCAGGCGGGCCGGCCCTCCTCGGGCGGCGCCACGGCGAGTTCCGGCAGGTCCTGTCCGTCGTGCTCGTCGCGGACCTCGCCGACGAGTTCCTCGACGATGTCCTCCAGGGTGACGACGCCCGCCGTACCGCCGTACTCGTCGACGACGACGGCGATGGGCTGCTCACTGCGCAGCCGTTCCAGGAGCGGCTGCACGGGCAGGGTCTCCGGGACGAGCAGCGGGGCCTGGGCGATCCGGCCGACGGGCGTGCGCAACCGGTCGTGCGAGGGCACCGCGAGGGCGTCCTTGAGGTGGACCATGCCGACCACCTCGTCGATCCGCTCCCGGTAGACGGGGAAGCGGGACAGGCCGGTGGCCCGGGTGAGATTGACGACGTCCTCCGCCGTGGCCGTCGACTGGAGGGCGCTGACCCTCACCCGCGGTGTCATGACGTGCTGCGCGGTCAGGTCGGCCAGCGAGATGGTCCGTACGAAGAGATCCGCGGTGTCCTGCTCCAGGGCGCCGGCCTGGGCCGAGTGCCGGGCCAGGGAGACGAGCTCGCCGGGGGTGCGGGCGGACGCCAGCTCCTCGGCGGGTTCGACGCCGAGCGCCCGTACGAGCCGGTTGGCGACCGTGTTGAGCGCGGCGATCACCGGCCGGAACAGGCTGGAGAAGACGTGCTGCGGGCCCGCGACGAAGCGGGCGACCTGCAGCGGCTTGGACACCGCCCAGTTCTTCGGCACGAGTTCGCCGACGACCATCTGCACGGCCGCGGCGAGCAGCATGCCGACCACCACGGCCACGCCGGACACGGCGCCCTCGGGCAGGCCGAGCGCGGTGAAGGGGCCGTGGAGCAGCTGGGCCAGCGCCGGTTCGGCGAGCATGCCGACGACGAGCGAGGTGATGGTGATGCCGAGCTGGGTGCCGGAGAGCTGGAAGGACAGCTCCTTGAGCGAGTTGACGACGGTACGGGCCCGTCGGTCGCCTTCGGCCGCGGCCTTCTCGGCGTCCGGCCGCTCGACCGTGACGAGGCCGAACTCCGCCGCCACGAAGAAACCGTTGGCGAGGATCAGCAGGAACGCGGCCGCGAGCAGCAGCAGGGGGATGGTCATGCCGCCGCCTCGATGGGTCGGGAGGGGGCGGCGCAGGTACTACAGGACGATCCGTCCATCGCTGGAGGGAGTCACTCCTCGGGTAGCAGGGGGCCTCTGAATGCCGGGTGGCACGTCAGTGGCGGAGGCGCAACGAAAACGCCTCCGCCAACAGGTTAATCAAGACATGGGCCCGGCGGGCAGGGTGGAAGGCCGAGAGTCAGCCGTGATGTTGCTCCGGGTCGCCGATGGAGCGGGCCTCGGCGAGGGCCCGCAGGGTGCGGGCGTCGTCGATCGCGCGCTGCCGGGCGATGCCCGGCTGGATGCCGAGCGCCGGGAGACTGGTGCCGTCACTGAGGTTGAGGAACACCCAGGGGTCGCCGGGGCGCAGGTTGACCTGGAGGATCTCCGCCCAGTCCAGGCGCCGGCTGCTGGCGATGTTGACAACTGTGACTCCGCTCTCATCGGCGACGACCTTGGGCCGGGAGAGCAGCAGGAGCACGCCGAGAAGGAGCGCGGCGGTGAAGACGAAGCTGACGCGCTCGCCCGGGCTGAGCTGCTCCAGGAGCATCGCGACCGTCGTGATGACCACGAAGATCGAGACGCCCGCGGTGAGCAGGACGGCCCGGGTCCGGGACGGCCGGAACGTGACGGGGAGCTCGGGAAGGTGGGACATGGCTCGGACGGTCCTCAGAGGCGGCAGGCGTGGATGGCCGTGGTCAGGATGGCCCGCGCGCCGAGCGCGTACAGGTCGTCCATGATCCGCTGCGCCTCCTTGGCGGGGACCATCGCGCGGACGGCCACCCAGCCCTCGTTGTGCAGCGGCGAGATGGTCGGCGACTCCAGGCCGGGGGTGAGCGCGACGGCCTGCTCCAGGTGCTCGGCGCGGCAGTCGTAGTCCATCATCACGTACGTCCGTGCGACCAGGACGCCCTGGAGGCGGCGCAGGAACTGCTGGACCTTGGGCTCGGCGTCCTCGGAGGTGTCGGCTTCGACACGGCGGATGACGACGGCCTCGGACTTCATGATCGGCTCGCCGAAGACCTCCAGGCCCGCGTTGCGCAGCGAGGTGCCGGTCTCGACGACGTCCGCGATGACCTCGGCGACACCGAGTTCGATCGCGGTCTCGACGGCGCCGTCGAGGTGGACGACGGAGGCGTCGATGCCGTTGTCGGTGAGGTGGCCCGCGACGATGCCCTCGTAGGAGGTGGCGACGGTCAGGCCGGCGAGGTCCTCGACGCCCTTGGCGGTGCCGGGCTTGCCGGCGAAACGGAAGGTGGAACGCGCGAAGCCGAGCGGGAGGATCTCCTCCGCCTTCGCTCCGGAGTCGACGAGCAGGTCGCGGCCGGTGATGCCGATGTCGAGGCGGCCCGAGGAGACGTAGATCGCGATGTCGCGGGGGCGGAGGTAGAAGAACTCGACCTCGTTGCCCGGATCGACGATCCTGAGCTCCTTGGACTCCCGGCGCTGCCGGTAGCCGGCCTCATGCAGCATCTCCGCCGCAGGTCCTGACAGGGAACCCTTGTTGGGGACGGCGATGCGCAGCATGAGGTCGGCTTCCTTTGTTAGTGCGTACGTCTGGTGGTGCGTACGTCGGCGGGGTGCGGGTCGCGGCTCAGAGGTGGGCGTACACGTCGTCGAGGGAGATTCCGCGCGCCACCATCATCACCTGGACGTGGTAGAGGAGCTGGGAGATCTCCTCGGCGGCGGCGTCCTTGCCCTCGTACTCGGCGGCCATCCAGACCTCTGCGGCCTCTTCGACGACCTTCTTGCCGATGGCATGGACACCCTTGCCGACCAGCTCGGCGGTGCGTGAGGTGGTGGGGTCGCCGTTGGCGGCCTTGTGCTGGAGCTCGGTGAAGAGCTCCTCGAACGTCTTCTTGGACATGGTGCTGCCCACCCTACGCGCCCGAGCCGGTGTCTCAGCGCCAGGGTTCGGATACTGAGCGCAGCGTGGCCGCGGTCGCCACGGCGGCCGTCACCGCCTCGTGCCCCTTGTCCTCGTGGGAGCCCTCGATGCCCGCCCGGTCCAGGGCCTGCTCCTCGGTGTCACAGGTCAGTACGCCGAAGCCGATGGGGACGCCCGTGTCGATGGAGACCTGGGTGAGGCCCTGTGTGACGCCCTGGCACACATATTCGAAGTGGGGTGTGCCGCCGCGGATGACGACACCGAGCGCGACGACGGCGTCGTAGCCGCGGCCCGCGAGGACCTTGGCGACGACCGGGAGCTCGAAGCTGCCCGGGACCCTCAGCAGGGTCGGTTCGTCGATTCCCAGCTCGTGCAGGGCGCGCAGCGCGCCGTCCACGAGGCCGTCCATCACCTTTTCGTGCCACTGTGCCGCGATGACCGCGACGCGCAGGTCGCCGCAGTTGCGTACGGACAGTTCGGGTGCACCCTTGCCGCTCACGTCTCTCCTCAGTGCCTCTGTGCCGTGTTGCCGGTCGTGCCGTGTTGCCGGTCGTGCCGTTGTCGCCGGTCGTGCCGTTGTCGCCGGATTCCGTTGCTGCCGGTCTCCGTCGTCACTGGACTCCGCGGGTGTTGCCTCCCGCGGGTGTCACTGGTTGCCGCAGGCGGAGGCGGTGGGCGTCTCCAGCCAGGGCAGGTCGTGCCCCATCCGGTCCCGCTTGGTGCGCAGGTAGCGGAGGTTGTGTTCGCCCGCCTGGACGGGCATCGGCTCCCGCCGGACGACCCGCAGGCCGTACCGGACGAGCGCGTCGGTCTTGTCGGGGTTGTTGGTCAGCAGACGCAGGCTGCGGACGCCGAGGTCCTCCAGGATCTGCGCGCTCGCGCCGTAGTCGCGGGCGTCGGCGGGCAGGCCGAGTTCGAGGTTGGCGTCGAGGGTGTCCCGGCCGCGTTCCTGGAGCTCGTAGGCGCGCAGCTTGGACAGGAGTCCGATGCCCCGTCCCTCGTGTCCGCGCAGATAGACGACGACGCCGCGGCCCTCGGCCTGGACGCGTTGCAGGGAGGTCTGCAGCTGGGGGCCGCAGTCGCAGCGCAGCGAGTGGAAGACGTCGCCGGTCAGGCACTCGGAGTGGACGCGGACGAGGACGTCCTCGCCGTCGCCGATCTCGCCGTGGACGAGGGCGACGTGCTCGACCCCGTCGAGGGTGGAGCGGTAGCCGTACGCCGTGAACTCGCCGAAGGCGGTGGGCAGCTGCGTCTTGGCCTCGCGGCGGACCGCGGGCTCGGCCGGGGGTGCCCCCTGGTCGAGCGGGGCCGGCAGCTGGGGGGAGCGGCGGTAGGCGACCAGGTCCTCGATGGAGATGATGGTCAGGCCGTGCTTGCGGGCGAACGGGATCAGTTCGGGAAGGCGCAGCATGCGGCCGTCCTCCCCCGCGATCTCCACGATGGCGCCCGCGGGGCGCAGTCCGGCGAGCCGGGCCAGGTCGACGGCCGCCTCGGTGTGGCCGTTGCGGACGAGGACGCCGCCGGGCCTGGCGCGCAGCGGGAAGATGTGGCCCGGCCGCACGAAGTCGCCCGCCCCGGCCTGGCCCCCGGCCAGCAGCCGGAGCGTGGTGGCGCGGTCGGCGGCGGAGATGCCGGTGGTCACGCCGTGGGCGCCGGAGGCGTCCACCGAGACCGTGAACGCCGTCCTCATCGACTCGGTGTTGTTCTCGACCATCTGGGGGAGCTGGAGGCGGTCGAGTTCGTCGCCCTCCATGGGTGCGCAGATCAGTCCGCGGCACTCGCTCATCATGAACGCGATGATCTCGGGGGTCGCCTTCTCGGCGGCGATGACGAGGTCGCCCTCGTTCTCCCGGTCCTCGTCGTCGACGACCACGATCGGCCGGCCCGCCGCGATGTCGACGATGGCCTTCTCGACCGGGTCGAGCGTGAAGTCCGAGGCGTCCTGCTCGTGGCCGGTGCTGTACCAGACGGGGGCGGCGGTCATGCCGGGACTCCTTCCAGGAGGGGCTGCCCGGCCTTGCGGGAGCGCAGCCACCAGTCGCGCATGCCCCACAGGACGAGCGCGCCGTAGACGACGTAGACGAAACCGGAGAAGGCGAAGCCGTTGGCGAAGTTGAGCGGGACGCCCACCACGTCGACCAGCAGCCAGGCGAACCAGAACTCGACCATGCCGCGCGCCTGGGCGTACATGGCGATGACCGTGCCCACGAAGATGTAGGCGTCGGGCCAGGGGTCCCAGGACAGCGACGGGTACGCGTGGAACAGGGCGCTGACCGCGAGGGTGCCGACGGCGGCGGCGCCCACCAGGAAGCCACGCTCGCGCCAGGTGGCGAACCGTACGGCGACGGCGCCGTCCTGGCCCCGGCCGCGGTTCCACTGCCACCAGCCCCACAGGGCGACGACGATGACCACGAGCTGCTTCCCGGCGCTGCCGGAGAGATGGGCCGAGGCGAAGGCCGTGAGCAGGATGACGCCGGACAGGAGCTGTACGGGCCAGCTCCAGAGGGAGCGACGCCAGCCGAGCGCGAGTCCGATCAGACCGATCACGTTGCCGATCATGTCCGACCACTTGATGTGCTGTCCGAAGAGGGTGAACGCCTCGGAGTTGAGCCAGTTCACGGCCGGCCCCCGGAGGTGTCCGGCAGCGCTACCGGCTGCCCGCCGCGGGCGCCGAGCAGCCGCTCGACGTACTTGGCGATGACGTCCACCTCGAGGTTGACCGGGTCGCCGGGCTGCTTGCGGCCGAGCGTGGTCAGGTCGAGCGTGGTGGGGATGAGACTGACGGTGAAATGGTCCGGGCCCGCGTCGACCACCGTCAGGCTGATGCCGTCGACGGTGATGGAGCCCTTCTCGACCACGTACCGGGTGAGGTCCGCGGGGAGCGAGATCTTCACGATCTCCCAGTGCTCGGACGGCTTGCGCTCGATGACCGTGCCGGTGCCGTCGACGTGGCCCTGGACGATGTGTCCGCCGAGGCGGTCACCCACGGCCATGGGGCGTTCGAGGTTGACGCGGGAGCCGACGGTGAGGGCACCGAGGCTGGAGCGGTTCAGGGTCTCCGCCATGACGTCGGCGGTGAATTCGTCGCCCTCGTGGTCGACGACCGTGAGACAGACTCCGTTCACGGCGATGGAGTCGCCGTGCTGTGCGCCCTGCGTGACGACGGGTCCGCGCAGACGGAAGCGGGAGGCCTCGTCGAGATTCTCGACGGCGGTGACCTCACCCAGCTCTTCGACGATTCCGGTGAACACTTCCCGGGTCCTCCTGCCTCATGGGGCACGGACTCCGGGGCCTGTCGATGACGACAGAACTGAACGGACTGCGACACCGGGAACGATGCCGAAAGGGACCTGTCCCGCAGGACACGTCACGACAACCGGCAGCGCGCACGAATGCCCGCCCGCCGCGCACTGCCTCCCATCCGGACTTTAACCGTCGGTCCAGGAATTTCACCTGGTCAACCGGCCGCTGGAAGCGACCGGGTCGCGGACTGTAACCGCCGGTTCGGACTTTCACCGACCCCGGAGTGCGCTGCTTCTGGTACAGCATCAGTGTGCCATGCCCTGTCCATGCCCATGCGGGTGAAGTTCTGTGGGGTGCCTCACAGGTCACCCGAACGAGTTGTCGCGGATGCACGGGGGCGGCCAACTCCCGGGAACGGGCCCATGCTTGACGGAGGTACGGATATTGGTCCATACCTATTGACGCTCTGGTCTAGTCCTCTTAGGGTCGGCGATCAAGGTTTGCAGAAGCCGAGGTGGCCTACTCGCCCCCTGAGCGACCCGGCGGCGGTGACGGAGGCCCTTGCCCCGCCGCCGGGTCTCCCCACCAGAGGGAGACAGACCGTGGTACGCCGCCGGGAACTCGGCCTCCGGGCCCCGGACTTCCCCCTTCCGGCCACGGGCCGGCGGCGGCCGGAACGCCTTCGGGCGGGTGCGCCGGCGCGGTGGGTCACCGTGGGTGCGGCGTGAACGTGAAGAGGTCGTCCTGGGCCGACTCCCGAGCGGTCAGGAGGGCGCCCCTCAGCACCGCGCCTCCGCCCAGCGCGCCGGCCCGCACCTCGGCCGGCAGCGGGGACATCCGGGCCAGCCGCTCGCCGACCCGCGTGGCCAGCGCCTCCCCGCCGGCCTGCCCCACCTCACCGCCGAGCACCACGCAGCCGGGGTCCAGCACCGCCACGACGGACGCGGCACCGACGGCGAGACGGTCGGCGAGCGCGGCGAGGAACCGGTCGGCACGGTCGCGCCGGAGGCCGTCGGCGCCACCGGAGGACGCGGCCGCCACCGCCGCGCGCACCAGAGCCGCCGCCCGTGGTTCACCGGGGACCTCCGTCGCCGCCAGCTCGTACCCCGCGGCGAGTTCGGCGATCGCGGCGGCCCCCGCCAGCGAGTGGAACCCTCCCTCGCAATCCGTCGCCGAGGGGAGCGTGGCGGTGCCCGGAACCGGGAGGAACCCGATCTCGCCGGTGCCGCCCGAGGCGCCGCGGCGGAGCCTGCCGTCGAGGACGACGGCCGCGCCGGTGCCGTGACCTAGCCAGAGGAGGACGAAGGTGTCCCGGTCCCGGGCCGCGCCGTCGCGCTGTTCGGCGATCGCGGCGAGGTTCGTCTCGTTCTCGACGATGACCCGGGCCGGCAGGCGTTCCTGGAGGGCCGCGACCAGCCGGCGGTGCCATTCGGGCAGGCCGGAGGAGTCCCGGAGTTCACCCGTGGCGGGGTCGATGAGGCCCGGCGCGCCGATGCCGACGGTGTGCAGCCGCTCGGCTCCCGCCTCCTTCGCGGCCCGCTCCACCAGGGCGACCGCCTGCTCCACGGCGGGCCCCGTGCCGGCGTCGTCCGCGATGGGCACCGACGCCCGGGTGAGTTCCGCGCCGAGCAGGTCGGCGACGACGACCGTGACGCCCTCCGTGCGGACGTCGAGGGCGGCCAGCTGCGCCCGGTCCGCGACGATCCCGTACAGCCGGGCGTTCGGGCCGCGCCGCTGCTCCCCCGACTCCCCCACGACCGAGACCAGACCGGCGGCGGTCAGGCGTTCGACGAGGTCGGCGACGGTGGGCCGGGACAGGCCCGTGAGCTGCTTCAGCTGTCCGGCCGTCAGCGGACCCTCCTGCTGCAACAGCCGCAGGGCGAGCCGGTCGTTGATGGCCCGGGCCGTGCTCGGAGATGCGGGCATGCCGGGATCTTCCCAGACCACGGAGTCCTCCCAGATCGGCGGGGCCCGCCGACGCGGGACCCGGAGCTCACGGCCGCCGGCCGGGCCGGCCGACGCATCGCCTCTTTATCGCCTATCTATCAGGCAGGGTCCCTGATAGTTTACGGCGGCAATATGGGGAGCGGAGCCGGGAGGGCGGGAATGACGGAAACGACGGGACCGACGGCGACCACGAAGGGCGTGGTCCAGGACCCGGGCGAGGTGAAGCGGGCCCGGTACGCCGTGGCCGCCGTGTTCGCCGTGCACGGAGCGGTGACGGGCTCGTTCGCCACCCGCGTGCCCTGGATCCAGGACCACGCGTCCGTCAGCACGGGCCAGCTCGGACTGGCCCTGGCGTTCCCGGCCGTCGGGGCGTCCCTCGCGATGCCGCTGGCGGGCCGGATCAGCCACCGCTTCGGTGCTCGCACCGCGCTGCGCGGGCTGATCTCCCTGTGGACGCTGGCGCTGGTCCTCCCGTCCGTCGCGCCGAACCTCTTCACCCTGTGCCTGGCCCTCTTCGTCTACGGCGCGACGGCGGGCATGGCGGACGTGGCGATGAACGCGCTCGGCGTCGAGATCGAGAACCGCCTCGGCAGGTCGATCATGTCGGGGCTGCACGGCATGTGGAGCGCGGGCGCGCTGGTCGGGTCCGCGGGCGGCACCCTCGCCGCGCACCTCGGTTCGGACGCGCGTCTGCACCACGTCCTCGCGGCCGGGGTCCTCACGGTCCTGGGCCTCACCGCGTGCCGATGGGTCCTGGACCTGCGGCCCACCGAGGACGAGGTCCCCCCGCCGCGCTTCGCGCTGCCGCCGAAGTCCGCGCTGCTCATCGGCGCGATCGGCTTCTGCGCCGTGTTCGCCGAGGGCGCGAGCCTGGACTGGTCGGCGGTCTATCTGAAGGACGAACTCGGCACCTCGGCCGGGCTCGCGGCGGCGTCGACGACCGGCTTCATGCTGACCATGGCGCTGGCCCGGCTCGTGGGCGACGCCGTGGTGAACCGGTTCGGCGCGGTGCGCACCGTGCGGGCGGGCGGGCTGCTGGCCGTGCTCGGCGGACTGCTCGTCGTCGTCGCGGGCAACCCCGCCGTAGCGATGGGCGGCTTCGCCCTGCTGGGCCTCGGGATCGCGGTCGTCGTCCCGCTCTGCTTCGCCGCGGCGGGTCACGCCGGCCCCAACCCCAGCCAGGCCATCGCGGGCGTCGCCACCATCACCTACACCTCGGGGCTGGTCGCGCCGAGCGCGATCGGCTCGCTGGCCCAGGCGACCAGTCTGGTGGTGTCGTTCGGACTGGTCACGGTCCTGGCGAGCGGACTCGCCGTGTTCGCGGGCGTGCTGCGCGCGGGCGAGCGCGACCGTCCGAAGGTCAGTCCCCCGAGCGCAGCAGTTCCCGGCCCGCGGCCCTGAAGCGGTCGCTCCACGGCGTCGGGCGCAGCGTGCCGGCGTCCAGCCGGACCAGGACGCGGGTCCCGCTCGCGTAGGTCACCGAGCCGTCGGCCGAGCAGAAGCGGAAGCCGTAGGTCAGTCCGGTGGTGCCGAGCCGCTCCAGCCACAGGTGGACGGCGTACGTGCCGGGCCGGTCGACGGGTGCGTCGTAGCTGATCCGGAGTTCCCTGACCGCGTTGCAGAAGTCGCCCGCGGCCTCCCAGTCGCCCTCGAAGCCGAAGCCCCTCTCGTTCCAGAACGCGGTCCAGGCACGTTCGACCAACACCGGATAGCGGGCGTTGTGCAGCAGCCCCAGCGCGTCGAGGTCGTCGAAGTGGACGGTGACGGGGAGCAGACTCCCGTACGGGAGGGCGGGGGCGACGGGGGCTTCGGCGGTCACGGGCGGGGCTCCTGAGGGTGCCGGGAGGGGAGGTGGGGGCACCCCATCCTAAGCAGCCGCTCAGGAGCCCCTGATCAGGGTGTTCGTCCGGGTCAGCCCGCGATCGAGTCGAGCTGCTCCGCGGCCGGCCGCAGCGCCCAGAGGTCGCCGCCGGGCGGCGCCTCCAGCCGCGGCACCGCGGCGCGCGCCGCCCGGTCCCCCGCGTCGGCCGCCGCGTGCACGACGTCGCTCGCCGCGAAGCGGTGGAACTCCAGTTCCGGGTACGGCCACGGGGCGGCGCCGGTGGCGGCGGGCAGCAGTTGGTCGACCGCCTTGAACAGGCTCTGACCGTCCGGCCCCCGGTACGCCCACAGGTCCACTCCGACGTGCCGGCCGATGGCCGCGAGGCGGGTGTAGGCGACGAGGTCGAAGGTCGAGTAGTGCCAGCTGCGGGTGCGGGCGAGCTCCTGGGGCTGGGTGCCGTCGGCGGCGATCTGCGGGTCGATGCGCCGGGATCGCGCGTCGAGCACGGTCCGCCGGGCCAGCTCCCGGTCGCCGGTCGCGTACGCCAGGGCGGCGAGCTGCATGTCGTAGAAGGTGCCGTGGTTGTTCGCGGCGGCGCCCTCCTCGGTGCCGAAGGCGCTGCCGGCCAGCCAGTCACGGAAGTCCGTGTTCCAGGAGCGCATGGCGGTGCGGTCGGTCCTCGACCAGCCGGGGGCGCCGGTGTCGAGGATCGCGACGGCGTCCAGGACGCTGGTGTAGGACTGCGAGAAGTCGATGATGCCGATGGCCCGGCCGTCGTACTTGCAGGGGATGAACTGCCCGTGGTCCAGGTTCGGGTTCATCCGGGTGGCCGGGGCGAGGAACCAGGTGCGCAGGACGGTGGCGGCCTTCTGGGCGTACTGCTTGCGGCCCGTGTAGTACCAGGCGAGCGCCAGGTCGTACGTCGAGTCGAAGACCTTCTCGACGTCCTGGCGGTCGGTGCCGGTGTCGACCTCGGGGTTGCGCTGCCCGTCGCGCTGGACGTAGGGGCAGCCCCACGGGTTGTCGGCGGTCGCGGGCTGTGAGGGCCACCAGTACGGGGCCTGGCTGAGGTAGTCGTGGGCGTCGCCGCCGGGGGCGGGCTTCGGCTTGTCGACGACCGTCCAGGGGCCCTGGTCCAGCCAGCCGTCCGCCCGGGCCGTGAGGTTCGCGACCGCGTGCCGGAGTCCGGCGTCGCCGTGGTCGAGCCGGATCTTCGTCCGTTGCAGCCGGGCGCCGTCGAGGACCGCGGTGGCGGGGGCCTTCGGTGCCGAGCGGCCCTCGTGGGCCGAGGCGGTCGGGACGACGGCGGCCGCGAGGGCGACCACGGCCGCCAGGACCACGCCCGCACGGGGTCTTCTACCCATCGAGCACTCCGATCCAGTATGTGAACGCAGTTCATGAATAGGACCGTGCGAGCGTAGGACCGCCGGCTAGCCATGACAATGGTCCGGACCGATTCACGTACAGAGAAAGCGAAGCCCGCACCATGGATCTCGGCGTGCGCTGGAAACTGCACGGCGACGGACGCAACCCCGCGCCCGGAGCCGTCGTCCGCCCCGATGAACGCCTCTCCTGGCCACGCACCGTCGGGCTCGGCGCCCAGCACGTGGTGGCGATGTTCGGGGCGTCCTTCGTGGCGCCCGTGCTGATGGGGCTCGATCCGAACCTCGCGATCATGATGTCCGGCGTCGCCACGGTGATCTTCCTGCTCGCCACCCGCGGCCGGGTGCCCAGTTATCTCGGCTGTTCGCTCTCCTTCGTGGGCGTCGCCGCGATCATCCGCGCACAGGGCGGCACCAGCGCGACGGTGACCGGCGCGGTGTTCGTCGTGGGCGTCGCCCTGTTCCTGGTGGGGATCGCCGTCCAGCGGTTCGGGGCACGGATCATCCACGCCGCGATGCCGCCGGTGGTCACCGGCGCCGTCGTCATGCTGATCGGTTTCAACCTGGCTCCGGTGACCGCTTCCACCTACTGGCCGCAGGACCAGTGGACGGCCCTGCTCGTGATGCTGTTCACCGGGCTGTCCCTGGTCTGCCTGCGCGGTTTCTGGTCCCGCATCGCGATCTTCCTCGGCTTGGTGTTCGGATATGTGATCTCGTGGCTCTTCGACCGGATCTTCGGGAAGATCCACTCGGTCGACGCGAGCGGCAAGGTCACCGACCACTGGCGGCTGAACCTCTCCGGTGTCGGCAGGGCGGACTGGATCGGGCTGCCGCACTTCCACGGCCCCTCGTTCCAGTGGTCGGCGATCCTCGTCGCGCTGCCGGTCGTGATCGCGCTGGTCGCCGAGAACGCGGGCCACGTCAAGGCGGTCGGCGAGATGACCGGCGACCCCCTGGACGACAGGCTGGGCACCGCGATCTCCGCGGACGGCGCCGCCTCCATGCTCTCCACGGCGGTCGGCGGCCCGCCGAACACCACGTACTCCGAGAACATCGGCGTGATGGCCGCGACACGCGTCTACTCGACCGCCGCCTACTGGGCCGCCGCCGGATTCGCCCTCCTGTTCGGCGTCTGCCCCAAGTTCGGCGCGGTCGTCGCCGCGATCCCGGGCGGCGTCCTCGGCGGCATCACCGTCATCCTGTACGGCATGATCGGCCTGCTCGGCGCCCAGATCTGGCTGCACGGCCGGGTCGACCTGCGCAATCCGCTGAACCTGGTGCCGACCGCGGCGGGCATCATCATCGGTGTCGGCGGCGTCACGCTGAAGTTCACGGACACCTTCTCGCTCAGCGGCATCGCGCTCGGCACGCTCGTCGTGATCACCGGGTACCACGCGCTGCGGGCGATGGCGCCGGCCCATCTCAGGACCGGGGAGCCGCTGCTCGACTCGGGCACGTCGGCCTACGACGAGGACGGCACCCCCGAGGACCCGGACCGGCGCGCCGGCGCGTAGGCGACGACGATCCGGCCGGCGGCCACGGCACAGCCGCTTCGGCACGGCCGCCACGGCACGCACCGATGCCCGGGTGCCCGTACGCGCTCCGCCGCCCCGCGTGCGGCCGGGCACCGGGCACCGGGCACCGGGCACCGGGCACCGGGCACCGGGCACCGGGTGCATGGGACCGACACGGGGTACCGCCCCCGCCGTCGTCACTCCCGGCAGGCGGTTTTCCCTCGTTCCGGGGACGCGACCGGCCAGGCGGCACGGCCGTCGGGCCGCGGCTGGGACTCTTCCCCCATGGCGCAGTTGGAACAGTTCACCGCTCCCGTGCACATGGTCGTCTCCCGGATGCGGGCCCTGGAGGCGACGCTGCCGGAGCGGGACGGGGTCGCGGTCTTCAACCGTGTCTACCTCACCGTCACCGAGGAGATCGACCGGCGCCTGGACGCCGGGGAGTTCCCGGACCCCGGGGCCGCGGTCACCCTGGACGTGCGCTTCGCCGAGCGGTACCTGACGGTGGCCGAGGAGGGCCGCCCGCCCGCCTGCTGGCGGCCGCTGCTGCAGTTCCGACGCCATCCCGGAGTCCTTCCGCTGCAGTTCGCGCTCGCGGGCGTCAACGCGCATGTCGGACACGATCTGGCGCTCGCCGTGGTCGACAGCTGTCGTGCGCTCGGGTGCGAACCGGCCGATCTGGAGGACGAGTTCGAGCGAGTGGGCGACCTCCTCGTCTCGATGGAGGAGCGCGTCCGCGAGGATCTGATGCCGGGGCCCGACCTCCTGGAGGTCGCCGACCCGCTCACCCATCTGCTCGGCGCGTGGAGCCTGGAGCGGGCGCGCGACGCCGGCTGGTCGGCCGCGCGGACGCTGTGGGCGCTGCGCGGACTCCCCGGCCTCGCCCGCGAGTTCGAGGACCGTCTCGACGCGGCGGTGGGCCTGACCGGACGCATGATGCTGACCCCACTGGGGGACCGAATCGGCCACTGTGGAAGGTGAGCCGGTGATCCTCCCGGTGCTCGCTGTACGTTGACCGGACGGCTCACCGAAGTGCAAAGGAGCGACTGGTATGGCGATCCGGCTCGGACTCGGCCTTCCGCAGATGAAGCAGTACGACATCGGGCGCGATGTGCCGGCGGTGGCCCGCGCGGCGGAGGAGACCGGCTACGAGAGCCTGTGGGTGTTCGAACGGGTCCTCTTCCCCGAACCCGCGACGCAGGGGCTGTACGGGGTTCCGGGACTGCCCTGGCCCGACAGCTACCGCTCGGTCGCCGACCCGCTGGTGACCCTGACCCTGGCGGCCGCGTCGACCTCCCGGGCCCGGCTCGGCACCAGCGTCCTGGTGGCGCCCCTGCACGTCCCCTTCCAGCTGGCGCGCTCGCTCGCCACGCTGGACGCGGCCAGTGGCGGCCGGGTGGTGGCGGGCCTCGGTACGGGCTGGTCCCACGACGAGTACGCGGCGGCCGCCGTGGCGCCCTTCGAGAAGCGCGGCAAGGTCCTCGACGAGATCCTGGACGTCTGCGCGGCGGTCTGGGGACCGGACCCGGTGTCGTACGAGGGTGACCTCACCACCATCGCCCCGTCCGTGGTCGGGCCGAAGCCAGCGCGCCCGATCCCGGTGTACCTGCCGGCGAACAGCCCACGGGCGTCGCGCCGGCTGGTCGACCGCGCGGACGGCTGGATGCCGGCCGCCCAGGGCGTCGAGCAGCTCTCCGAGGGGTGGACCCGGCTCCGGGATTTGGCCGCCGAGCGCGGCAGGTCACGCCCGATCGAGGTCTGCGTCCGCGTCAACGCGCAGTACACGGCCAAGCCCTACGAGGGGGCCGACCGTCCGCTGTTCACGGGCAGCGCGGCACAGATCGCCGAGGACCTGGCCGCACACAGGGTGGACGGGGTCGGAGAGTTCCTGATCGATCTCCAGGCATCGCTCCGCGACGCCTCGGAACTCGTGGACGTGGCGGCGGAGGTGTACGGGCTGGCCCGCGCGGCCGGGGTCTGACCACCGCGGCCGGGGTCCGAGCACCACGGCCGGGTCCGAGCAGCGCGGCCGTGGTGCCGGCACCCCGGCCGTCCGGCCCGCCCGCGGCTGTGGACCCTCAGTCCTCGGGCAGTTCCACCGGCGCGATCTCGTCGTAGACGTCGCCGGGCCCGGGGTTGGTCGGGTCGGTCGTTCCGCCCAGCTGGTGCATGACGCCCCAGACCGCGTTCAGCGCGGTCTGCACGGCGCCCTCGGCCCAGCCGGCCGTCCAGGAGATGTCGTCGCCGGCGAGGAAGATGCCCCGCTTGTCCTCGGGCAGCGCGTCCTGCATGAAGTGCGTGAACAGACGCCGCTGGTAGCGGTAGTGGCCGGGCAGGTTGGCCTTGAACGCCCCCATGAAGTAGGGCTCGTTCTCCCAGGAGACGGTGACCGGGTTGCCGATGATGTGCTTCCGGATGTCGACCTTCGGGTAGATCTCGCCGAGCGACTTCAGCATGACCTCCATCCGCTCGTTCGCGGACAGCGGCAGCCACTTGAGGCTGTCGTCGCACCACGTGTACGAGAGACAGATGACGGCGGGCCTGTCCGGGCCCTCGTCCAGGAGGTAGGTGCCGCGCGTCATCCGGTCGGTGAGCGTCATCGACATGACGTCACGCCCGGTCGTCTCGTCCTTGTCGAGCCAGAACGGACGGTCGACGGGCACGAAGAGCTTGCTCGACTCCATGTAGTGGGTCCGCTCCATCGCCGTCCAGTGGTCGATCGGGAAGAGCGAGTCGTCGCAGGCGATCTTCGAGAGCAGCAGCCAGGACTGGGCGGTGAAGATCGCGGCCTGGTAGGTGCGGATGTCGCCGTTCGCGTCGGTGACGGTGATGCCGTTGCCCGCGGTGCGGTGCAGCCGCGTCACGGCCGGGCGCGGTGCGCCGTCGTGCAGCGACGACAGGGAGGTGCCGTACGCCCAGTGGACGATCTTCTCCGGCTCGCGCTCCCACAGCCTCAGCGGAAGCTGCTGGGAGCCGCCGACGATGCCGCGGTGGTGGTCGTCGGCCTCGGTGTAGACGACGCGCAGGATCTCGAGGATCGAGTTCGGGAAGTCGGTGTCCCAGCCGCCCGTGCCGAAGCCGACCTGGCCGAAGATCTCGCGGTGCCGGAAGGACTTGAAGGAGTCCGAGTCGCAGAGGAAACCGTAGAAGGTCTGGTTGTCGAGCTTCTCCACGAGCTTCGCCCAGATCTCACGGATGCGCGGGACGTCGCGCTCGCGCATGGCCCGGTTCATGTCGGAGAAGTCGGCGCCCTCTTCGAGACAGGCGTTCCAGGCGTTCATCACGTCGCGGTAGACCTGCGGCAGGTCGTCGACGGTGGTCGCGTAGTGCGACTCTCCCTTGAGGTCGACGACCGTCGAGGGCGTGGTCTCCGCGAGCGGGTTGGGGAACGGCCGGGTCTCCAGCCCCACCAGGTCGATGTAGTGCTGGAGTGCGGTCGAGGACGGCGGGAAGCGCATGGCGCCCATCTCGGCCGTCAGTGAGGGGTCGCACCCCTCGAAGCCGACCGTGCGCAGCCGGCCGCCGATCTCGTCGGCCTCGTACACGACGGGCTTGAGGCCCATCTTCATCAGTTCGTAGGCGGCCACGATGCCGGAGAGGCCGCCGCCGATGACCGCGACCTCGGTGCCGTGCTCGGTCGCGGGTATCTGGCCGAGGCCCGCGGCGTGCGCGAGGAAGTCGTCGTACGCGTAGGGGAAGTCCGGGCCGAACATGGTGATCGGCGGCTGTTGCGCGTCGGTGTGCTGGACGGCGGTGGGCACCGTGGACGTCATGGGGTACGGACTCCTTGCGACAAAGCTTCGGGGGGAGGGCTGAGAAGTCAGACGAGCGACCCGTAGAGGCCGGGGCGGCGGTCCTGCAGATACGGGTTCGCCTCGCGCGAGGCCGTGAGGAAGGCGGGGTCGGCGTCCGCGAGGACGAGCTCCTCGGCGCGTCCGGCGCGGGTGCGGGCGACTCCGTCGGGGCCGGCCAGCGTGGACAGCCCGACGAACTCGAACTCCCCCTCCACGCCGACCCGGTTGACGTAGGCGACGTACATCTGGTTCTCGAAGGCGCGTACCGGGACGACGGACTCGGCGACGAACTGGAAGGGGTGCATCTGCGCGGTCGGCACGACGAGGAGGTCGGTCCCGGCGAGGGCGTGCGCCCGGACGTTCTCCGGGAACTCCACGTCGTAGCAGATCATCAGGCCGACACGGAGGCCGTTCAGCTCGGCCTGGACCACCGGCTGGTCGCCCGGGGTGAAGTGGTCGCGCTCGAAGCAGCCGAAGAGGTGGGTCTTGCGGTAGTTCGCGAGCCGGGTGCCGTCGGCGGAGATCAGCTGCGCGGAGTTGTGGACCTTCTCACCGGAACGCTCGGGGTAGCCGTAGACGACGGCCACGCCGTGCCGGGTGGCGATCTCGGCGATCGCGTCGGCGGCGTCGCCGTCGGCGGGCTCCGCCAGACGCCCGATGTCGTCGCCGATCGCGTAGCCCGTGAGGAACATCTCGGGTGCGGCCAGCAGCCCGGCACCGGCGGCGGCGGCGCGGCCCGCGGCCTCGTCGAGGACCTTGAGGTTCTCGACGACGGAGCCGGGTCGGCCGGAGCTCTGGAGCAGGGCTGTGCGCATGCGTGTTCCTCACCGGTACGGACGGGTTTGGGGGCCAGGTAGACGGTACGGGCGCCTTGCCGGCGTGGACAAGGAGGAGCCGTTGCGTGCCGGTGAATGAATCGTTGCGTGCGGGGGCCGTCCGGCGGTGATTTGTTGTGAGGGGTCTCCGGGGGGTCTCTGGGGGCCTCCCCGGGGCCTCGGGGGTCGGTCGGTTCCGGGGCTTCGCCCCGGGTCCCCCGGGGGGCGGAGTCGGGTGCCGGTGCGTGGGGGCTGGGCGCGCCGTTCCCCGCGCCCCTGGGGGGACTCCGTGCGGAGTCGGGTGCCGGTGGGTGGGGGCTGGGCGCGCCGTTCCCCGCGCCCCTGGGGGGACTCCGTGCGGAGTCGGGTGCCGGTGCGTGGGGGCTGGGCGCGCCGTTCCCCGCGCCCCTGGGGGGACTCCGTGCGGAGTCGGGTGCCGGTGCGTGGGGGCTGGGCGCGCCGTTCCCCGCGTCCCTGAAGCGCCGGTCCCCGCGCCCCCTGGAAAATGCCGGTCTCCGCGGGCCCGGAAGTGCTGGTGTCCGCGTCCCCGAAACGCCGGTCCCCGCGGTCCCGGAAAAGGGAAATCCGGGGCGCGGGGAGCTGGGGGTCGGTGGGGGCGTCTAGTCGAGGGTGAACGTGGTGAGTACCGCCGCGTGGTCCGAGGGCCAGGCGTTGGCCGCGATGTCGGGCCAGGTGCGCGGGGTGCCGGTGACGACCGTGCGGGAGTCGCGTACGTGCAGGCCGCGGCCGTCGTGCAGGACGAAGTCGATGCGGTCCTGCGGCTCGGGGCGGCCGCTGCCGTCCTCGTGGAGGGCGTGGATCGGCGACCAGGTGTGGCCCGGGGCCCGCACCGGGTCGGGGTGTGCCTCGCGGTAGGAGTCGCGCAGGCCGGCCTCCTCGGCCGCCCTGGTCACCGGCCACTCGACGTCCGGCCAGTCCAGGTGCGAGGGGCAGTTGAAGTCGCCGAGCAGAATCACGGGGACGCCGGGGACGGCCGCGGCGTCGATCTCGCTCAGGATCTTCCGCATCTGGCCGAGCCGGCCGGCCTCGTGGGCGATCAGTTCGGCCGCCGGGAGCCCGTCGAAGCGGGCCTCGTAGGGTCCGTACGGCGTGTAGTCGAGGTGGGTGCTCCAGACGGCCACCTCCTGACCGTCCTCCAGCCGGATCCGCACCCCGGTCCCGCCGTAGAAGCCGACCTCCGGGTCACCGAGGCGCGCGGTGATCGGGTGGCGGCTGATGATCCCGAGGTTGTCACCGGCCCGGTGGTGGTGCCAGCCGAGCGCCTCGGCCAGTTCCCGTGCCGCGTCGCCGTACGTCTCCTGGAGGCCGACCACGTCCGCGCCGGTCTCCGTGATGACCTTGAGCTGCTTCTCGCGGTGGTCGTCGACCTTGGTGCCGCCGTACCAGAGGTTCCAGCTCATCACCCGCAGCTCACGGGGTGCCAGCATGCCCCGCAGTCGGTCCGGCGTCACCTCCTCCAGGCTGGTGAGGACCGTGCGTCCGGGGGCGGGGTCGATCGGCGCGAGCGAGGGCACGGCGAGCACCGCGCACCCCGCGGCCTCGGCGGAGGCCACGCCGGTCTCGGTGTCCTCGACGGCCACGCAGAGCGCGGGGTCCACGCCGAGCGCGCGGCAGGCGGCGAGGTAGGGGTCGGGAGCCGGCTTGGTGCGCTCGGTGTCGTCGGCGGTGACCGAGGTGGCGAAGTGTGCGGCGCCGAGCGCGTCCAGGACGGTGTCGGCGACGGCCCTGGGGGATGCGGTCACCAGGGCGGTGGGGACGCCCTCGCGTGCCAGGTCCCCGAGGAGCCGCAGCGCGCCCGGCCGGGGCACGATCCCGGTCCGGACGCGGTCCGCGAACTCCTTGTGCAGCCCGGCGGCGATGCCCTCCGCCGGGGTCCCCGTGACCGCGCCCAGCCAGTCGGCGGTGTACTCGACGGGCCGCCCGAGGACCTCCGGCTGATCCGCCCCGGTGAGCGGACGCCCGAGCCCGACGGCCACCTGTTCCACCGCCTCCCACCACAGTCGCTCGGTGTCCACGAGCGTGCCGTCCATGTCGAACAGGACGGCCTGGAGCGGGAGTCGGGGGGTGGCGCGATGGGTCACGGTGGTCTCTTTCATCAGTGGGGGGAGTCCGGTGGGGCGAGGTCCGGCGGGGAAGGTGCCGGGCGCGGAGCAGGTCAGTGCGCGCGCTCGGCGACCAGTACCGGCCGCTCCGGCAGGCGTACGGTGACGGCCGCGCCCGGGCCGATGACGGCGGCCTCGTGCGTGGGCAGGTCAGCCTTCACCTCGGTGCCGTCCGCGAGCCGCACGGTGACACGGGTGGCCGCCCCGAGGAACGCGCTGGCCACGAGCCGGGCGTCACCGGCGTCGTCGGCCTCCACCCGTACCGCCTCGGGCCGGACCAGCACGTCCACCTCCCGGGCGTCGGGCGCGTCCCCGTCGACCGGCAGCCGCTGTCCGAGCACCTCGACCGTAGTGGCCTCCAGACGCCCCGGAATACGGCTCATCGTGCCGACGAACTCCGCGACGAACGCGGTGGCGGGCCGCCCGTACAACTCGGCGGGCGCCGCGCACTGTTCGAGGCGCCCGGACCGCATCACGGCGACACGGTCCGCCATGGACAGCGCCTCCTCCTGGTCGTGCGTCACGAAGAGGGTGGTGATGCCGAGTTCCTGCTGGAGCCTGCGGATCTCCTCGCGCAGGCTGAGCCGCACCTTCGCGTCGAGCGCCGACAGCGGTTCGTCGAGCAGCAGGACACGCGGGCGCAGGGCGAGCGCACGGGCCAGCGCGACGCGCTGCTGCTGGCCGCCGGAGAGCTGGTGGGGGTAGCGCTCTCCCTTGTCGCCCAGGCCCACGAGGTCGAGCAGTTCGGCGGCGCGGGTGCGCCGCTCCGCCGTCCGCACCTTGCGCATGCGCAGCCCGAAGGCCACGTTGTCGAGCGCGCTGAGGTGCGGGAAGAGGCTGTACGACTGGAAGACCATGCCGGCGTCGCGGCGGTGGGCGGGGACACGGGTGACGTCCTCGCCGTCGACCAGCACCTCGCCGGAGTCGGGGTGTTCGAAGCCGGCGAGCATCCGCAGCGCGGTGGTCTTGCCGCAGCCGGACGGGCCGAGCAGGGCGAGGAGTTCGCCGGGCCGGGCGGTCAGGTCGAGCCCGTCGAGGGCCACGGTCGTGCCGAACGAGCGGCGCAGGCCTCGGAATTCGACGGTGGCGGCCTTCTCCACCGCCAGGGCGGTCTTGTGCGTGGTGAGGGTCATGGTCATCCCCGGGAAGCGGTACGGGAGCGCCCGCCGAGCCCGGCGAGCGAGAGGAGCAGTGCCCAGGTGACGAGCAGGCTGAGCACGGAGACGGCGACGGAGAGCTGGGCCTGCGAGCCGCCGATGCTGTAGATCCACACGGCGAACGGCTGGAAGCCGAGCAGCTGGGCGACGGTGAACTCGCCGAGCACCAGCGCCAGGGTGAGGAAGGAGGCGTTCAGCAGTGCCCCGCGCAGATTGGGCAGCACGACCCGCACCAGCGCCTGCGGCCAGTTCGCCCCGCAGCTGCGCGCGGCCTCGACGAGGGTGCGTACGTCGACGGCGCGCAGTCCGGCGTCCAGGGCCCGGTACACGAAGGGCAGGGCCATCACCACGTAGGCGAGGACGAGCACGAACGGGAAGTCGGGGTTCTGCAGTGCCACGAACGTCTGGAAGAGGGGGGTCCGGGAGAGGTGTTCGGGCCCCCACTTGAGGACGGTGGAGATCCCGGCGACGAACGCGATCGGCGGGACGACCAGCGGCAGCGAGCAGATCACCTCGACCACGGGCCGCAGCTTCGGGGCGCTCAGCCGCAGGGCGACCATCGCCGGCACCATCAGCAGCAGGACCACGGCGATGGTGGCGGCGGCCAGTTCCAGCGAGAGCAGCAGGCTGGAGGTGAAGCCGTCGGCGCCGACGATCTGGCTGTAGGCGTCGAAGGTGATCCCCTGGTTCGGCACGTCGACCGTGAAGACCAGCGACGCGGCGAGCGGGATCAGGAAGTAGAGCCCGGCGAAGGCCAGGACGACGCCGCGCCACAGGCGCGGACGCGGGGACTTGTTCACGCTTCCAGCCATCGCGCGCTCCGTCGTTGCAGGGGCAGGTACACGGCCATGACCAGGCCCGCGACGAGGACCATGTCGAGGCTGAGGGCGAGCGCCACGTTCTCCTGGCCCACCAGGACGTTGCCGGAGATGGCGTCGGCGATCTGCAGGGTGACCAGCGGGACCGCGCTGCCCACCATGGCCGCGGCGGTGGCGTACGCCGCGAAGGCGCTGCCGAAGAGCAGCACCAGGCCGCCGAGCAGGGAGGGCGCGAGGACGGGGAGGGCGACGTGGCGCCAGTACTGGACCCCGGTCGCGCCGTTGTTCTGCGCGGCCTCCCGCCACTGGGAGCGCAGGCCGTCCAGGGCGGGCGTGATGGTGAGGACCATCAGCGGGATCAGGAAGTAGAGGTAGACGATGACCAGTCCCCAGAAGCTGTAGAGGTTCCAGCCCTTGTCGGACAGGCCCAGGTGCCGGGTCAGGACGCCCGCGTTGCCGAGGGTGGCGACGAAGGCGAAGGCCAGCGGGACTCCGCCGAAGTTGGCGAGGACACCGGACGCGGTCAGCACGGCCTCGCGCAGCGCGCGGAAGCGGGAGGTGACCACGGCCTGGGCGAGCAGCAGTCCGAGCACGGTCGCGAGGGCGGCCGAGACGGCGGACAGCTTGACGCTGCCGACCAGGGCGGTGAGGTACGCGCCCTGGAGCGAGGCGGTCAGGTTGGCCGTGGTGTACGAAGCGGCACCGGTGGCCTGGTCCTTGACGGTGAAGGCGCCGTTCAGCATGGCCAGGGCGGGAACCCCGAAGGCGATGGCGACGAACGCGAGCAGCGGCAGGACGGCGAGGGGGCCGACGGCGCGGCGCCGCCGCTGCCGTGGGGCAGCGGCGGGCACCGTGTCGGCCTCGGTGAGGGCGACGGTCATCCGGAGACGGCCTTGCCCCAGCCCTGGGCGAGGACGCCCTTGGCCTTGTTCTGCTGGTCCTCGGTCGGGAAGGTGGGCGTGCCCGAGACCTTGGGAAGCGCGGCGGCGGCGGTCTTGTCGAGCGTGCCCGCCTTGTCCATGGCCGGCATCAGGGCCGGGCGGGCGTATCCCTTGAGCCAGAGGTTCTGGCCCTCGACGCTGTAGAGGTACTCCTGCCACAGGCGGGCGGCCGCGGGGTGCGGGGCGTCCTTGTTGATGGCCTGGGAGTAGTACTGGGCGTACTGGCCGTCCGCGGGGACCGTGACCGTCCAGTCGAGGCCCTTGGAGTTGAACTCGTCGGCGTAGCCGGCGTTCAGGTAGTCCCAGTCGATGCTGATCGGGGTCTCGCCCTTCTCGACGGTGGCCGGGGTCGACTCGACGGGCGTGTAGTTGCCGTTCTTCTTCAGCTTGGCGAAGAAGTCGATGCCGGGCTGGATGTCGTCGAAGGAGCCGCCGTTGGCGAGGGCGGCCGCGTACAGGCCGCCGAAGGCCGAACCGGACTTGGTGGGGTTGCCGTTGAGGGCGACCTTGCCCTTGTACTCCGGCTTGAGCAAGTCCTTGAAGGTCTTGGGGCACTCCTTGACCTTCTTGGCGTCGCAGCCGATGGAGACGTAGCCGCCGTAGTCGTTGAACCACTGCCCCTTCGGGTCCTTCTGGGCCTCGGGGATGTCGGCGAACGAGGTCACCTTGTAGGGCGCGAGCAGCCCCTGCTGGGCGGCGCTCAACGCGAACGAGCTGCCCAGGTCGAGGACGTCGGGCGCGCGGTCCTGTCCCTTGCGGGAGGTGACGGCGTTGATCTCGTCCTGGCTGGAGCCGGCCGGGTTCTCCACGTCGATCTTGATGCCGTACTTCTTCGTGAAGCCGTCGATCAGCGCGCCGTAGTTGGCCCAGTCACGGGGCAGCGCGATCGCGTGCAGCGTGCCCTCCTTCTTCGCCGCCTTCACGAGGGCGTCGAGACCACCGAAGTCGGCGGCGGAGGTCGCGGTGGCCGCGCTCTTGCCGTCGGCGGTGGTCGCCTTGTCGTCGGGGGCCGCGCCACAGGCGCTGAGGGCGAGGGCGGCGGCGACGGCGAGGCCGCCGGTGAGGACGGCGGTCCTCGGCAGGAACACGGTCACGGTCTCTCCAGGAGTACGCACGAGGGTGTGATGGAGCGGAGAACTTGTCTGAACAAGTTGATCCCAGTAGGCCCGGTGCTGGTGTCCTGTTCGTAAACACTGGCGAAACCCTGAACCCCGATTCCCTGCACAATCCCGGGGTGCTCAGATCACCGTCCGATCTCGATTAGGCTGGTCACGCTGTGCACAACTGCCGGATCAGAGGGGAAGCATGGGGGCGCGACACGAGGAGATCGCCGACGAGCTGCGGCGGGCGATCGACCGCGAGGAGTACACGGTGGGCAGTCTGCTGCCCGCGGAGACGGACCTCGCGGCGCAGTACGGCGTGGCGCGTGGCACGGTCCGGCAGGCCGTCGCGGCCCTGACCGCCGAGGGCCTGATCGGGTCCCGACAGGGCGCGCGCCGGGTGGTGCTGGCCAGCCGCCGCAGCCAGAGCTTCGCCGAGCTGCGCAGCTTCGCCGAGTGGGCCCGCACGATGGGGCGTGAGGCGACGGGACACGTGGTCGAGCAGACCTACCGTCCGGCGACCGCCGAGGATGCCGTACGCCTCCAACTCCCGGAGGGGACGGCCGTGTTGCACGTGCTCCGGGTGCGCGGCCTGGACGGCGAACCGGTGCTCCTGGAGCGGACCGTGTACGCCGACTGGATCTCCTCCGCCGTCGGGTCCATCGAGCCCGACTGCCCTTCCGTGACCCAGCGGCTCTTCGACGACACGGGCCTGGTCTTCGCCTACGGCGAGCACGTCATCGACGCGGTGGCGGCGGGCGCCCAGGACGCCGACCTCCTCGGCATCCGCCGCACCAGCCCCCTGCTCCGCGTCCGCCGCGTCACCACGACCCGGGAAGGCCGCCCCGTGGAGTGGTCGGACGACCGCTACCGCTCGGACGCGGTGAGCTTCAGCGTGCACAACTCGATAGGGAACAACCCCATGGCAAGAAAAACGGCGGAGTAGGCACGGACACCCCGCGCCTGCCAGGGCGCGAGGAGCAACACCCGCCAGGCGCCGGGGAAACCGCACGGCCAGGGGCGCGGGGATTACGCCCGCCGAGGGCGCGACGAGCAAGGCCCGCCAGGCAGTCGGGAAACCGCACCGCCAGGAGCGCGGGGATTACGCCCGCCGAGGGCGCGGGAACTTACGCCCACCAAGGGCACGCTGAACTGCGCCCGCCAGAGCCGCGGGGAGCTGCGCCGCCAGAGGCGCGCGAACCGCGGCCCCTCAGCACCGCTGAGGACTCGCGCCCTTAAGCACGACAGGCATCCCGCACCCCGCACCCGTCGACGCCACGGGCACCCCGCACCCCGCACCCCGCACCCATCGACGCCGCAGACACCCCCACCCCTCAGGGGCGCGGGGAACTGCGCGACCAGCCACGGACCACCCGCGGACGAATCACAACCGCCGCCACCCCACCCCTGGTCAACGGCCACACCCTACGTGGGTGACCCCGAGGAAAACCTCCGCAGCAACGGCGAGAGCACCAGCACGGACTTCGTCCGCTCCACGAACGACTCCCCCGCGATCCGCTCCAGCACGCGCTCGAAGTGCCGCATGTCGGACGCGAAGACCTGGACGACCGCGTCCGCCTCCCCGGTGACGGTGGAGGCGGCCACGACCTCCTGGTAGCGCTCCAGCCCCCGCTGGATCGTCTCCGGCGAGGTGTTGCGCCGGCAGTAGATCTCGACGAAGCCCTCCGTCTCCCAGCCGAGCGCGGCCGGGTCCACCCGTACGGTGAACCCCGTGATGGCCCCGGTCGCCCGCAACCGGTCCACCCTGCGTTTCACGGCCGGCGCGGACAGGCCGACCACCTGGCCGATGTCGGCATAGGAGCGGCGGGCGTCCTCGGCGAGGGCGTGCACGATGCGTTCGTCGAGATCGTTCAGCACTGCGGGTGGTTCACTTCTCTACGGTGGCGATTCGGGAGCGGCGGTAGCCGTAACTGAAGTAGAACACGAGCCCGGCGGCCATCCAGACTCCGAAGACCACCCAGGTGACGGCCGAGAGGCTGCCCATCATCCAGACGCAGAGCGCGAAGCCGATCGCGGGCAGCACCGGCGACAGCGGCACCCGGAAAGTACGCCGCATGTCCGGGCGCGTCCGGCGCAGCACGACGACGGCGACATTGACCAGCGCGAAGGCGAAGAGCGTACCGATGCTGGTGGCGTCGGCCAGCTGGCCGAGCGGGATCGCCGCGGCCAGGACACCGCAGAACAGCGAGACGATCACGGTGTTGGCGCGGGGCGCGCCGGTCTTCGGGTGGACCCGCGAGAACACCTTGGGCACGAGCCCGTCGCGGGACATCGCGAACAGGATGCGGGTCTGGCCGTAGAGCACGGTCAGGACGACGCTGGCGATCGCGATGACCGCTCCGGCCGCGAGCAGGGTTCCACAGAAGGTCTGCCCGGTGACGTTCTTCATGATCTCGGCGAGGGCCGCCTCCGAGTCGTTGAACCGCCGCCAGGGCTTCGCCCCCACGGCGACGGCCGCGACGACGACGTACAGCGCCGTGACGATGACCAGCGAGAGCATGATCGCGCGCGGCAGGTCGCGCTGCGCGTTCTTCGCCTCCTCGCCGGCCGTGGAGGCCGCGTCGAAGCCGATGTACGAGAAGAAGAGCGTGGCCCCGGCCGCGCTGACGCCCGCCATGCCGAGCGGCATGAAGTGCTCGTAGTTGCCGGACTTGAAGCCCTGGATGCCGATGGCGCAGAACAGCAGCAGCGCGACGATCTTCACGGCCACCATGACCGTGTTGGCGCGCGCGGACTCCTTGGCGCCGCCGAGCAGGAAGGCCATGGCGAGCAGGACGACGATCAGCGCCGGCAGGTTGAAGACGCCGCCGGCGCCGGGCGGCGCGGAGAGCGCGTCCGGGATGGTGACGCCGATGGTGCCGTCGAGCAGCTCGTTCAGGTACTCGCCCCAGCCGACCGCGACGGCGGCCACCGAGACGCCGTACTCCAGGACCAGGCACCAGCCGCAGATCCAGGCGATCAGTTCGCCCATCGTTGCGTACGCGTACGAGTACGAGGAGCCGGCGACCGGGATGGTGCCCGCGAGTTCCGCGTACGAGAGGGCGGAGAAGAGGGCCGTGAGGCCGGCGATCACGAAGGACAGGGTGACCGCGGGTCCGGCCTTGGGGACGGCCTCGCCGAGGACCACGAAGATTCCGGTGCCGAGGGTGGCACCGATGCTGATCATCGTCAGCTGCCACAGGCCGAGGGAGCGCCGCAGGGTGCCGCCCTCCCCCTGGCCGCCCTCGGCTACCAGGCGTTCCACGGGCTTGCGGCGCATCAGACGCGCACCGACACCCGGGGACGGTGGGGCGGTCCGGTTGCGGGACTGCGGGGGTGCGCCGGGATCGAGCACGCGCTGGCTCCTTCATCGCTGCCGGTCGGGGGGCGGGGACCGGCGGCATCCCTGACAGTAGGGACCCACCGAGCGGAGTCCCCGCCACGCCATGTACAGCGCTCGACCCTATGAGCCAGGCCTTCACGGGCGTAATGCAGCAACCTTGCGCGTCTCCGCAAGATCATTGCGTTCATCCCGGCTCGGCGCGTGTTCGTTGCGCGGGCCCTTTCGATGGTTGCGCACACCGTCCCCGGCCCGCCGGACGAGCCGCTGCCGGTGCCGGCCGGCGGGGGTCCGCCGGCCGGTGCGGGAACGCCGAACGGCCCGCGCGGGCGCACCGCGGGGGCCGTTCGGAAGAGGGGCGGGTCAGCTCCAGCTGGCGTGCAGCGGCTTGCCCTCGGCGTATCCGGCGGCGCTCTGGATGCCGACGATGGCCTTCTCGCTGAACTCCTCCAGCGAGTTGGCACCGGCGTAGGTGCAGGAGGAGCGGACGCCCGCGATGATCGAGTCGATCAGGTCCTCGACGCCCGGACGGGCCGGGTCGAGGAACATCCGCGAGGTGGAGATGCCCTCCTCGAACAGGGCCTTGCGGGCGCGGTCGTACGCCGACTCCTCGCTGGTGCGGTTGCGGACCGCGCGGGCGGAGGCCATGCCGAAGGACTCCTTGTACAGCCGCCCGTTGGCGTCCTGCTGGAGGTCGCCCGGGGACTCGTACGTCCCGGCGAACCAGGAGCCGATCATGACGTTGGACGCGCCCGCGGCCAGTGCCATCGCGACATCGCGCGGGTGGCGGACCCCGCCGTCGGCCCACACGTGCTTGCCGTACTTCTTCGCCTCCGCGGCGCATTCCAGGACGGCGGAGAACTGGGGACGGCCGACGCCGGTCATCATCCGAGTGGTGCACATGGCGCCGGGGCCGACACCCACCTTGATGATGTCCGCGCCCGCCTCGACGAGGTCCTTGACACCCTCGGCGGCGACGATGTTGCCCGCCGCGATCGGGACGTGCGGGTCGAGCGCGCGCACGGTCCTGATCGCGCTGATCATCGACTCCTGGTGGCCGTGGGCCGTGTCGATGACGAGGGTGTCGACCCCCGCGTCGAGGAGCTGCTTGGCCTTGCCCGCGACGTCGCCGTTGATGCCGACGGCGGCGGCGATGCGCAGCCTGCCGTTCGCGTCGGTGGCCGGGGTGTAGAGCGTGGCGCGCAGGGCGCCCTTGCGGGTGAGGATGCCGGCGAGCCTGCCGTCCCGGTCGACCGCGGGGGCGTAGCGGCGGTTGGCGCCGTCCAGCTTGTTGAACGCCTCGCGCGGCTCGATGTCGGCGTCGAGCAGCAGCAGGTCCCGGGACATGACCTCGGAGAGCTGGGTGAAGCGGTCCACGCCGGTCAGGTCGGTGTCGGTGACCACGCCGACCGGGCGGCCGTCCTCGTCGACGACGACGCCCGCGTTGTGCGCGCGCTTGGGCAGCAGCGCGAGGGCGTCGGCGACGGTCTGGTGGGGGGCGAGGATGATCGGGGTGTCGAGCACCAGGTGGCGTCCCTTGACCCAGGTGACGACCTCCGTGACGACCTCGATCGGGATGTCCTGCGGGATGACGACGAGGCCGCCGCGGCGTGCGACGGTCTCGGCCATCCGGCGGCCGGCGATGGCGGTCATGTTGGCCACGACCAGCGGGATCGTGGTGCCCGTCCCGTCCGGGGCGGCGAGGTCCACGCCCTGCCGGGAGCCGACCGCCGAGCGGCTGGGCACCATGAAGACGTCGTCGTACGTCAGGTCGTACGGGGGCTGGATGTCGTTGAGGAAACGCACGTGCTGCACATCCCGGTCGATCAGAGGTGGCCCCCGGACAGGTCAGCCAGGGGGAAAGCACGTACTTCATTGTCCCATGGCGGTCCTGGTGAGATGCCCAGACACATCATCCAGGGCGGCCCGTGGTCCCGTCGTCGGATCCTCCAAGAGCGAGGACGACCTGGAGCGCCCCCGCGGTGCCGCGCCCGCGGTCGGTGGCCTCGGCGAACACCTCCTGCGCGATGCCCCAGTCACGGGGCGCGGCCCGGGCGAAGTCGCGCCAGCCGGTGACGACGAGCAGGCGTCCACGGGCGGGCGGGGCCCAGGACAGGTCCGCGAGGCAGTCGGCGAGGGCGTCCCAGTTCCGTCCGAACCAGTCGGGCAGGTCGAGCGCGCGGGCGCAGCGGTCCATGAACCCGGGCTTGTCGGTGACCCCGGCGAGGTCGAGCCGGACCTGGGCCCAGCCTGCGGCGGCCAGGACGTCCGCGAGGGTCGGGTCGGTCATCTCAGCACCGCCCGGAAGGACTTGTAGTGATCATCGGTGTAGTAGATCTCACCGTTCCGCCCGGCGACAATGCGCCGGGCTCCCCGGTCCCGTTCGCCGGGTGTCCGGACGGTGTACTCGTGGTAGTGGCCACGCGGCTGGAGCGGCAGCAGCCGTTCGAAGTTGCCGAAGACGACGCCGTCCTTGGCGTACGGGAAGGGCCCGCCCCGGTCGATGAGGGCGAGGGTCGCGCGCGCTTCGGCGGGCAGGCGGTTCTCCCGCACGGTGCCCATGCCGTGTGCCCAGCCGGGCGCCGCCGAGGTGCCGGGGGCGGTGTCCGCCGGGGAGGCGGGCGAGGTCGCGGTGGAGCAGCCCGTGAGCAGGACCGTCAGGCAGAGGAGGAGACCCGCGACGAGCCGGGGAACGGACCGCGGCAGCATGACGTCGATGCTGCCACGGCGCGCCGCGCGCGGCGCGCGTAAGGGGCCCGGTGAGCCCCTCACGAGCCCCCTGCCGTCCGTGGGACGCGGCGGGGAGCCCGAGGGGGCACGGCACGGTCCGAGGGCGCCGTGGGCCCTCCTGGGGTCACGGTCCGTCCGGGTCCTGGCGGGCCAGCGCCGGGCGCGGTGCCGGCCCCGCCGCCATGAGGTAGTCGGCGGCCGAGGTGTCCGTCACCAGGCTGGTGACGAGCCCGGAGCGCAGGACGGCGTCGATCGCGGCCGCCTTGCGCTGTCCGCCGGCGATCGCGACGACCTCGGGGATACGGCGCAGCCGGTCGGCCTCGACGGTGATGCACCGCTCGCCCAGGTCCCGGCCGACCCTCCGGCCCTCGGTGTCGAACAGGTGCGCGGACATCTCGGCGGCGACGCCGAGGGACGCGTAGTGGGCGCGCTCCTCGTCGCTCAGCATGTCGTGCACCGTCGAGATGCCGGGCTCCCAGGAGCCGATGGAGACACAGGCGACGGTGACCTTGTCGAAGTACTCGAAGGCGCGCGCGATCCCCGTCTGGTTGCGCAGCGCGGCCGCGGTCGCCGCGTCGGGCAGCAGCATCGGCGCGTAGATGGGGTGGGCGTCCCCGCCCGACACCTGGGCGGCGCGGCGCACCGCCTCCACCGAACCGCGCTCGGCGGTCCCGGCGTCGTAGACACCCGTCAGCTGCACCACCGTGCACGGCGGCAGCCGGTCGAGGGCCGCGGCCATGTGAATGGTGGAGCGGCCCCAGGCGAGGCCGAGGACGTCGCCCTCGTTGACAAGCTCACCGAGCAGGTCGGCGGCCACCTCTCCGAGGTTCTCGGGGTCGGGCGACTCCTCGGCGTCGGCCGGGGACTCGACCACCACGGCGTGCCTGAGGCCGTAGCGGGCGCGCAGCGCGTCGGAGCGCTCCGCGTCCAGCTCGGCCGGCACCCGGATCTCGATGCGCACGAGATCCCGTTCGAGAGCGGTCTCCAGGACCCGGGCCACCTTGAAGCGGCTGACGCCGAACTCCTCGGCGATCTGGATCTTGGATTTGCCCTCGAGGTAGAAGCGGCGGGCCATGGCCGCCGCCTGGACCAGCTCAGCGGGCCCCATCCGCATGGCTGACCGGCCCGCCGACATACCCGACACGGCGATCTCCTCACTGCTGTTCACACTCTGGATTCGCCGTTCATCCTTGCAGATCCGGCGTACTTGATCAGCCCAGATGGGCGGCGTTCACGTTCCCTTGGTTCAGTGGTCGCACGCCCACGCCGCATGAGCCGTCGCCTCCTGCGCCTGGGTGCGCAATGCACGTACCGCCTGGGCCGGGTCCGATGCCCCGTAGACCGCCGATCCGGCCACGAAGACGTCCGCGCCCGCCTCGGCGCACCGCTCGATGGTGGAGGCCGAGACCCCGCCGTCGACCTGGAGCCAGAGTTCGAGACCGTGCTTGCTGATCAGTTCACGGGTGCGGCGGATCTTCGGAAGCATGATGTCCAGGAACGCCTGGCCCCCGAATCCCGGCTCCACCGTCATGATCAGCAGCATGTCGAGCTCGGGCAGCAGATCCTCGTACGGCTCGATCGGGGTCGCGGGCTTGAGCGCCATGGAGGCGCGGGCACCCATGGCCCGGATCTCGCGGGCGAGCCGCACCGGCGCGGCGGCCGCCTCCACGTGGAAGGTGACCGAGCCCGCGCCCGCTTCGACGTACTGGGGCGCCCACCGATCGGCGTCCTCGATCATCAGATGGCAGTCCAGCGGCGTGTCCGTCGCACGGGCCAGGGATTCCACGACCGGCACCCCGAGCGTGAGGTTCGGTACGAAATGGTTGTCCATGACGTCGACATGGAGCCAGTCCGCCCCCTGCACCGCCTGTGCCTCCTGGGCAAGACGGGCGAAGTCGGCGGAGAGAATGCTGGGGTTGATCTGCACGGCCATGCCCCAAGACTGCCATGCCCGGCACCGGTTGCTCTCCCCGGTCCGGAACCGGGCCGTCGCGGAGATGCCGCGCGGTGGTCCGCGATGCCGTGCGGGGCCGCCCGCGGGCCCGTCCGGCACGGCCGCGGGGGCCGAGACGGACCGGAGACGCTGCGGTGCCGGATGGAAGAGTGGAGCGGTGGATTCAGCCGGTGCTGATCAGGCGGTCCGCCTGATCAGCGCCAGGTACATCGCGTCCGTCCCGTGCAGGTGCGGCCACAGCTGGACGTCGGGGCCGTCGCCGAGCGCGGGTACGTCCGGGAGCAGCGGACGGGCGTCGATCAGCTCGGCGGAGCCGTTCTCCTGGTGCTTGAGCACGTCGTCCACGACCGCGCGGGTCTCGGCGAGGTGCGGCGAGCAGGTCGCGTATCCGACGACGCCGCCGATCCGCACGGAGTCCAGGGCGGTGCGCAGCAGCCCGCGCTGCAACGACGCGAAACCGTCCAGGTCCTCCGGGCGCCGCCGCCAGCGCGCCTCGGGACGGCGCCGCAAGGCGCCTAGGCCGGTGCAGGGCACGTCCATGAGGACGCGGTCGAACGTGCCGGGCAGCCACGGCGGCCGGGTGCCGTCGGCGGCGATGACCTGGTACGGCCCGGGATTCCCGGCCAGCGCCTTGGCGACGAGCCCGGCCCGGTGGGGCTGCTTCTCCGAGGCGAGCAGCACGGCGCCGCGCTGCGCGGCGAGCCCGGCAAGCATGGCGGCCTTGCCGCCGGGGCCGGCGCAGCCGTCCAGCCAGGCCTTGTCGGGACCGTCGAGCGGCGCGTTCGCGAGGGCCAGGGCGACCAGCTGGCTGCCCTCGTCCTGGACACCCGCGCGACCCTCCCGTACGGCGTCGATGGCGCCGGGTTCGCCGCCCTCGCTGAGACGCACGGCGTACGGCGACCACCGCCCCGGAAGGGCGGACTCCTCGCCCAGCGCGCCGAGGAGTTCCTCGGCGGTGGAGCGGCCGGGCCGGGCGACGAGGGTCACCTCGGGCCGCTCGTTGTCGGCCTCCAGCAGGTCCTCGATCCCGGCCCGCCCGCCGCCGAGCGAGTCCCACAGCGCGGAGACGACCCAGCGGGGGTGCGAGTGCACGACGGCCAGATGGTCCTCGGGGTCGTCGTCGTAGGGCGGCGCGACCTGCTCCAGCCAGCCGTCGAGATCCTGCCGCGCGACCTTGCGCAGCACGGCGTTGACGAACTTGGCGCGTCCGTCGCCGAGTACGACGCGGGCGAGTTCGACCGAGGCGGACACGGCGGCGTGCGTCGGGATGCGTGTCCCGAGCAGTTGGTGGACACCGAGGCTGAGCACGTCCAGCACCGGCGGGTCGACCTCGCGCAGCGGCCGGTCGACACAGGCCGAGATGACGGCGTCGTACGTGCCCTGCCGACGCAGGGTCCCGTACACGAGCTCGGTCGCAAGCGCCGCGTCCCGCCCGTCGAAGTCGCCCTTCTCGCGTGCCTTGCGCAGCAGCGGCGGCAGGACGAGGTTGGCGTAGGCGTCCCGCTCGTCCACGGCCCGCAACGCCTCGAAGGCGAGAAAGCGGACCGGGTCCTTCTGGGGACGGCGGTAGGGCTTGCCGGGCTTGCTCGGCCGACGGGACTGCTCACTCACGAAAAGGTGCTCCGGATCCAGGAAAAGGTGCGCCTCTCAGCGTACGCCGCGGGGCGGGTCCCGACGCCGGCACTCCGGGCGGCGGGGGTGGTGGCGGTGCCGGGCACGCCGGGCGGCCGGGGTGGTGGGAGTGCCGGGCACGCCGGGCGGCGGGGGTGCTGGGGGTGTTCGGCGCACCGTGCGGCGGGGGTGCTGGGTGCCCGGCACTCCGTACGGCAGGGGGTGCCGGGAGTGTTCGGCGCACCGTGCGGGGGGGGAGCTGGGTGCCCGGCACTCCGTACGGCAGGGGGCGCTGGAAGTGTCCGGCCCTCCATGCGGCCAGGAGGCCTGGCAGTGCCGGGCACACCGTGCGGGGCCCAGTGGGCCCCGGGCAGGGCCACCGGGACGAAGCCAGCTCGCTTGAGCGGCGCGCGCCTGGTCTCGCCCGGCGGCATGTTCGGGCCGGTCCTGGTCCTGCCCGGCAGGGGCGGTTCGAGCCTGTGTCCTGCATCTCGGGCGCGCGGGCCGGCTCTGGTCCTGTCCCACACGCCCGAGCCCCCTGCAAGGGCGGGGACCTTCGGGCGCCGGAGCCGGGGCCGGGGACGCGGCAACCGGGCCCCGACGTGACTCAGACCCCGAGGCCCTCTCCGGAGGAGATGCGTACGCCGCGCGCCCAGTCCGCCGCGCGCATCGGCTTCTTGCCCTGGGCCTGGACCCAGAGCAGTTCGACGGCGTACGAACCGGTTCCGACGTACACGTTGTTCTTGCCGACGGACAGTTCACCCGGGGTGAGGTCCGTGCGCTCGGGTACCGGCGCGGCGTGCACGAGCTTGAGCCGTTCGCCGCGGAAGACGGTCCACGCACCCGGCGCGGGGGTGCATCCGCGCACCACCCGGTCCACGCGCAGCGCCGGTGCGGACCAGTCGACGTGGGCGTTCTCGACGGAGATCTTCGGCGCCAGGGTAACGCCGTCGGCCGGCTGCGGTACCGCCTTCAGGGTGCCGTCCTCGATGCCGTCCATGGTCGCGAGGAGCAGCCCGGAACCGGCGAAGGCCAGCCGGGTCAGCAGGTCCCCGCTGGTGTCGGTGGGCCGGACCTCCTCGGTGACGGTCCCGTACACGGGCCCCGAGTCGAGCCCCTCCTCGATCAGGAACGTGGAGGCACCGGTGATCTCGTCGCCCGCCATCACCGCGTGCTGCACCGGGGCGGCTCCGCGCCAGGCGGGCAGCAGCGAGAAATGCAGGTTGACCCAGCCGTGGGCGGGGACGTCGAGGGCGACCCGGGGCAGCAGCGCGCCGTAGGCGACCACGGGGCAGCAGTCGGGGCCGATCTCCCGCAGGCGCGCCAGGAACTCCTCGTCCCGCGGCCTGGCCGGCTTCAGCACCTCGATCCCGGCCTCCGCCGCACGCTCGGCGACCGGGCTCGCGACGAGCCGGCGCCCCCGCCCGGCGGGCGCGTCGGGCCGCGTGACGACGGCGGCCACCTCGTGCCGCCCGGAGGCGATCAGGGCGTCCAGTGCGGGAACGGCGACCTCGGGGGTACCTGCGAAGACGAGCTTCATGGGTGGCGGTTGGCCTCTCGGGCGGGAACGCTTCAGACCCCGCGAGCACGCCGACGGGGCCGGAGTACGGGGCGGCGCACCAGTCTATGCGTCGCGCAGGCACCGGGCTCGGGCGCTGCCCGGACATCCCGCACCGACGCCGGGTCCGACGTCCGCACCGACGCAGCTCCCACCGCCGAAGCCCGCCGCGCCGACGGCCCCGTATCCCGCGCACCCCGCGTCCCGCACGGGGCGCGCGGACCGGGATCGCTCCGTACGGGCCGTGCACACCGGGGGCGTACGCCCCCTGACGCGCCCTGTGCATATGCCCCTACGCCCCCGCAGCGTGACCACTCACCCGGAAACGCGTTGGTCAAGAGAGAGTTGACCACCAACGGGCCGTGATCGCGGCCCGATCCTTTTCAACGCCGGTTCGAGAGGCTTGTTCATGGCCGACCACGCAACCCACGACGCCCAGGCTCGGGCCAGCCTGCACTTGCTGGTGCGGGACATCGAGCGGGTCCGCCGGCAGGTGGACGCACTGCGCACGCTCACCGCCCAACTGGGCAACGTCTACCGCCCGCGCCGCTCCGGCCCCGCCACGGGCTTCGTCGTCTACGGGCGCGCCCCCGCCCCGACCGTCCGCCTCGCCCAGGAGCTGCGCGACAGCGTCGAGACGCTGGTCACGGCCGCCGTGGACTTCGACCGCTCACTGGGCTTCTCGTGGGACGCGGTGGGCTCGGCCCTCGGCGTCACCAAGCAGGCGGTGCACCGCCGTTACGGCGCCCGTCGCGCCGCGGCCCAGGCCGCCGCGGAGGCCGAGCGCGCCACCGAGACCGCGAGCGCCCGCACGGTCGCGGTCACCACCGGCGTCCCCGCGGTGCCGACGGTCCCCGCCGCCCGCTCCATGCCGACGCAGCCGACAGCGGGCAGCCCCACCCTCCGCGAAGACGTGCGGCCCACCGCTTTCCCGGGCCCGCGCAACGGCTGAGCCCGGTTCCGTTCCTCCCGCTCCGCCCTGCCTCCCGGCGCCGCCGCCCCGGGAGGCAGTCCCTCGTCCACCCGTCACCCGATGTCCGGCGGATCGATCCGGATCCGTACGGGCTCGCTCCCCCCGCGCGCCATCCGCGCCGCCTGCGCGGCCTTCAGCGCGGCCGCCAGTGCGGCACCGCTCCCCGGCGGCACCCGGACGAGCGCGCGCTCCCACCGCTCCCCCGGCGGCGGCGCCCCCGTCCGGCGCGGACGCCCGGCATCGGTGACGGGCAGCGGCACCGGCCCCAACACCTCCGCGTCGCCCGGCAGTTCGACCACCGCGAGAAACCCGGCGAGCGCCTCCGCGGTACCCGACACCGCCGCCATCCGTGACACCGGCGGAAATCCCAGCTCGGCCCGCTCGGCCAGCTCACGCACCGCGTGCCCGACCGGGTCCCACCGTACGAGCGCCTGCACGGGACGCAGGGTCGGCTCCGCGACGACCACCACGGTGCCGCCCGCGCCCTGCCCGCGCACCAGCGCCGAGGCCCCTATCCAGCGCCGCAGCGCCTCCTCGCCGGCCCGCAGATCGGGCCGTGACAGCATCGCCCAGCCGTCGAGCAGCAGCGCCGCCGCGTACCCGCCCTCCGCGACGGGTTCGGCGCCCGGCGTGGACACGACGAGCGCGGGTGCACCCGGCACCGTGTCGAGCACCTGCTCGCGCCCCGACGTCCGCACCGGCACCGCCGGGAAGGCACGCCCCAGCTCCTCGGCGGTCCGCCGGGCGCCCACGACCTGCGCCCGCAGCCGGAAACCACCGCACTCGGGACAGTGCCAGGCCGTCTCGTCACGCCCGCACCACGTGCACCGCAGCGCGCCGGCGTCCTGCGCCTCCAGCGGGCCGGCGCAGTGCCGGCACCGGGCAGGAGCCCGGCACTGCGCGCAGGCCAGCCTCGGTACGTACCCGCGCCGCGGCACCTGCACCAGCACGGGCCCGTGCCGCAGCCCCTCCCTGACGACCTGCCAGGCCAGGGTGGGCAGCCGGGCGGCCCGTGCCGCCTCGTCCCGCGCGAGATCCCCGTCCCCCACGGTCCGGACGAGCGGGGCGCTCGCCCTCACCTGGTCCCGCTCGGCGACCAACGGCAACGCCCAGCCGCTCTCGACCAACTGCGCGGCCTCCACCGTGCAGCCCCAACTCCCCAGCAGAAAGCCGCATTTGTCGTGGGCGGCCCGCAGCAGCAGGACCTCCCGCGCATGCGGCTGGGGGGCGTGCGGCTCGCTGTGACTGCCGTCCCCGTCGTCCCACAGGACGACGAGCCCGAGATCGCGCACCGGCGCGAACATGGCGGCGCGGGTCCCCACGACGGCCCGTACGGATCCGCGCCGCACGGCGAGCCACTCCCGGTACCGCTTCTCGGGCCCGGCCTCGGCCGTGAGGACCGCGTGCCGCCCCTCCCCCAGCAACGAGGTCAGCGCCGCGTCCACCCGGGAGACGGTCCGGCCGTCCGGTACGACGACGAGCGCGCCGCGCCCCGAGGCGAGCGTCGCGCCCACGGCCCGCGCCAGCTCGTCGGCCCATTCGGGGCCCGGCAACGCGTTCCACACGGCCCGGGGGGAGCCGCCGCGGGCGAGCGACTCCACGAAGGCCGACCCCCGCGCATACCGCGTCCAGGACTCCGCCGCGGGCGCGTCGGGAGCGGGCAGGGGCGCGGGAGAGGGCTTCGCCTCCGCCCGGGCGTTGCGCGGCGGCACCGCGAGTTGCAGCACATCGGCGAGGCTGCCCGCGTACCGGTCGGCGACGGCCCGGGCCAGCCCCAGCAGTTCGGGGCCGAGGACCGGTTCGGGAGACACCACCTGGGCCAGCGCCGCGAGCGGTCCTGCGTAGTCGGACTCGGCCAGCCGCTCGACGAGGAAGCCGTCGATGAGGCCGCCGCCCTCGCGCCGCCCGTCCCGCACCCGGTGCCGTCCGGCCCCGAACCGCACCCGGACCCGGACGCCGGGCTGCGCCTGGGCGTCGAGCTCCTCGGGCACGGCGTAGTCGAAGTACCGGTCCAGGTGGAGCACGCCCTTGTCGACGAGCACCCGCGCGACGGGCAGCTCCTTGGCGAGCGCGGCACCGCGCCAGGTCCGCGGCTTCGCCTTCGGTGCCCTGGCCTGCCGTACGCCCTCGCGGATCAGCGCAAGCTGCTCGGGCGGCGCGCCCTCCGCGCCTTCCTCACCCCGCCCGTTCGCGCTGCTCACAGCAGTATTCCTACCAGACCGCACCGACACCGCCGCGCGCCCCGGACCAGGGCCGCCGCGGATCACGGACGCCTCGCGCCGCGCCCGCTTCCCACACCCTCCGACCGGCGGGAAGGGGGGTCGCGACGTCGGCTCTCCCGAGGTCCAGGCGGCAGCGGCTCATGATGCGTCCAGTTTCACCGCACGCCCGTAGGGACGCGCTCCGCCGAAGTAGCCGCGGCCATCGCACCGGGAGATCACCAGCGTAGGAACGGCGGGCGGTCCGCGCCAGGCGTTTTCCGCCGCGGGCGTGCCCCGCCGAGGGCGTCGGGGCCGGACGCCGCGGGCGTGCCCCGCCGAGGGCGTCCGGGCCGGACGCCGACGCGGACGCCGTGCCGAGCCGGCCGCGTCACGGCCGAGCGCCGGCAGGGACGCCGGACCGACGAAGCAGGCCGCGCGGACCCGACAGGCGACGGCGGGACGACAGGCGACACGGGGGCGACAGAGGACGCGGGGACGACAGAGGACGTGGGGACGACAAGCCGGGCGGGGGCCGACGTGGCGGGCACGGACCCACGACGAGGCCCGGCACCCCCGCATGGGCGCCGGGCCGCGTGAACAAGCGGCGGGCCGCGGACGGGTACCGGGCGCCGGCCCAGCGGGGCGCGGCCCCCCCGGGCGGGGCCACCAAGGGCGGGGCGCGACCCCCCCCCCGCGGCGGCCCGCCACCCCCGAGGGGGCGCCGGGCCTCGTCAAGACGCGGCGAGCCGCGAACGGTTACAGGCCGACGGCCCTGCGGAGCGCGTCCACCCGGTCCGTCCGCTCCCACGTGAAGTCGGGCAGCTCCCGGCCGAAGTGACCGTAGGCCGCCGTCTGGGAGTAGATCGGGCGCAGCAGGTCGAGGTCACGGATGATGGCCGCCGGGCGGAGGTCGAAGACCTCGGTGATGGCGGTCTCGATCTTCTCCGCGTCGACCTTCGCGGTGCCGAAGGTCTCCACGAAGAGACCGACGGGCTCGGCCTTGCCGATGGCGTAGGCGACCTGGACCTCGCAGCGCGAGGC
>NZ_JBHWEL010000080.1:14066-40489 GCF_042734135.1 Streptomyces sp. NPDC059668 | reverse complement strand
GCCGCCCCCCGCGCCCCCGGCGGCCCCGCCGGGCCCCCCCGCCCGTCTCCAGGGGTCTCCCCGGCGACGGCCCGGCCGTCGATCAGCCCGTGAACGCCTCGCACACCGCGTCGTACTCCCGTGTCCACCACACCGCCAGTGCCGAGGCCGCCGGGAACTGGGTGTCGGCCCGGGTGTCGCCGCGCTCGTAGTGCCAGCGCAGCATCCAGAAGTCGTTGAGGCGTTCCCACCACACGCGGTGCACGGCGGCGGCCAGTTCGGCGGCCCCCGCGCCCGCCGCTCGTCGGTACGCGCGTGCGTAGGCCCGCACCTTGGCCAGGTCGAGCGCGCCCACGGGCCGTACGAAGAAGATCATCGCGGCGCGTACGGCCTCTTCGGCGCGGGGGTGGACGCCGAGCCGGTCCCAGTCGACGATCGCGGCCGGTTCGCCGTCGCGGTAGAGCAGGTTGAACGGGTGGAAGTCGCCGTGCACCCAGCCCACCGGGCCGCCCGGCGGGGGCCGCCGGTCGGCGTGCTTCTCCAGGAGGGCGCGCCGTTCCAGGAGGCGGTGCCGGGCCAGTTCGTCGAAGGCGTCGGGCGGCCGGTGGCTGCGCACCCTGGCGAGCAGGCGGTCGATGAGCGCGAAGGTGTCGGCGGGGTCGACGCCCCGGGCCGGGTCGGTGCCCTCGGCGGCGCGGGCCTCGGCGTCCTCGGGGCCGGCGGTGCCCTTGGGGCCGGCGGTGCCCTCGGTGTCCCTGGTGGGACCGCGGTCCGCCGGGCCTTCCGGCGTCGCGCGACCACCGTCCTGAGCCCCCTGACCCCGCTCCGGGGTTCCCTTCGGGGTCCGGTCCGACCCTGGGTCCGAAGTCCGGTCCGGAGTCCGGTCCGTGATCCGCTCCGGCCGGGCGCCGGTGGGCGGTTCCCCCGGGGCGCGCCCCTGGGTCGCCATCACTCGCTCCATGACCCGTTCCAGACTGGCGTGGACGACGCCGAGGAGGGCTCCCAGCCGGGCGCACTGTTCCGTGGTGAGCTGGCCGCCGTGCCGGTGCCTGCCGTCGATCCAGGGGTGCAGGGCGTACGCGTGGCCCCCGACGACGGCGACCGTGCGTCCGTCCGTGCCGGCCAGCGGCGGGGCGACGGGAACGCCGAGATCCGCGAGACGCTGGGTCGCCCGGTGCTGGCGCACGATCGCGGCGGGGTCGGCCGTCTCGGGGTCGAAATGGTGCTTGAGGAAGTAGCGGCCGTGGGTGGTGCGCAGCCGGTAGCCGCGGTTGAGCAGCCCCTGTTCGACGGGGTCGCAGGTCAGCGCGGACCCGGCGGCGTACTGGCGGAGGAGGGCGCCCAGAGGGGGCGCGTGAATCACAGGAATGGGTACGGATGAGCGCGGCACGCGCCAGATGCTAGGGCACCGTACAGGCCCCTGACCTGCGTTTGTCACACACAGTCATGTTTGATCACGAGATGGTCACAGGATGTGCTGGAACTGCCGTTCCAGGCCATCGTCCGTGGAGTGCACGGTGCAGACCTGGGGTGTGACGCCCAGATAGACCGGGTCGAAGCGTTCGCCGTCCACGAGTCGCGGCGCGGGTCCGAAACGCTCACGCTCCGCCGGGGTCGGCTCGACCGCCTCGCACCGGCCCACGATCTGCACGGACCACAGGCTCTCGCCGGGCCGCGCGGAGCCCAGGTTGTCGGTGCCGTATGCGATGACGCCGCCGGCGCAGGCCTGGTGGCTTCCGCAGCCCCGGTGCATCCGCAGCAGCAGGCGCCCGTCCACCACGATGTGGCGGGCCGCCGCGAGCAGGGGCAGCGCGTGCCGACTGGCGGCCACCCGGCCGTGGTCGGTGCGGCGCATCAGGTCCACGGCGAGCTGTTCGTCGGTGGGCATTCTTCCAATCTTCGGTATCCGGACAGCCCCGGCAAGAGCCGCCCGTCCCGGGAAAGGGGCCATAGGTCCTGAATGCCCCCGAGTCCTCGCCCCGCCCGCCCTGGGCCCTCAGCGGCGCTGCTTCTCCGCCTGGAGGCGCGCCACGTACGCGGCCGCCTGGGAACGCCGCTCCATGCCCAGCTTGGACAGCAGGCTCGACACATAGTTCTTGATCGTCTTCTCGGCGAGATGCAGCCGCTCGCCTATCACGCGGTTGGTCAGCCCCTCGCCGATCAGGTCGAGGATCCTGCGCTCCTGCTCGGTGAGGTGGGCGAGCCGGTCGTCGCCGCGGGGGCCGCCGTCGCGCAGCCGCTCCAGGACCCGGGCCGTGGCCTCCGGGTCGAGCAGGGACTTCCCGGCCGCGACGTCACGTACGGCCGCCAGCAGTTCACCGCCGCGGATCGCCTTCAGCACATAGCCCGACGCGCCCGCCATGATCGCTTCGAAAAGTGCCTCGTCATCGGCGTAGGAGGTCAGCATCAGGCACTTGATGGCCTCGTCGCGGGAGCGGATCTCGCGGCAGACCTCCACACCGCTGCCGTCCGGGAGGCGGACGTCGAGCACCGCGACGTCCGGGTGCGTGGCGGGAATCCGTACCAGCGCGTCGGCGGCCGTCCCGGCCTCGCCGACCACTTCGATGCCGTCCTCCACGGAGAGCAACTCGTGGACCCCGCGTCGCACCACCTCGTGGTCATCGACGAGAAATACGGTAATTTTTCCGTTTTCGGGCACAAAGTAAGTGTCACACACCACCTTCGGCCCCGTGGAGGTCCACTCTTCCCGTGCCCGGGGTGGCCGGGATAACGTGCCGGTGTTCCGGCCCCCTGCAAGGCTGCGACCAGTGCTGTGACCAGCAACTGTTCCCGACCCGCGCGAACTACTTGGAAATCCGACTAAAAAGTACTTGGAAATCCAAGCAAAAACGCAGGTCAGGAGGGGTTTCACAGAAATGTGGAGCACTGGGTAACGTGACCGTTGCAGGGCGCTCGCCGGGGCACCTGTCACGCCTGTTCCGGCCGAGTGGCACCCACCCCGTGCACGGGTACTGGAACGGCGAGCCGCTCCCCTGAGCTCTCGACGAGCGAGGGGGAACCCAGCCACCCGGCAACCCCGGGGGCCGGACCGACGGAGGAGCACACGTGACCGTGGAGAGCACTGCCGCGCGCAAGCCGCGACGCAGCGCCGGTACGACCGCTGCGAAAAGCGGCGCCAGTACGGCCGGTTCAAAGACCGCCGCGAGCAGGACCGCGGCCGGCAAGGGAACCGGCGCGGCCGGCAAGGGAACCGGCGCGGCCGGCAAGAAGGCACCGGGTACTTCGGGCGCGGACCCCGAACTCGTCCAGCTGCTGACGCCCGAGGGCGAGCGGGTCGCGGACGCCACGTACGACCCGTACGTCGCCGACATCACCCCCGAGGAGCTGCGCGGCCTCTACCGGGACATGGTGCTGAGCCGCCGCTTCGACGCCGAGGCCACCTCTCTGCAGCGCCAGGGCGAGCTCGGCCTGTGGGCCTCGATGCTCGGCCAGGAGGCCGCCCAGATCGGTTCGGGCCGGGCCACCCGTGACGACGACTACGTCTTCCCGACCTACCGGGAGCACGGCGTCGCCTGGTGCCGCGGGGTCGACCCGACCAACCTGCTCGGCATGTTCCGCGGCGTGAACAACGGCGGCTGGGACCCGAACAGCAACAACTTCCACCTGTACACGATCGTCATCGGCTCGCAGACCCTGCACGCCACCGGCTACGCCATGGGCATCGCCAAGGACGGCGCGGACTCGGCCGTGATCGCGTACTTCGGGGACGGCGCCTCCAGCCAGGGCGACGTCGCCGAATCGTTCACCTTCTCCGCGGTCTACAACGCGCCCGTCGTGTTCTTCTGCCAGAACAACCAGTGGGCGATCTCCGAGCCCACCGAGAAGCAGACCCGCGTCCCGCTCTACCAGCGCGCGCAGGGCTACGGCTTCCCGGGCGTCCGCGTCGACGGCAACGACGTCCTGGCCTGCCTGGCCGTGACCAAGTGGGCCCTGGAGCGGGCCCGCCGCGGCGAGGGGCCCACGCTCGTCGAGGCGTACACGTACCGCATGGGCGCGCACACCACCTCCGACGACCCGACCAAGTACCGGGCGGACGAGGAGCGCGAGGCCTGGGAGGCGAAGGACCCGATCCTGCGCCTGCGCGCGTACCTGGAGGCCTCAAACCACGCGGACGAGGGATTCTTCGCGGAACTTGAGGTCGAGAGCGAGACGTTGGGCAAACGAGTACGCGAAGTCGTGCGGGCCATGCCGGACCCGGACCACCTCGCGATCTTCGAGAACGTGTACGCGGACGGGCACGCGCTCGTCGACGAGGAGCGGGCCCAGTTCGCCGCCTACCAGGCGTCGTTCGCGGATGAAGGGGAGGGCAAGTAGCGATGGCTGCGGAAAAGATGGCGCTGGCCAAGGCGATCAACGAGTCGCTGCGCACGGCCCTCGACACCGACCCCAAGGTCCTGATCATGGGCGAGGACGTCGGCAAGCTCGGCGGTGTCTTCCGGGTCACCGACGGTCTCCAGAAGGACTTCGGCGAGGACCGGGTCATCGACACCCCGCTCGCCGAGTCGGGCATCGTCGGCACCGCGATCGGCCTGGCCCTGCGGGGCTACCGCCCGGTGGTGGAGATCCAGTTCGACGGTTTCGTCTTCCCGGCGTACGACCAGATCGTCACGCAGCTCGCGAAGATGCACGCGCGGGCGCTCGGCAAGATCAAGCTCCCCGTCGTCATCCGCATTCCCTACGGCGGCGGCATCGGCGCCGTGGAGCACCACTCCGAGTCCCCCGAGGCGCTCTTCGCGCACGTCGCGGGCCTCAAGGTGGTCTCCCCGTCGAACGCGAGCGACGCCTACTGGATGATGCAGCAGGCCATCCAGAGCGACGACCCGGTGATCTTCTTCGAGCCCAAGCGGCGCTACTGGGACAAGAGCGAGGTCAACACCGACGCCATCCCCGGTCCGCTGCACAAGGCGGTCGTGGCCCGCGAGGGCAGCGACCTGACGCTCGCCGCGTACGGCCCGATGGTGAAGGTCTGCCTGGAGGCCGCGGCGGCCGCCCAGGAGGAGGGCAAGTCGATCGAGGTCCTGGACCTGCGCTCGATGTCGCCCATCGACTTCGACTCCGTCCAGACCTCGGTGGAGAAGACCCGCCACCTGGTCGTGGTGCATGAGGCCCCGGTGTTCCTGGGCACGGGCGCGGAGATCGCCGCCCGCATCACGGAGCGGTGCTTCTACCACCTGGAGGCACCCGTCCTGCGGGTCGGGGGCTACCACGCCCCCTATCCGCCGGCGCGCCTGGAGGAGGAGTACCTTCCGGGCCTGGACCGGGTGCTCGACGCCGTCGACCGCTCGCTTGCGTACTGAGGAGAGGGTCGTGACGACGATGACTGAGAACGCGTCGGGGCTCCGCGAGTTCAAGATGCCCGACGTGGGCGAGGGACTCACCGAGGCGGAGATCCTCAAGTGGTACGTCCAGCCCGGTGACACCGTCACCGACGGCCAGGTCGTGTGCGAGGTCGAGACCGCCAAGGCCGCGGTCGAGCTGCCCATCCCGTACGACGGCGTGGTGCGCGAACTGCGCTTCCCCGAGGGGACCACGGTGGACGTGGGCCAGGTGATCATCTCGGTGGACGTGTCCGGGGGAGCGGCGCCCGTGCAGGCGGCGCCCGCGGCGGCCCCGGCCGCCGAGCCCGTGGTCCCGCCGGCCCCGGCCGACGAGGAGCCCAAGCCCGAGGGCCGCAAGCCGGTCCTCGTCGGGTACGGGGTGGCCGAGTCCTCCACCAAGCGCCGGCCCCGCAAGGGCGCCGAGGTCCCCCCGCAGCAGGCCGAGGTGTTCCCGGCGGCCGCCGCGATCCAGGGCGAGCTCAACGGGCACGGCAGGCCGCGCCCGCTGGCGAAGCCCCCGGTCCGCAAGCTCGCCAAGGACCTCGGCGTCGACCTGACGACGATCACCCCGTCGGGCCCGGACGGCATCATCACCCGCGAGGACGTCCACGCGGCGGTGGCGCCCGCGCCGGTGCCGGCCCCGCAGACGTCCGTCGAGGAGACCGTGACGGTCGCCCGCGTCCAGGCCCCCGCCCCGGTCGCCGCGTACGACGCGGTGCGGGAGACCCGTGTCCCGGTGAAGGGTGTCCGCAAGGCCACCGCCACCGCGATGGTCGGCTCGGCGTTCACCGCTCCGCACGTCACCGAGTTCGTGACGGTCGACGTGACGCGCACGATGAAGCTCGTCGAGGAGCTCAAGCAGGACAAGGATCTCGCGGGTCTCCGCGTGAACCCGCTGCTGCTCATCGCCAAGGCCCTGCTGGTGGCGATCAAGCGCAACCCGGACGTCAACGCGTCCTGGGACGAGGCGGCCCAGGAGATCGTCCTCAAGCACTACGTGAACCTGGGCATCGCCGCCGCCACGCCCCGTGGTCTGCTCGTCCCGAACATCAAGGACGCGCACACCAAGACGCTCCCCCAGCTCGCCGAGTCCCTGGGCGAGCTGGTGGCGACGGCCCGCGAGGGCAAGACCTCGCCGGCCGCGATGCAAGGCGGCACGGTGACGATCACCAACGTCGGCGTCTTCGGCGTCGACACCGGCACGCCGATCCTCAATCCCGGCGAGTCGGCGATCCTCGCGATCGGCGCGATCAAGCTCCAGCCCTGGGTCCACAAGGGCAAGGTGAAGCCGCGCCAGGTGACGACGCTCGCGCTCTCCTTCGACCACCGTCTGGTCGACGGCGAGCTGGGTTCCAAGGTCCTCGCCGACGTGGCGGCGATCCTGGAGCAGCCGAAGCGGCTGATCACCTGGGCGTAGCGGGACGACCGGGGAGGAGCCGCGCGCGACCGGACCGTGCGGCTCCCCTGCGGACGGTTCCTCTCTCGGATGGCTCCCCTTCGGACGGCTCCCCTACGCTGACGGCGGCCCGTAGTCGGCGCGCGGCGCGGTGAGCCGGCCGGCGACGCGGGCCAGCCAGCCGCTGGGGGAGTACGAGGCAGGAGGGTCGACCTCCATGCCCAGTTCGGCGACGGCGAGGGCGTAGCCGGTCTCGTCCAGGTCCAGAGCGAGGAGCTCGTGCAACTCGCCGACCAGGCGGGCCACCAGCTGCGGATCGGTGGTGCCGGTGTAGTCGGCGACGGCCGCGTCGTGGTCGTCGAACTCGTCCGGCATGTCCTGGGAGAACCATCCGCCGAGGAACTGGGCGAGTTCGGGGAAGCGGGCGTGCCACTCCCCATGGGTGACAGGGCTGGCCGGAGCCGGCACCTGGCCGTCCTCGACGCTTCGCCTGATGTGATCGGCGAGGAGAAGCAGCCAGTTCTGGACGGCGCCCTCGGGCAGGCCGACGTCGGGGATCTCGTAGAACTCGCCCAGACGGTGCCGCAGCCGCCCCGGGGGGTTGCGGGCGTACTCGCGCAGTTGCTGTTCGGCGATCGGCAGGGCCCAGGGGCGGGTGTGCCAGGTGTGCCGCAGATACGCGGTCAGGGCGGTGCTCGGTTCCTCCTCGGTGTCGTCGGCGACGCGACCCGTGTAGGCGCGTACGACCTGGTCCAACTCACCGTAGCGGCGGTCGTGTTCGAGGGGATTCATGGGCACGGCGGTCGGCTCCGTGGGTGAGGGGGACGCGAGATCGCGGAGTGGGGTCAGAGGTAGACGGGGAACGTGGCGTGCACGACGAATCCGTGCGGCTTCGACGCGTCCCGCTTCAGGATGACGCGCGCGGCCCGGACCTCGACGGACTCGCGCCCCGCCAGCATCATCGCCTGCAGCAGCACCCGGCCCACCGGGTCCGGGCGGCTCGGCCAGGCCGCCTCGATGGTCAGCCTCGCGCGGGTGGAGAGGGCCAGCCAGCGGTGGATGACCTGTTCGTTCCGGTTGACGGTCTGCTGGGTGGCCCACTGGGCGGTCTCGCGGTCGGGATAGGTCGCTGCCCGTTGTGCGGTGGTCATGGCTGGCGCGTGCCTGTCTGTCGAGGTGGGATGGCGGGCGGCCGGGGGACGGCGGCGTCGGTCAGGAGGCGGTGTGGTCGTGCCGCAGGTGGCCGTTGACGGTGTCCAGCAGGACCGTGAGTGTCTCCGCGGTGGCCCACGGCATGGTCCGGGCCATCGTGGACTGTGCGTCGTGCGACTCCAGTACGTGCACGAGGGCGTACTGGGCCTGCGCCGCGACGGGGGCGAGGAACTCCCCGCAGAACGGGTGCTCCGAGTCGATCGCGGCACGGACCGCTTCCTGGGGCGTCGGGTACTCGCCGTCCGAGAGCCAGTTGTCGTGGAATCCCCGCAGCGCACGGAACCGGACTTCTGACTCCCATGCGGAGCCGGGAGCGCCGCCGGGGTCCGTGACACCCTCCCGCTCGACGAGACGGATGGTCTCGGCCAGCAGGCGCAAGTATGCGGGGCCGTCGGTTCCCGCTGCCGCGCGGCCGAGTTTCGCCGTGAATTCCTCGGGCAGCGGCGCGTCCGGCCGGGCCGAGAGGTGTTCGGCCGCGAGATCGAGGAGCGCGGTGACGGCGGTGACCGGGCAGAGCCACTCGGCCTCGTCGGACGAGCGGATGAGGCGTACGAGAGCGCCCAGTTCGTCGGTGAGCTCGTATGTGCCCTGGGACTCCTGGCACATGATCGCCAGATCGAGGACCCTGGCCACCGGACCTCGGTCGAAGGCGGACCACGTGAACGACAGCACGGTATTTCCTTTCGAGGGGATCCTTCTCGGGGGGTGTGCGGCCGAGCCTCCGGGGAGTCTTTCCGCGTCCGGACCACCGCTGTTGCGTAAGTCGCGGGTTCTGCCCATCAGTTCACCGGCATTGACGTGACGACGGTGAAGGGAGGGTCGATTCCGTCGCGGTATCGTAGTACGACCCGCACTCGGTGCGTATCGCTCACCGGGGCCCGATCACCGGCGGTGGAGTAGTCCGCACCGCTGACGGTCGATCCGGTCACGTCGGTGAAGGAGAGTTCGACCGGCGGCTGGATCTTTGAATTGTTCGGATCCCATCCCGGGTTGTTCCGTTTCCTTCTCTCGACCCGTTCGATCCATTTCTCGATGCGGTCCGCGTTGTCGATGTCGTCGAGAGCCGCCTGCGTGTAGCGCTGCGCGGACGGGAGATCCTTGAAGGTCGAGGCCGAGCTCGCACTCGAATCGTCGCGAAGTCGGCCCTTGAGCTGGTCGTCGCTCAGTCCCACGTGCTTGTCGATGGAGTGACCGCCGAAAAGCCCTTCGTCATTGGCCAGGTCCAGCGGGTAGAAATGGTTCTTCTCGTCGTCGTCCTTGGTGTACTTGTGTTCCTTCTTGAATTCGTTGAGTGAGCGCGCCCCGAAAGCTTCCGCGCGGGCCTCCTCGGCGGCGTAGGTGGGGGCCTGGCGGTACGCCTCGTCGATATCACCCTTGAGCGCGCGGAGTTGGGGAGTGAGCGCGTCGACCCGGTTGTTGTACTTCTCCACGACGGCGTTCAGTGCCGCGGTGTCGATGTTCAGCGTGATCTCGGCCCCGAGTTCCACGGCTCCCTTGGCGAGGCCCTTGAAGAAGCGGCCCACCGCCTTGGCACCGTCCTTGAGGTCCCCCGCGTCGAGGTGGCTGAGGTCGAGATCACCGATGGCCTGCTTCACGGCTCTGGAGTAGATCTCCCAGACGTCGTGGTTCAGCTCGACGGCTGCCTCGGCGAAGTCCCGCAGCCGGTCACTGATCTTCATCGCGGAGTCGAACAGGACGGTCATGACGGGGTGTGTCGCGGTCTGGGCGGCGGCGCTGTCGTGCCCCCACTCGTAGCCGCCGGTGTGCCTGCCCCAGGCGGTGGTGCCCCACAGCGAACTGCAGAACCGGCGCATGGCGTCGTACCACTCGCTGTTGCTCTGCTGGGTGATCCCGCTCACCTGACCGGTCAGCGTGCTCTCCGTCAGCGAGAGCGACATGGTCATGTCCGCCCAGGACTGGGACAGGGAGTTGAGGTAGTGCTGTTGGGGGAACGGGTAGACCTCGGCGACCTTGCCCCAGCGGAAGGCGTGTTCCAGCAGGGGCCGCAGGATGTGCCAGACGACGTCGGGGACGTATTCGAGCAGCGAGCGGATGAAGTCGTCACCGCCGTCGTCGTCACCCCATTTCAGGTCCGGGACCGATCCGTAGTCGGGGACCTTGTCGATGACCACCGGCGGTGCCTGCACCTGGGCCGGCGTCCTGCCGGAGGCGTCGTTGGCGGCCTCGGCCCTGGAGTAGTTGTTCGCGGTCGTGGCGAACCCGACGGCGGCGCCTCCGACGCTGACCACGCTCCTGGCCCAGACCTCCAGGTAGCGGTTGCCGACCTCGACGTACGCCGTGGCGAAGGCCTGGGCCGCGGTGCCGTAACCGCCCGCGTCGGGGTACTTCTCCAGGGCCGTCACCAGATCCCTGGCAGCTTTGTCGAAGGGCGTCTGCTGCCCGGCGAACGCGCCGGCCACCCGGTGCAGACCGGAGGGTCTGACGTCGATGGTCCCGCCCTGTGGCGGGACGGCGGTTCCCATCAGGCGCCTCCCCAGCCGCGTAGCACCGCCCGGTGCGCCGCCGCGTAGGTGACATGTCCCGAGGTGACGATCTCGTGCAGCCATTTCTGGGCGGCCTGGAGGTCCTCGGCGGAGTGGCTCCACTCGTCCAGTTTGTCGACGAAGACCTCGCGGGTCTCGCCCTGCCAGGACAGGACGACCGGCTCGATCCGTTCGTAGAGGTCGTCCAGTCTGCCGTTGAGCTGCCTGAGGATGTCCTCCAGTTCGATGGTGAGGTGTCTCAGTGTGGCGAAGGCCACTGTTATGTGGTCGTCGTCGGCCGACATCCGTATCCCCCCGGGTTGGCTTACCGCTGGTCGTGGTGCCCGCGCGAGGTCACATCGCGTCGAGGCTGCTGTGCGGGCGTGCGGGCTGTCCCGTCGCGGCCGGGTTCGGAGTGGAGAGCTTGTCCACCTCGCTGGTGATGTCCGCGCCGACCTGGATCCTGCGGAAGTTCTCCAGGGTGTCCAGTTCCAGCCGGGAGAAGCCGCCCCGGCTCATCCGCACGGCCTGCTCCAGGAGTTCCATCACTTCGCGGATGCGTACGGCGTCCTGCGCCGCCGCGCGGTGGAAGGTCCGGTACGCCGTGGCCGCCGGGCCGCGCCAGCCGGCCTCGATGCCGTCGACGATCGTGTCCATGCGCTCGACCTGCTTGTCCAGGTGGTCCTGCATGGCGTGCAGATCCTCGGCGAGCTTCTTCAGCCCGGAGTCGGGGATCCGGAGGTCCTTGCGCCCGCCCGTCGTATCACCCACGTGTGCCGTTCCCCCTCGTCGCATCGGCAACTCGGCCTTCATCGTAGGGCTGTTCGATGCCCGGTCGGGAGACCGTCACGGGGTCGTCACATGGGTGGAGCGGCGTTCCGCGGCGGCGGTGGGTGCGACGAAGGGGGCCCGTCGCTGTTCGCGGCGGGCCCCCTTCTCGTCTGCGGGTGGTGCTTTCCCCGGAGGGAGGACTACTTGGCGAAGGCGTAGCTCATGAGCTTCTTCGCGTCCGACTCGCGGGCCGGGATGGAGGTCGACGCGAGGACCGTGCCGATGACCGTCTTGCCGTTACGCGTGGCGGCGAAGACGAGGCAGTACTTGGCCTCGGGGCCGGAGCCCGTCTTCACGCCGATGGTGCCGCTGTAGCTGCTGAGCAGACCGTTGGTGTTGGTCCACGCGGCCATGGTGCGGGTGCCGCCGGTCTTCGTCTTGGTCTTCGCCGTGTACGACTTCGTCTTCACGACCGACTTGAACGTGGCGTTCTTCATCGCGCTGCTGGCGATCTTCGTCAGGTCGCGCGGCGTCGAGTAGTTGTTGCCGTTGCCGATGCCGTCGAACGAGTCGAAGTGCGTGTGTGCCAGGTGGAGGCTCTGCGCCGCGGTGTTCATCTTGCCGATGAAGGACTTCACGCGGGCGGCGCGGGTCGAGCCCGAGCCGAACTTGTCGGCGAGCGCGTACGCGGCGTCGCAGCCCGACGGCAGCATCAGCCCGTAGAGGAGCTGACGGACGGTGACCTTGTCACCGACGATGAGGTGCGCCTGGGAGGCGTTGTTGGCGACCACGTAGTCGCTGTACGCCTTCTGGATGGTGACGGTGGAGTCCAGGTTCAGGTTCGACTGGGCCAGTACGACCTTGGCCGTCATGATCTTGGTGGTGGAGCCGGTGGAAAGCGGAGTGTCCGCGGCCTTGGTGTAGAGGGTCGCGGCCGTGCCGTTGTTCATCACGTAGCCGCCCTTGGCGGCGATGGTGGGGGTGGCCACGGCACCCGCGGGTGCCGCGCCGAAGGCTCCGGCGGCCAGAACGGCGCCGGTGGTGACGGTCACGGCGGCGGCCCTGCGGAAACGTGTGCCCTTAATGCCGGTAATCAAAATAAACGCTCCGAATGCGCGAAATGCCCCTGGGAGAACGGCACATGGCAGTGTCGTCTCACGTACGGACTCCCCACGTACCCAAAGGGATGCACGGAAAAGGGAACTGAATGATGTGACGTGGGTTACGCCGGGAGCCCCAAGGTGAACGCGCGAGAAGCCGTCGGGTCGCGCCGGTCCGCATCCTGGACGGGGAACCGCGATGCGTGCGTGTTGTATCTATGATGTGCGCATGCCTGCCGCCCCACCCGTGTCCGCCCCGCCCGCCGTCCCTCCGGTGAAACAGCCGCCCGCCGCCGACCGTGTCTACGCCCACGTCAAGCAGGGTGTCCTGGAGCGCCGTTACGAAGGAGGGACGCTGCTCACCGAGGGCGAACTCGCCGACGCGGTCGGGGTGTCCCGTACGCCGGTGCGCGAGGCGCTGCTCCGGCTGGAGGTCGAGGGCCTGATCAGGCTCTACCCGAAGAAGGGCGCACTCGTCCTGCCCGTCTCCGCGCAGGAGATCGCGGACGTGGTCGAGACCCGCCAGCTCGTCGAGGAGCACGCGGTCCGCAAGGCCGTACCTGCCGCGCCGCGGCTCATCGCGCGGCTGGAGGAACTCCTCGCCCAGCAGAAGGAACAGGCCGCGGCGGGCGACCTGGCCGGCGCCGCCGTCACCGACCGCTGCTTCCACGCGGAGATCGTCCGCAGTGGCGCCAACGAGATCCTCTCCCGTCTCTACGACCAGCTCCGCGACCGTCAGTTGAGGATGGGAGTGGCCGTCATGCACGCGCACCCCGACCGGATCACCAAGACGCTCACCGAGCACGAGGAGATCCTCGAGGCCCTGCGCTCCGGCGACGCGGCGGCGGCCGTCGACATCGTCCACCGGCACGTCAGCTGGTTCTCGAACCTGGCGCGGGGAGAGGTGCGATGAGCTCGCACTCGGCCGTGTCGCTGCCGGGTGATCCGCCCGGCGGGCGCCGCGCCGTCGGCGTCTGGGGCATCGGCGTCGCCGTGTATTTCGTCGCGGTCATCTTCCGTACGTCGCTCGGGGTGGCCGGACTCGACGCCGCGGACCGCTTCCATGTGAACGCCTCGGCCCTCTCCACCTTCTCGATCCTCCAACTCCTCGTCTACGCGGGCATGCAGATACCGGTCGGACTGCTCGTCGACCGGCTCGGCACCAAGCGGGTGCTGACCTTCGGCGTGGTGCTGTTCACCGTGGGACAGCTGGGCTTCGCGTTCTCGTCCTCGTACGGGATGGCGCTGGCCTCGCGGGCATTGCTGGGCTGCGGGGACGCCATGACGTTCATCAGCGTGCTGCGGCTGGGCACCCGCTGGTTCCCGGCCCGGCGCGGGCCGTTGGTCGCTCAGCTCGCGGGGCTCGTCGGCATGGCGGGCAACCTCGTGTCGACCCTCGTGATCGCGCGCCTGCTGCACGGGGTCGGATGGACGGCGGCGTTCGCGGGCAGCGCGTCCGCGGGCGTGGTCGTCCTCGTCCTGCTGCTCCTCTTCCTCAAGGACCACCCCGAGGGCCACGAGCCGGAGCCGTTCCCGCACCAGGGCGCCGCCTATGTGCGCCGGCAGATCCTGGCGTCCTGGCGCGAGCCCGGCACCCGGCTGGGCATGTGGGTGCACTTCACGACGCAGTTCCCGGCGATGGTGTTCCTCCTGCTGTGGGGCATGCCGTTCCTGGTCGAGGCGGAGGGGCTGTCGCGGGCGACGGCCGGAGAACTGCTCACCCTCGTCGTCCTGTCCAACATGTTCGTCGGGCTCGTGTACGGGCAGATCGTCGCCCGCCACCACGCGGCGCGGCTGCCGCTGGCGCTCGGGACGGTGTCGGCGACCGCGGTGGCATGGGCGAGCGCGGTGGCCTACCCCGGGCAGCACGCGCCGATGTGGCTGCTGGTGACGCTGTGCACCGTGCTGGGGGCCTGCGGGCCGGCTTCCATGATCGGGTTCGACTTCGCGCGGCCCGCGAATCCCCCGGAACGGCAGGGGACCGCGTCCGGGATCACCAACATGGGCGGTTTCGTCGCCTCCATGACGACGCTGTTCGCGATCGGGGTGCTGCTGGACTCGACCGGCGACAACTACCGGATCGCGTTCTCCGCGGTGTTCGTCCTTCAGGCGGTCGGGCTGAGCCAGATCTTCCGGCTGCGCAAGGAGGCCGCGCGCAGGGAGCGGGAGCGGTTGGTCGCGAGCCGGGTGGAGACGGTGCACGTACCGGCGTAGTCACCGCCGGGGCGCCTCGCGACGCCGCCCCCACCCTTCCCCCGAGCTCTCGGTCCCGCTCGGGCGGGGGCGACCGGCCCACGCTTTTTCCGGGGCCCTCGCCGCGGACCCCGGACTGCTCCGGGCCCGCCGGCCGTTACGGCGTGACCCTGAAGTTGCGGAGGATCGCCGTGGTCAGCTCCGGGTCGCCCTCGGACTTGATGCGGTCGGAGACGGCTTCGGGGGTGACACGCCCGCAGGCCAGACGGAAGAACGTCTCCCAGTCGAGAGTGAGGGTGGCGGCCGGGCCGAGGGAGGGGGCACCGTCTATCGAGCCGCGCCCCTCGGCGTCGACGCGCACCGTGCGCAGGAACTCCACGGGCCCGTGGACGTCGAAGACGACCGCCGACTGCGCGGGCGCCCCCGCGTCCTTGGCCACCACCTTCGGCAGCGCGGCGAGCAGCTGGTCGCGGACGATCTGCGCGCCCGGGGAGTCGAGGTTGCCCGGCCGGCCGAGGGTGGTCCGGAGGTCCTGCTCGTGCACCCACACGTCGAACGCCCGGTTCCGCATGGCGTGTTCGAGGGTCACCTCGGTGCCGAGCGGACCGCGTACCTTGGCGTCCGGCTGCCGCGTCTCGTTCCGCAGCTGACGGTTGCGACGGATGATCGTGTACTCCAGCTCGGAGGTCATCTCGGGCGCCGTGTGGTGGCGGCGCACATCGACCTGCATCTCCATGTAGCGCTGGTGCTCATTCGTGACGTGGAACAGGTCCCGGGGGAGCGTGTGGATCGGCCGCGGATCGCCCAGCATCTCGCAGTCGAGCCCGATCACGTGCGACACCAGATCCCGCACCGACCAGCCCGGGCAGGGCGTACGCCGGTTCCATTCGCCCTCCACCAGCGGTGACACCAACTCGGTTATCGCGTCGATGGAGTGGGCCCAGGCGTCGGCGTAGGACTGAAGGCTCGGATGCAGACTCACGGAACGGGACCCCTCGGGCGGTCGGTACGCGGGCAGTGGGTGTCTTGGAACGCTAAGTTACGCTGCTGTGAGGCACCCCGGCAGTGCTTTCGTGTGACGATCGTAGGCCCGTATGGACGGCTCGAATGCCAGGACGGTGGTAGTGTGCACGCCTCTCTGCTCCAGATCGACGTAAAAGCCACTGAATCGGTCGATTCGCGTCGGCGGCGAGTGGCGGCTCTGGTACGAGAACAAGCCGGAGTGGACCTGGTGGTGCTCCCCGAGCTGTGGACCACGGGGGCGTTCGCCTACGAGTCGTTCGCCGCGGAGTCGGAGACCCTGGAGGGGCCGACGGCCGAGGTCATGGCGAAGGCGGCGAGCGGCGCGGGCGTGTGGCTGCACGCGGGGTCGGTCCCGGAACGCGCCGCGGACGGAACGCTCTACAACACCTCCCTCGTCTTCTCGCCCTCCGGCGACCTCGCCGCCGCCTACCGCAAGATCCACCGCTTCGGCTTCGACAAGGGCGAGGCCGTACTGATGGGCGCGGGCGGCGAGCTGGTGACGGTCCGCCTCCCGGAGACCACCGTCGGCGTCGCCACCTGCTACGACCTCCGCTTCCCCGAGCTCTTCCGCGGGCTCGTCGACGAGGGCGCCGAGACCTTCGTCGTCCCCGCCGGCTGGCCCGAGCGCCGCCGCGCCCACTGGACCCTCCTCGCGCGGGCCCGCGCGGTGGAGAACCAGGCGTTCGTACTCGCCTGTGGAACGGCCGGCACCCACGCCGACGTTCCCCAGGCCGGTCACTCGATCGTGGTCGACCCCTGGGGAGAGGTCCTCGCGGAGGCGGGCTCCGGCGAGGAGGTCCTCACGGTCGAGTTCGACCCGGCCAGGGTCGCGACGACGAGGGAGCAGTTCCCGGCGCTCAAGGACCGCGCGCTCGGCCTCACCACGCCCCGCCACTGACAGAGGGATCCGGCGTACGCCGCTGACACACGGACCCGGCGTACGGCGCAGACGCGAGGGACCGGCGTACGCGTCCGGCGTGCGCGGTGCGGCACGACACGACCTGCCGAGCCACGACACCTGCCCGAGCCACGACGCACGCCGAGCCACGACGCACGCCGAGCCACGACACACGCCACGCCACGGCGCCGGTGTCAGTCCGAACCGTGCTCCTTCTCGGCCAGGTGGATCACGCAGACCGCCACCGCGATCAGCAGCGCCATGTCCGCGTCGTCCCGGACGACGTCGACGCCGTACGTCTCGCGCACCCGCAGCCACCGCCGCGAGATCTGCGCGAGCAGCTCCCCGTCGTAGTCGATCCCGAACTCCCGGTCCAGGATCTTCCCGCTGACGTCGAGTTCGCTGCCGTCCACCAGGGCCACCCGGTAGTGGTTGCGCAGCAGCGACAGCCGCTTGCGCCGGATGGTGGCCAGCGTCTCGCCGTCCCGCCCGATGACCATGGTGTCCCGCAGGGCGAACATCTTCTGGTGGATGTCGATGAGGACGCGCCCCCGCGTGTCCTTCAGCTCGAAGGTGTCCCGCAGCCGCATCGCCTTGCCGTCGACGAGGAACACCTTGTTGCCGTGCTCGTCCTCGATCCAGTAGTCGTCACCGAAGCCGAGGAGCCGGTCGCGCACGAGGAATCTCATACCGTCACGGCTTCCCCGGTGGCCGGTCCGAAACGCCGTCTGTAGGCCGATGGGCTCAGTCCCGTCTCCCGCCGCAGCCGCGTCCTGAGGTTCGCGGCGGTGCCGAGGCCGCTGCGCCGCGCGACGACCTCGATCCGGTGCTCGCCCCGCTCGATGAGGCGACAGGCCAGCGCCACCCGTTCCCCGGTCAGCCACGCCAGCGGGGTGGTCCCGAGCTGGGCCCGGAAGCGCCGGTGCAGGGTGGCCGGGCTGAGTGCCGCGTGCGCCGCGAGGTCGGCCACCGTGAGGGGTTCCCCGAGCCGCTCCCGCGCCCAGGTCAGCAGGGGTGCGAGGGACTCGTCCGGTACGTCGGGCACGGGGCGCTCGACGAACTGCCGCTGCCCGCCGTCGCGGTGCGCGGCGAAGACCAGCCGCCGGCTGACGGCGTTGGCGATCTCGGCGCCGTGGTCACGCCGTACGACGTGCAGCCCGAGGTCGAGCGCCGACGCGCTGCCGGACGCGGTGAGGATGTCCCCGTCGTCCACGAACAGCACGTCCGGCTCCAGCCGCACCTCCGGGAACCGCGCCCGGAACGACGGCGCCCACATCCAGTGACAGGCCGCCCGCCGGCCCTCCAGCAGCCCGGCTTCCGCGAGCGTGAATGCGCCGGAGCAGAATCCGATCAGTCGCGCGCCCCGCGCGTGCGCCCGGCGTATGGCGTCCAGGACCTCGGGGGAGCGCGGCGCGTCGGTGTCGGGACGGTTCGGCACGATCAGCGTGTCGGCGTCCTCGGCCGCGTCCAGCCCGGCGACGTCGGCGAGCGTGAAGAACCCGTCCCGCATCCGGGTGCGCGCGGAGGCCGCGCACAGCCGGAAGTCGTACAGCTCCCGTCCCAGCTCGGGTCTGCGCAGCCCGAAGACCTCGATGGCGCAGCTCATCTCGAAGGGGTTGGAGTTCTCGTCGACGATCAGGACGACCCGGTGCGCGGCGGTCCCGCGAGTGGCTCCGGGAGTGGTCCCGGGGGCGCCTGGGAGGACGGGGTGCGAGGATCCTTGCGGCATGTGCGATTTCTAGCACTCGTGGTCCCGCCGGACCAGGCCGAGGATGACGGCATGGCCAACGAACCCGTCTCCCTGCCCGCCGCCCTCGCCTCCTTCTCCGACCTGTGGAGCCCCCGTATCGTCACCGCCGTCAACGACTACGACGTACGCGTGGCCAAGGTCGAGGGCGAGCACCTCTGGCACGCGCACGACCACACGGACGAGTTCTTCCTGGTCCTGGAGGGCGAGCTGACCATCGCACTGCGGGAGCCGGCCGGCGAGCGGACCATCGTCCTCCCCAAGGGCTCCGTCTTCACCGTCCCGCGCGGCACCGAACACAAGCCGAGCGCTCCGGACGGGGCCGCGATCCTGATGTTCGAACCCACGGGCACGCTCACCGTCGGCGACCACCACGACGAGATCCCGGACCATGTGGACGCGACCAGGGGGCATGCCCTGTGACCGGCGAGGGCCGTCGTCGCCGCCACGCTTGCTGAGATCGCCCGCTCCGAGTCGGAGAATCCGGGCGCTCGAATCGCTCGGCCGGGCGCCACCTGCGCGCCAAGGGCCGGTGGACCGGCGGTCAGCCGCCGTGCGGCCCGCTCGGCGCCGCGTACACCCGAAAGCTCATCCACGACCCGGTCCTGTGTCACCGTTCGCGGTGGACTTCCTCGCGTACCCGCTCGGATCGGTCAACGGCGCACCCGATAGCGCAGGTGCAGCACCCGGTCGCCCTGGATCACCACGTCGGGATCCTCCAACAGGTGCTGCGCGTGGACCGACCCGAAGTAGCGCTTGCCGGACCCGAGCACGACGGGTACGACGTCCATGCGCACCTCGTCGATCAGGCCCGCGGCGAGCACCTGGCCACCGACGTCGCCGGCGGCGACCTCGACCAGGCGGTCACCCGCGAGCTCCTGCGCCTTGGCCATGGCCGCCTCGACGCCGTCGACGAAGTGAAACGGCGCCTCGGGGTCCCAGCCCTCGGGCTCCGGCCGGTGCGTCACGACGACCACGTGGTCGATCCCGCCCGGAGGCTTCCCGTCCCAGCCATCCGTCATGTCGAAGACGTGGCGGCCGACGAGTGTCACCCCGATCTGGTCCCAGTACGGCCGGGTGTGGTCGTAGGACGTCTGCGACACCTTCACCTCGCCGCTCTCGTCCAAGTGGACGTCACCGTTGGACAACCAGTCGAACAGCGGTCCGGGCTGGTCATTCTCGTCCGCGACGAAGCCGTCCACCGACACCGAGCTGTACATGACCACCTTGCCCACGGGGCTCTCCTCTGCTTCGGGTGCCCCAAATTAGCGTGTGGCGCTGTCGCTCCTGTGAGGAATCGATCGGTCGGCACCGTCCGCGCCGCTGCGCCGGCACCGTCCGCCCCGCTGCGCCGCGTCACCGTCCGCGCCGCCGCCCGGTGGCGATCTCTTTCCTGGCCTCGGCCGACTGTCGCCCCCCTGTCCCCAGGCCCCAGCCATACACGTTCGAACCGGGATTCACAGCCGGATGGCATGCTTGAAGCATGAACGACGCCGCCCCCGCCCCCGCGCCCCGCCGTGTCCGTGTCCGCGCCCCCGAGCTGATCGGCAAGGGCGGCTGGCTGAACACCGGAGGCAACGAACTCACCCTCGCCGACCTGCGGGGCAAGTGCGTTGTGGTTGATTTTTGGACCTTCTGCTGCATCAACTGCCTGCACGTCCTGGACGAGCTGCGGGAGCTGGAGGAGAAGCACCGGGACACCGTGGTGATCATCGGGGTGCACTCGCCGAAGTTCGTGCACGAGGCCGAGCACCAGGCGGTCGTGGACGCCGTCGAGCGGTACGGCGTCGAGCACCCGGTGCTGGACGACCCCGAGCTCGCCACCTGGAAGCAGTACGCGGTGCGGGCCTGGCCGACGCTCGTGGTGATCGACCCCGAGGGGTACGTCGTCGCGCAGCACGCCGGGGAGGGGCACGCGCACGCGATCGCCCGGCTGGTGGAGGAGCTGGAGGCCGAGCACGCGGCCAAGGGGACGCTGCGGCGCGGGGACGGCCCGTACGTGGCACCGGAGCCGGAGCCGACCGCGCTCCGCTTCCCCGGCAAGGCGCTCGCCCTGCCGAGCGGGAACTTCCTGGTCAGCGACACGACCCGGCATCAGCTGGTGGAACTCGAAGCGGACGGCGAGACGGTCGTGCGGCGCATTGGGTCCGGTGTGCGCGGTTTCGTGGACGGACCGGCCGACGCGGCCGGGTTCAGCGAACCGCAGGGACTGGCGCTGCTCGGTGCGGACGCCGACGGCGCGGTCGTGGTGGCCGACACCGTGAACCACGCCCTGCGCCGCGTCGACCTCGCGACCGGCGAGGTCACGACCCTCGCGGGGACCGGCCGGCAGTGGTGGCAGGGGTCACCGACGTCCGGCCCGGCGCGCGAGGTCGACCTGTCCTCGCCCTGGGACGTCGCGTTCTTCGGCGGCAGGGTCTGGATCGCCATGGCGGGGGTGCACCAGCTGTGGGCGTACGACCCCGCGGACGGGACCGTCGAGGTCGCCGCGGGCACGACCAACGAGGGACTCGTCGACGGCCCGCCGGCCGAGGCCTGGTTCGCCCAGCCGTCCGGGCTGGCGGCCACCGCCGACCGGCTCTGGGTGGCCGACTCCGAGACCTCGGCGCTGCGTTGGATCGGGCTCGACGGCAGCGTGCACACCGCCGTCGGCACCGGCCTGTTCGACTTCGGCCACCGTGACGGTGCCGCCGGACAAGCGCTGCTCCAGCACCCGTTGGGCGTCACGGCGCTGCCCGACGGTTCGGTCGCGATCAGCGACACCTACAACCACGCGCTGCGCCGCTACGACCCGGCGACCGGTGAAGTGACCACGCTGGCCACGGACTTGCGGGAGCCGAGCGACGCGGTCCTGGTGGGTGACGACATCGTGGTCGTCGAGTCCGCCCGGCACCGGCTGACCCGGCTGCGTCTGCCCGAGGAGGCCGTGAGGGTGGAGTCGGTGGCCCACCGCACCCAGCGCGCCGCCACCGAAGTCGCCCCGGGCGGGCTCCGGTTGGACGTGATCTTCCAGGCTCCCGCGGGCCAGAAGCTGGACGTCCGCTACGGTCCGTCCACCCGGCTGCTCGTCTCCTCGACGCCGCCCGAGCTGCTGCTCGACGGCGAGGGGGCGGGCACGGATCTCTCCCGGGCCCTGGAGCTGAACCCGGCCGTCACGGAGGGTGTCCTGCACGTCTCCGCGATGGCCGCGTCCTGCGACGACGATCCGTCGAACGAGTACCCGGCCTGTCACGTCCACCAGCAGGACTGGGGTGTGCCGGTCCGCCTCACCGAGGGCGGTGCGCTCCGGCTGCCGCTGGTGCTGGCGGGGATGGACGACTGACCTGCGGCTATACGCCGTATCCGCCGCGGTGGTGCCGCTCCTCCTCGATCACCGGAGTGGTCGGCGGTACCACCACGCGGCGCCGCCTCGCGATGCTGTTGAACGTCAGTACCCCGATCAGTCCGACGACCATGAAGATGACGCCGACCAGGTCGAGGTTGACCCCCTTCATGTGCCAGTCGGTCGCGAACGTGAGGATGGCCCCCGCGCCGATCAGGATGATGCAGCCGCCCAGGCCCATGGGTGTCGCCTCCTTGGAGTAGCAACTCGCGGTCTTTCCGGGCTCGTTCCGGGTACCCGGGACCCCGCGAGACATGCGGAGGCGCTCACTCGCCGCTCGGTGGCACCGTTCGGCGTCATCCCACGAGGGCTATCCCTCCAGGAACGCCACCAACGCGTTGGCCAACAGGAACGGGTCGTCGGTGCCGCACAGTTCGCGGGCGCTGTGCATCGACAGGATGGCCACGCCGATGTCGATGGTCTTGATGCCGTGGCGGGCCGCGGTGATCGGGCCGATGGTGGTGCCGCAGGGCATGGAGTTGTTCGAGACGAAGGTCTGGAAGGGCACGCCGGCCTTCTCGCAGGCGGCGGTGAAGACCGCGCGGCCCGCGCCGTCGGTGGCGTAGCGGTTGTTGACGTTCACCTTGAGGATGGGGCCGCCGCCCGCGCGCGGGTGGTGCGTCGGGTCGTGCCGCTCCGCGTAGTTGGGGTGGACGGCGTGGCCGGTGTCGGAGGAGAGGCAGACGGTGCCCGCGAAGGAGCGTGCCCGGTCCTCGTACGTGCCGCCCCGCGCGAACACCGAGCGTTCGAGTACGCCGCCGAGCAGCGGACCGTCGGCGCCGGTGTCGCTCTGGGAGCCGTTCTCCTCGTGGTCGAAGGCCGCCAGGACGGGGATGTACGGGAGCTCGGAGCCGGAGCCCGCGGCCGTGGCCACCGCGACCAGGGCCGCCGTGCCCGCGTGCACGGACAGCAGGTTGTCCATGCGGGGGCCGGCCAGCAGGTCGTTGTCGCGGCCCAGGTAGGCGGGTGGTTCGACGGAGTGGGTCATCAGGTCCCAGCCGGTGATCTCGCCGGCCTGCAGACCCGACTCCTCCTCCAGGAACGCGATCAGGTCGCCCTCGTGGGGGTCGCCGAGGCCCCAGACGGGCTGGAGATGACGCTGCTTGTCGAGCTTGAGCCCCTCGGTGGAGACGGAGCGGTCGAGGTGGACGGCGAGCTGGGGGACGCGCAGCAGCGGCCGGTCGATGTTGACCAGGCGCGTCGAGCCGTCACGCAGTGCCAGCCGGCCGGCCAGCCCGAGGTCGCGGTCCAGCCAGGAGTTCAGCAGCGGTCCGCCGTAGATCTCCACGGCCACCTGGCGCCACCCGTGCGCCCCGGTGTCCGGCTGCGGCTTGACGCGCAGGTTCGGGGAGTCGGTGTGCGCGCCCACGATCCGGTACGGGGTGTGGGGTCCGGCGCCCTCGGGCACGTACCAGGCGACGATCGCGCCGCCGCGCAGCACGAACTTCCCTCCGCTCGTGCCGTCCCACGCGTCGGTCTCGGCGACCTGACGGAATCCGGCCTTCTCCAGCCGCTCGGCGGAGTTCGCCACGGCGTGGTACGGCGTGGGGCTCGCCGCCAGGAAGGTCATGAGGTCGTCGGTGTGGCCGCGGTCGAAGCGGGCTGGGTAGCTCATGAGTTCACCTTAACGACGCTCGGGGGCCCCCTCCCCGGGATGGTGAGCGGGCTCTCGTAAGGGGGATGTGAAGGGCGGACATCTGGTGGGAGCCGGCCGTTCCCGGGGGGTGCCCGCCCGGGGACCGCCGTGCGTGAGGGGGGAAGCCACCCGTGTTCCGGCCCGCCGCGGGTGCCTCCGGAGTTTCACGCCCCGGCGCATCCGGACTCGCGCGCCCTTTTATACGCCCCCTCCGCGCCCCGAGGCCTCTCCTGTGCCGGCGTTCAGTCCAAGCGCCTGTCCGGGCCTCGGCCAAGGGCCTGTCCGGGCCTCGGCCAAGCGTCCGTCCGGGCCTCGGCCCGGCACCCGCCCGGGCCCCGTCCCGGCACCGGGCCCAGCCCGCCGCCTTCTCCCCCGTGCCGAACGGCCCGCCCCCGGAAATCGAATCCGGGAGCGGGCCGTCGAGTCCAGTGGGCCGTCGAACGGTCCGCCGGTGGCCGCCGGTGGCCGCCGGTGGCCGCCGGTGGTCGTCGGCGGCCGTCGAGGGGGCGCGAACTCAGAACGCCGCTTCGTCCAGCTCCATCAGGTCCAGCTCCACGCCCTCGGCCAGCTTGCGCGCGCCGGTGACGCCGGGCAGGACGTTCGCGGCGAAGAACTTCGCGGCGGCGATCTTGCCGGTGTAGAAGGGCCTGTCCTTCGCCGACGCCGTCTCCAGCTTCTCGGCGGCGACCGCGGCACCGCGCAGCAGCAGGTAGCCGACGACCACGTCACCGGAGGCGAGGAGGAGGCGGGTGGTGTTCAGGCCCACCTTGTAGATGTTCTTGACGTCCTGCTCGGTCGCCGCGAGGTCGGTGAGCATGAGGCCGACGATGGCCTCCAGCTCGACGGCCGCCTTGGCGAGCTGCTCGCGGGCCGCGGACAGCTCCTCGCCGCCGGTGGCGAGCGCCAGGAACTTCTTGATGTCCTCGGCGAGCGAGTTCAGTGCCGCGCCCTGGTTGCGGACGATCTTCCGGAAGAAGAAGTCCTGGCCCTGGATCGCGGTGGTGCCCTCGTACAGGGTGTCGATCTTGGCGTCGCGGATGTACTGCTCGATCGGGTACTCCTGCAGGAAGCCGGAGCCGCCGAACGTCTGGAGCGACTGGGCGAGCTGCTCGTAGCCCTTCTCGGAGCCGTAGCCCTTCACGATCGGCAGGAGCAGGTCGTTGAGGGCCTCCAGCGCGGCGGTGTCCTCGCCGGCGGCCTCCTTGACCTGGATGTCGTCCTGGATCGCGGCGGTGTGCAGCACCAGGGCGCGCATGCCCTCGGCGTAGGCCTTCTGCGTCATCAGCGAGCGGCGCACGTCGGGGTGGTGCGTGATGGTGACCTTGGGCGCGGTCTTGTCCATGAAGTTCGCGAGGTCGGGACCCTGGACGCGCTCCTTGGCGTACTCCAGCGCGTTCAGGTAGCCCGTCGACAGGGTCGAGATGGCCTTCGTGCCGACCATCATGCGGGCGAACTCGATGATGCGGAACATCTGGCGGATGCCGTCGTGCTTGTCGCCGATCAGCCAGCCCTTGGCCGGGTGGCGGTCGCCGAAGGTCATCTCGCAGGTGTTGGACGCCTTCAGGCCCATCTTGTGCTCGACGTTCGTCGCGTACGCGCCGTTGCGCGCGCCCAGCTCGCCGGTCTCGAAGTCGAACTCGTACTTCGGGACGAGGAAGAGGGAGAGGCCCTTGGTGCCGGGTCCGGCACCCTCGGGGCGGGCGAGCACGTAGTGGAGGATGTTCTCCGACATGTCGTGTTCACCGGACGTGATGAAGCGCTTGACGCCCTCGATGTGCCAGGAGCCGTCCTCCTGCTGGACGGCCTTGGTGCGGCCGGCGCCGACGTCCGAGCCCGCGTCGGGCTCGGTGAGGACCATGGTGGAGCCCCACTGCTTGTCGACGGCGATCTTCGCGATGTGCTTCTGGACCTCGGTGCCCTCCTCGAAGAGGATGCCGGCGAACGCCGGGCCCGAGGAGTACATCCAGACGGCCGGATTGGCGCCGAGCACCAGCTCCGCGTAGGCCCAGATGAGGGAGCGGGGCGCGGTGGAGCCGCCGATCTCCTCGGGCAGGCCGAGCCGCCAGTACTCGGAGTCCATGAACGCCTGGTACGACTTCTTGAAGGAGGCCGGCACCGGGGCGGTGTTGGTCTCGGGGTCGAAGACGGGAGGGTTGCGGTCGGCGTCGGCGAAGGACGCGGCCAGCTCGTTCTCCGAGAGGCGCGTGAGCTCCTCCAGGATGCTCTTGGCGGTGTCCGTGTCCATCTCCGCGAACGGTCCGGTGCCGTACAGCTTGTCGCGCCCGAGCACCTCGAAGAGGTTGAACTCGATGTCGCGGAGATTCGACTTGTAGTGCCCCATGGCGACGGCTCCGTAAGGGTTCGGGGAGGCGGAGGTACTCGCAGCCTCGTTACACGTACCAGCAAGTAGCTACGATGATGCTACCCGTCGGTAATAAGAATCAACCCCTGACGGTCCTTATGTGATGAGGCTCTAACGGGACTTCAGCCGGACGCTGGTGGGGCGCGGGCCGGAAACGGGCGCGACGCGGGCCGGACTCCGGCGGGGAGCTGTATGCGGCGCGCGTCCGAGGGGACCCGTGGCCGGCCGCCGCCGGGGGCCGGGAAAGGGGATGGGCCGTCCGTACTCCCCCGGGGGCCGCGCCCATTAGTCTTTGGGCCATGTACGGCTACGACCAGAACGCGGGCGCGCAGCAGCAGCAGTACGCCCAGCCGCAGCAGCAGATGCCCGGCGGCTACGGCCAGCAGCCGCCGCTCTATCCCGAGCCGTCCCCGCCGTCGCTGGCGGACGCGGTCCGTGCCTTCACGACGGGATCGCTCTCCGCGGAGGACTTCCAGCAGGTCTTCGCCACGTCGAAGGTCTACTGCCCGCGCGGCGACAACCCGGGTTTCCTGGCGCTGCACAACACCCAGCAGCCCGTCATCCCCATGTTCAGCTCGCTCAAGGAGCTGCGCCGGTACGCCGGCAAGGAGTCCAAGTTCTTCGTGATCACCGGTGCGGAGGTGATCGACCTGCTGCCCACCGGCTACGGCTTCGTGCTCGACATGGAGGGTGAGCACCGCATGGTCTTCGACGCGAAGGCCGTGGAGCAGATGGTGGACTTCGCGATGCGTCGTATGTACGGCTAGTCCTGCCCGCTCGCCGATCACCGCGGACGCCCGGAGGGAATTCCCTCCGGGCGTCCCCCCCGTAGGGGGGGTCAAAATATTAAAAACAAAAAAAAAAAATGCAAAACGAGGTAGACACAAAGCAAGATATTCCAC
>NZ_JBHWEL010000080.1:0-14056 GCF_042734135.1 Streptomyces sp. NPDC059668 | reverse complement strand
TTTTGTGTGTGTCTTGGTTTTTGTGTTTTTCGACCGTCTCCCCGGCCCGCCCCCCCCCCCCCGGGGCGGGCGGGTCGTACCCCCCGGGGGCCCCCCCGCCGTTACGGGTGGCAGAAAGTTCAACAATCAACTAAACTCGAAGCACAAGGAGGTACCGACATGCCTGCAGTGACCGTCGAGAACCCGCTCACCCTTCCCCGTGTGGTGGCGCCGGCCGACGCCGTGGCCCGTCCCGTGCTCACCGTGACGACCGCGCCCAGCGGCTTCGAGGGCGAGGGATTCCCGGTCCGTCGCGCGTTCGCCGGGATCAACTACCGCCACCTCGACCCGTTCATCATGATGGACCAGATGGGTGAGGTGGAGTACGCGCCGGGAGAGCCCAAGGGCACCCCCTGGCACCCGCACCGCGGCTTCGAGACCGTGACCTACATCATCGACGGGATCTTCGACCACCAGGACTCGAACGGTGGCGGCGGCACCATCACCAACGGGGACACCCAGTGGATGACCGCCGGCGCCGGCCTCCTGCACATCGAGGCCCCGCCGGAGTCGCTGGTCATGTCCGGCGGCCTCTTCCACGGCCTCCAGCTGTGGGTGAACCTCCCGGCCAAGGACAAGATGATGGCCCCGAGGTACCAGGACATCCGCGGGCGCTCGGTGCAGCTGCTGAGCACCCCCGACGGCGGCGCGCTGCTGCGGGTCATCGCCGGTGAGCTCGACGGCCACGAGGGTCCCGGTGTCACGCACACGCCGATCACCATGGTCCACGCGACCGTGGCGCCCGGCGCCGAGATCACGCTCCCCTGGCGCGAGGACTTCAACGGTCTCGCCTACGTCCTCGCCGGACGCGGCAGCGTCGGCACGGAACGCCGTCCGGTCCACACGGGCCAGACCGCGGTCTTCGGCGCGGGCGGCTCGCTGACCGTCCGCGCGGACGAGAAGCAGGACGCGAACACCCCGGACCTGGAGGTCGTCCTCCTCGGCGGACAGCCGATCCGTGAGCCCATGGCCCACTACGGCCCCTTCGTGATGAACACCCGCGAGGAGCTGCAGCAGGCCGTCGAGGACTTCCAGAAGGGCCGTCTGGGCACCATCCCGGCGGTGCACGGAATGTCCGAGCGCGGCATCTGAGGCCGTACGGCCCGGGCGTCGTGACGCCCGGGCGCCGTACGGTCCCGACGCCGGGCACCGGCGCGGGCGCGCGCGTCTGACACCGCGTCACCCGGGCGGGCCGTCCTGAGAGGACGGCCCGCCCTTCGCGTGGTCGGGTGGAGGGGTGCAGCTACTCTCCGAGGGCGTCCGGCGGCTGGCGGCCTGGTGTGTCGTGATCCTGCTCGTCGCCGGTGTGGCGTGGGTCGGGATCCGGCTGTGCGGGGAGCTGCGGACGGCGGTCGTACCGGTACTGCTCGCGTTGCTGGGCACCGCGCTGCTGCGGCCGCTGTACCGGCGGCTGGTGGACATGCGGGTGCGGCGGTCGCTGGCCGCGGGGCTCACCTGTGTCGCGGTGGTCGTGGTGGTCGGCGGCGCCGTCTACATCGTCGTCGCCGCGCTCATCGACACCGGGGACCAGATCCTGGCCTCGCTCAAACAGGCCGCGCGGTCGGTCGCCGAGCACTTCGGCGCGCCGGGCACCTCCCTCGACGACCTCACCTCGCACTCCAGGGAACTGCTGACCAAGTTCGGCGGGGCGGCCGCGTCCAACGTCATCAGCGGGGTCAGCCTGGTCGGCGAGAGCATCGCCGTGGCCGTGCTGGCCCTGCTGCTCGTCTTCTTCTTCCTCCGCGACTCCCACCGCGCCGTCGGCCTGCTGCGCTCACTCGCGCCCCACGGCACCGCCGACACGCTGGAAGCCATGGCCCGCCGTGCCTTCGGAGCCGTCGAGGGCTTCATGCGCGGGACCACACTCATCGCCCTGATCGACGCCGTGTGCATCACCGTCGGGCTGCTCGTCCTGCGCGTCCCGGGTGCGGTCGGGCTCGGGGCGCTCGTCTTCGTGGGTGCCTACATCCCCTATCTGGGCGCGTTCATCTCCGGCGCGGTGGCGGTGCTGGTCGCGCTCGCCGACCGGGGGCTGGTGATCGCGCTGTGGGCGCTCGGGGTCGTCCTCGCCGTGCAGGTGCTGGAAGGACACGTGCTGCAGCCGGTGATCCAGAGCCGCACCGTGCAGATGCACCCGGCGGTCGTGCTGCTGGCGATCACGGCGGGCGCGTCCGTCGCGGGAATCCTGGGGATGCTGTTCTCCGTGCCGCTGACGGCGGCCGCCTTCGGGGTGATCTCGGAGCTGCGCGAGCGCTACTCGTCGGGCTTGGTCGTGGACGACTCGTAGAACTCGAACCAGGTGGTCTTGCCCTCGCCGCGCGGATCCACGCCCCAGGCCTCCGCGAGGACGCCGACGAGCACCAGTCCCCGCCCGGAGGACGCCAGTTCACCGGGCCGGCGGCGGTGCGGCAGGTCGTCGCTCGCGTCCGTGACCTCCACCCGGATCCGGCGCTCGCCCGGCTCGCCGGTCACCTCGGCGACCAGCAGCGCGTCGTCGTCGGTGTGCACGAGGACGTTGGTCAGGATCTCGGAGACGAGAAGGACCGCCGAGTCGCGCTGGTCCTCCGAGCCCCAGTCGTGCAGCAGCTCGCGCACCTGCTGGCGGGCGTCCGCGATCTGCTCGGGCGCGCTCTGTGCCACGGTCAGCGCGGTACGGCGCGTGGTGGGCGGGGCCGCCGCCTCCGGCGTGTCGTCCGTGGCCAGGCCCTGCCGGGACAGCAGCACCAGTGCGATGTCGTCCTCGCGCCGGTCGGCCAGCGGGCCCGGGGTGTGGTGCGAGGAGGGTCCGTGCACGCCCTGGACCAGCGCGTCGGCGAGCTCCTCCAGGTCGCCGTCGTGGGACTCCAGGATCCGCCGGATGCGGCGCCAGCCGGTGTCGAGGTCGTGGCCGCCGGTCTCGATCAGTCCGTCGGTGCAGATCAGCATGGTCTCGCCGGGCTCCAGGCCGAGCCGGGTCGTCGGATAGTCGGCGTCCGGATCGATGCCGAGTGGGAGTCCACCCGCCGTGGGACGCATCAGCACCGTGCCGTCGGCCATGCGGATCGCCGGGTCCGGATGCCCCGCGCGGGCGAAGTCCAGCAGCCCGGTCGCCGGGTCCACCTCGACGTAGAGGCAGGTCGCGAAGCGGACGTCCGGGGCCCTGCCGTCGCTCTGCCCGCTGGAGCCGTACGTCACCGAGTCCGTGACCCCGTACAGGAACCGGGAGGCGCGGGAGAGGACCGCGTCCGGACGGTGGCCTTCGGAGGCGTACGCGCGCAGGGCGATGCGGAGCTGGCCCATCAGCCCGGCGGCGCGCACGTCGTGGCCCTGGACGTCGCCGATGACGAGCGCGAAGCGGCCGGTCGGCAGCGGGATCACGTCGTACCAGTCGCCGCCGACCTGGAGTCCGCCGCCGGTGGGGACGTACCGCGCGGCGAGGCCCATGCCCGGCATCCGCGGGCCCAGCGTGGGCATCATCGAGCGCTGCAGACCGTCCGTGAGCTCCCGTTCCGTCTCGGCGGCCCCGGCGCGGGAGAGTGCCTGCGCGAGCATCCGGGCGACGGTCGTCAGCACCGAGCGTTCGTCGGGCGTGAAGCGGACGGGGTACATGAAGGCCGCCATCCACGCGCCCATCGTGCGGCCCGCGACGGTCAGCGGGAGAAAGGCCCAGGACTCCCGGCCGAAGTGCTGGGCCAGCGGCCAGGAGACGGGGTAACGCTCCTTGTAGTCCTCGGGGGAGGAGAGGTAGACGGCCCGGCCGGTGCGGACCACCTCCGCCGCCGGGTAGTCCGTGGCCAGCGACATATGGGTGAAGGGGCCCTCGTCCCCGGGCTGCTGTCCGTGGTGTCCGACGACGGTGAGCCGGTCGCCCTCGGCGCCGAAGACGGCCAGCCCGTCCGGCGAGAACCCGGGCATCGACAGGCCGGCCGCCACTCGCAGCACCTCCGCGGTCGACCGGGCCTCGGCCAGGGCCCGCCCCGCGTCCAGCAGGAACGCCTCGCGCGAGCGGCGCCAGTCACCGGTGACCGGGGTGCGCGCGGCGGCGCCGGGGGACGGCTCGGTGACCTCCTGGAGGGTGCCGAACAGCTGGAACTCCCCGGTCTCGGGGTCGACCGTCGGCTTGGAGCGGCTGCGTGCGGTCCGCAGCACCCTGCCGTGCTCGTCCATGACCCGCAACCGCACCTCGGCGAGCGTGTGCTCGGCGACGGCGAGCTGGACGACGCCGGCGACCTCGTTCCAGTCGGCCGGGTGGAACCGGGCGCGCACGGCGGCCTCGGTGATCGTCACCGCCTCCGCGGGCAGACCGAGGAGGCGGGCGGCCTCCGCGTCGAGGGTGACCAGCCCTTGAGCGTTGTCCCAGCGCCACAGGCCGGTCGCGAGGGCGGCCAGGACGTCCCCCACGGCGGGCAGGGGCTCACCAGTGCGCATTGAACCACTGTATGAAGAGGTGATCGGTGGGTGCCACCGAGAGTATTCGGAGTGGTGATCTTTGGGCGGCCGGTACCCTTGGGACGTCCGGGCCCGCGCCCGGAAGTTTCACGTGAAACAGACCCCGATCCGCGAAGACTGGATGAACGACGATGCATCGGTACAGGTCCCACACCTGCGGCGAGCTCCGCGCCTCTGACGTCGACAGCGACGTCCGGCTGAGCGGCTGGCTGCACAATCGCCGAGACCTGGGCGGCATCCTCTTCATCGATCTGCGTGATCACTACGGCATCACGCAGCTCGTCGCCCGCCCCGGCACCCCCGCCTACGAGGCCCTCGACAAGGTCTCCAAGGAGTCGACGGTCCGCGTCGACGGCAGGGTCGTCTCCCGTGGCGCGGAGAACGTCAACCCCGACCTGCCCACCGGCGAGATCGAGGTCGAGGTGAGCGAGGTCGAGCTGCTCGGCGCGGCCGCTCCGCTCCCGTTCACCATCAACGCCGAGGACGGCGTCAACGAGGAGCGGCGCCTGGAGTACCGCTTCCTCGACCTGCGCCGCGAGCGCATGCACCGCAACATCCTGCTGCGTACGGCCGTGATCTCCGCGATCCGTCACAAGATGACGGCGCTGGGCTTCAACGAGATGGCGACGCCGATCCTCAGCGCCACCTCCCCGGAGGGCGCCCGCGACTTCGTCGTGCCGTCCCGCCTCAACCCGGGCCGTTTCTACGCGCTGCCGCAGGCGCCCCAGCAGTTCAAGCAGCTGCTGATGATCTCCGGCTTCGACCGCTACTTCCAGATCGCGCCGTGCTTCCGCGACGAGGACGCGCGTGCGGACCGCTCGCCGGGCGAGTTCTACCAGCTCGACGTGGAGATGTCCTTCGTCGAGCAGGAGGACGTCTTCCAGCCGATCGAGAAGCTCATGACGGAGCTCTTCGAGGAGTTCGGCGGTGACCGTCATGTCACCTCCCCCTTCCCGCGGATCCCGTTCCGTGAGTCGATGCTGAAGTACGGCTCCGACAAGCCGGACCTGCGGGCCCAGCTGGAACTCGTCGACATCACCGATGTCTTCGCGGGCTCGGAGTTCAAGGCGTTCGCCGGCAAGCACGTGCGCGCGCTGCCGGTGCCGGACGTCTCCGGCCAGTCGCGGAAGTTCTTCGACGGCCTCGGTGACTACGCGGTCGAGCAGGGCGCGAAGGGCCTGGCGTGGGTGCGGGTGGGCGAGGACGGCTCGCTGACGGGCCCGATCGCCAAGTTCCTGACCGAGGAGAACGTGGCGGAGCTGACGAAGCGACTGTCGCTGGCCCCCGGCCACGCGGTGTTCTTCGGCGCGGGCGAGTTCGACGAGGTCTCGAAGATCATGGGCGCGGTGCGGGTCGAGGCCGCGAAGCGCTCGGGCAACTTCGAGGAGAACGTCTTCCGGTTCTGCTGGATCGTCGACTTCCCGATGTACGAGAAGGACGAGGACACCGGGAAGATCGACTTCTCGCACAACCCGTTCTCGATGCCCCAGGGCGGCCTGGAGGCCCTGGAGACCCAGGACCCGCTGGACATCCTGGGCTGGCAGTACGACATCGTCTGCAACGGCGTCGAGCTCTCCTCCGGTGCGATCCGGAACCACGAGCCCGACATCATGCTCAAGGCCTTCGAGATCGCGGGCTACGACCGCGAGACCGTCGAGGAGCAGTTCGCCGGCATGCTCCGCGCCTTCCGCTTCGGCGCCCCGCCGCACGGCGGTATCGCCCCGGGCGTCGACCGCATCGTCATGCTCCTCGCGGACGAGCCGAACATCCGCGAGACCATCGCGTTCCCGCTGAACGGCAACGCGCAGGACCTGATGATGGGCGCGCCGACGGAGCTGGACGAGACCCGCCTGCGGGAACTGCACCTCTCGGTGCGCAAGCCGCAGCCGAAGTAGGCGCCATGGAGCGGTAGGCCCGGCCCCGCAGTGGGGCGGCCACAGCGGAGTGGCCCGGAACCGTCATCGGTTCCGGGCCACTTTCGCGTACCAGGCGTCCACGCCCGCCCGACCGGGCCCTCTCGGTCAGAGGATCAGCGCGGTTCGGGCGTCTCCACGGCGGTGCCGGACCGCTGGGCCTCCGCGATGCGGGCGAGTTCCTTGCGGATGAGGGGGAGGGGGAAGTGGTCGTCGTGGTCCATGTTCAGCATCGTGAAGTGCGCGGTGACGTTGCCGACGCGGACGAGGACGTTCTCCTCGCTCCGGACGGAGACCCGCTTGCCGCTGCGGAGGCCGGCGGGCTGTGCGACCGGGGTGGTGATCCGCAGGGCGATCGACTCGTCGCCGAGGCGGGGAAGTCTCTCGCGTTCGACGTGCGCGGTGAACTTCCCCGTGTAGCCGACGCCCTTGAAGTCGGAGCACGTCGTCAGGGACGTACGGACCTGGGTGAAGGCCTGCTCGGCTCCGGTGTCCCGGTAGGAGGCGAGGGTGCCGCCGCCCGCCCAGATGCTGCCCTTCCAGTTGAAGATCTGGTCGACGACGGCCGACGCGCCGTGGGCGCCGAGAGCGTCCAGCATCTTCTGGCAGGAGACGTCAGAGGCAGGCGGGAAAGTGCTCTGGGTGTCGGCGGGTGTCCGCTCGTCCGCCGAGATGCCAGGGCTGCCCGGCACATCGTCCCCGGTGAGGGCGACCGACTTCAACGCCGCTACGGAGAGGGGCGGTTGCCGAGCGGGTGACGCGGACGCCGTGGAGCCCGGGGAGTTCGGTGCAGCGGGTGTTCCCCCGCTGCCGTCACCGCCCGCGCAGGCCGTGAGCCCCCACCCCGTCAGGACCGCACCGATCAGCAGCCACTTGCTGCCCCGCACCCGAACCCGTATCCACATCTGAGCCCCCCAGCCCGTACCACCCGGTGGTCGCACGTGACATGACAGTCCCATGCGCCTCAACGGTCGGCATCGTACGGGCCGTTCGCTCAGGTGTCGTACGTGCCGTCCCACGGCTCCGCGAAGCCGAGGCGGTCGGGGTAGAGCTCGGCCCAGGGTTCGCCCTCGTCCACCCCGGCCAGCAGGCCGAACAGGACCCCGTCGACGGTGAGTTGGAACGGGCGGATCGCGATGTCCGTGTACGAGCGCCGGGGCAGGCTGCGTAGCAGCTTGGCCAGGTGGACGCGGGCGCGCGAGAGCACGGAGGTGTCACCGTGCGGGTTGCTCTGCTGCTCGGCCCACGTGCCCGCGCACCAGATCTCCGAGTCGCGGTAGCGGCCCTCGGAGTCGAAGGTGTGCAGCACGGTGTAGAGCCGTTTGTGCTCTTCCCAGCCGTCGTCGGGACGGAACCCTTCGGGGAAGGCGTACGTGATCGACGCCAGGAACTGACCGTCCGCGTACCGGCCGATGGTCTCGGTGCGGTGCTTCGGTTCGTAGGCGATCGGAATGACCTCGGGGACTGCCATGGCGGAAACCATACGGGTGATCGAGGTCATGCCAGAAGTCAGGGCCACCCCACGGACGCCCGGTGCCCAAGGGGCCCGGCACCACCGTGTGGTGCCGGGCCCCTTGGCCTGAATCCGGTGCCTACTCGGGGGCGCCGCCGAAGCGCTCCTTGTACGACTCCAGGTCCTCGTCCGTGATCTTGGCGAAGAGGACGGGGGGGACCGTGAACGGGGTGCCCGCCGGCACGGCGTCCAGGGACTTCGCCTCGTCCGCGGACACCCACGCCGCCGTGTCGTCAGCCAGCGCGAACGCGGAGCGCATCGCCTTGGCCGAGGCGGGGATGAAGGGCTCCGAGACCACCGAGTAGAGGTGGATGAGGTTCATCGCCGTGCGGAGGGTCAGGGCCGCGCCCTCCGGGTTGGTCTTGATCTCCAGCCAGGGGGCCTTCTCCTCCAGGTAGGAGTTGCCCGCCGACCACAGGGCACGCAGCGCCGCCGCGGCCTTGCGGAACTGGAGGGCCTCCATCTGGGTCTCGTACTCGGCCAGCAGGCCCGCGATCTCCTCGCCCAGCCGGGCCTCCGCCTCACCGGCCGCCGCACCCGCCGGGACCTCCTCGCCGAAGCGCTTCTTGGAGAAGGACAGCACGCGGTTGACGAAGTTGCCGAGGGTGTCGGCGAGGTCCTTGTTGACCGTGGCGGTGAAGTGCTCCCAGGTGAAGGACGAGTCGTCCGACTCGGGGGCGTTGGCGATGAGGAAGTAGCGCCAGTAGTCCGCGGGCAGGATGTCGAGCGCGTGGTCGGTGAAGACACCGCGCTTCTGCGACGTGGAGAACTTCCCGCCGTAGTACGTCAGCCAGTTGAAGGCCTTGACGTAGTCGACCTTCTTCCACGGCTCGCGGACGCCGAGCTCGGTGGCCGGGAACATCACCGTGTGGAACGGGACGTTGTCCTTCGCCATGAACTCCGTGTAGCGGACCGTGTCGTCGGCCTCGTACCACCAGGACTTCCAGTCGCGGGTCTCGCCGGCGGGCGCCGCGTCCGCCCACTCCTTCGTCGCGCCGATGTACTCGATCGGGGCGTCGAACCAGACGTAGAAGACCTTGCCCTCGGCGGCCAGTTCCGGCCAGGTGTCGGCGGGCACCGGAACGCCCCAGTCGAGGTCACGGGTGATCGCGCGGTCGTGCAGGCCCTCGGTCAGCCACTTGCGGGCGATGGAGGAGGCCAGCTGGGGCCACTCCTCCTCGTGCCGGGAGACCCACGCCTCGACCTCGTGCTGAAGCTTCGACTGGAGCAGGAAGAGGTGCTTCGTCTCGCGGACCTCCAGGTCCGTCGAGCCGGAGATCGCCGAACGCGGGTTGATCAGGTCCGTCGGGTCCAGGACGCGCGTGCAGTTCTCGCACTGGTCGCCGCGCGCCTTGTCGTAACCGCAGTGCGGGCAGGTGCCCTCGACATAGCGGTCCGGGAGGAAGCGGCCGTCCGTCGGCGAGTACACCTGACGGATCGCGCGCTCCTCGATGAAGCCGTTCTCGTTCAGGCGGCGGGCGAAGTGCTGGGTGATCTCGCGGTTCTGCTCGCTGGAGCTGCGGCCGAAGTAGTCGAAGGCCAGCTCGAAGCCGTCGTAGACCGCCTTCTGGGCGTCGTGCGCCTGCGCGCAGAACGTGTCGACGGGGATGCCCCGCTCCTTCGCCGCCAGTTCGGCCGGGGTGCCGTGCTCGTCCGTCGCGCAGATGTACAGCACGTCGTGGCCGCGCTGGCGGAGGTAGCGGGAGTACACGTCCGCCGGGAGCATGGACCCCACCATGTTGCCCAGGTGCTTGATCCCGTTGATGTACGGAAGGGCGCTGGTGATGAGGTGTCGAGCCATCGCGGGCTGCTCCCAAGTCGCTACGTGGGGTGACGGTCGGCGGTTCGGTTCAGGTCGCCGGTCGTCTTACGAACCTTGAAATCGTAGCCGACATGGGTAGGCCGCCCGCCTCCCGTTTTACGGGAAGGGAAGCGGGCGGCCTCCGGTGGTGCGCGCCGGGGTTCCGGCGGGGTGCCGGTGGTGCCTACGGGCGCCAGCCCGCCAGGACGCCCTCGTAGACCTCGGCGTCCGTCAGTTCGCGGGGGGTGGGGCCCGCGTGGAAGAAGGACGCGTTGGCGGTCTTCAGCTTGCGCAGGTAGTCGAACGCCTTGTTCTCGGGCTCGCCGAAGGCGACGAAGGAGAAGAAGACGGCGGGGTGGGACCGCGCCGCGTCGGTGAGCGCCTGGGTGGCCGGGGTCTTGGCGTCCGGGGCGCCGTCCGTCTGGAAGATCACCAGCGCGGGGGCCGCGGGGTTCTGCGACTTCTCGTGCTGGGCGAGGACTTCCTGCACGGCGACGTGGTAGCTGGTACGGCCCATGCGGCCGAGGGTGCCGTGGAGCTCGTCGACCTTGTTCTCGTGGTCGGCGAGGGTGAGCTCGCCGGTGCCGTCGAGCTCGGTGGAGAAGAAGACGACCGGGACCGTGGCCTCGGGGTCGAGGTGCGCGGCGAGGGCGAGGGCCTGCTCACCGAGGGCCTGGGCGGAGCCGTCCTTGTAGTACGCCCGCATCGACGCGGAGCGGTCCAGGACGAGGTAGACCTTGGCGCGGGCGCCGGTGAGGTTCTGCTTCTCCAGGGTGGCGGCGGCCTCCCGGTACGGGGTGGTGAGGGTCGCGGCGGTCGACTGGACGTGGGCGAGGGGGACGGCGGCGGTGGCGTCAGCGGTGGTGGCGTCAGTGGCGGGCTCGGACTCGGCTGCGAGTGGCCCCCGTGCGGCCTCATCGCCGTCGGCGGCCGCGGGCTCCTCGGCCTGCGCGGCGACGGCTTCGAGAGCCGGCTCCGGCTCGGCCTCGGGCGCGACCGCGTCCACCACGGCCTCGGCCTCGGCGACGACCGCGGCCGCGGCCTCGGCGGCGTCAGTGGCGGGTTCGGCCTCGGCTGCGCCTTCGGCCGGGTCGGTTTTCCCGCCCGCACCACCCGTGACGCTTTCGTCGTCGGCTGCGAGTGGCCCCTGTGCGGCCTGATCGCCGTCGGCGGCCGCGGGCTCCTCGGCCTTCGGCTCGGTCTCGGCCTCGACCGGGGACTCGGGCGCCGACTGGACAGCCGCGCTCTCGGGCTCGGCCTCGGCGATGACCTCGGCGTCGGCCTCGGCCACGGGCTCCGCCCCGGCCTGCGGCGTGACCGCGGCCTCGTCGACGGCGTCCGGCTCCGGCTCGGTCACGGCCTCGGTGTCGGCGGTGGCCTCCGGCTCCGGCTTCGTCTCGGTCACGGCCTCGTCGACGGCGTCCGGCTTCGTCTCGGTCACGGCCTCGGTGTCGGCGGTGGCCTCCGGCTCCGGCTTCGTCTCGGTCACGGCCGCGCTCTCGGGCTCGGCCTCCGGTGCGCTCTCGGGCTCTGCCTCGGCGGCGGGCTCAGCCGCGCCCTCGGTGTCGGCCGTGGGGTCCGCCTCGGCCACCGGGTCGGCGTCGGCCGTGGCCTGAGTCTCGGGCTCGGCCTCTGTCTCCGCCTCGCCCTTCGCCTCTGCCTCCGCCTCGGGCGTGGGGGCCGCCTCGGCCACGGGCTCCGGAGCCGCGGGCGTCTCCGCCTCCGGCTTCGCCGACTCCGTCGACTCCGCGGGCTTGGGGACCGTGACGTTGTCGAACGCCGCCGACACCAGCTCGTCGACCACCGACGACGTCGGCGCCGGATTCGGTTCGGACGAAGGTGCGGGGATCTTCGGTTCGGTCTCCGCGGGGGCCCGTTCGGCCGCCTGGGAGGGGATCGGCGCGGAGGCCGGTTCGGCCTCCTGCGAAGGAACGTGTTCGGCCGCCGGGGCCGAAACCGAGGGAGCCGAAGCTTCCCGCGAGGTCTCCGCGTCGGCGTCACGCCCCTGGCGTGAGCGGCCGAACGCGTTCCGCAGGAGAGTGAGAATGCCCATGTGCGCAACCCTTCGCATGAGTTGAAGCCCGTCAATCCCTGGCCAGGACGGACACGTAAGGTTAGCGGCCGCTGTCGGCGATCTTGGGCAGGGTCGGGTACCGGCAGGTAGCGGTGTCAAGAGCGTTATCAAGACCCCTGCGGATCCCACGGGTTCACTGCACGTTCATCGGACCACCGCACCCCCGCGCCCCCGTCCCCACGACACCAAGCCCAGGTCAAGGAATCGTATGGGGGGAGTAAAGTGCGCAGACTGCTGCCGTTGCCCACATCCTCACACAGGAAGCCCGCCGGAGACCGGCCGACGTTCACGGGAGTGCGGGGACCGGGGTTCCCGAACCGCCGTGTTCCAGCCACTCACGGTACGCGGGCGCCTGCCGTGCCGTCTCCTCGTAGGCCTCCGCCAGTTCCGGGTAGACGCCGTCCAGTTCCGCCTCCGTACGGGCCGCGAGGAGCAGCCGTACGCCGAGCGGGTCGCCGTGCAGGGGGCGCACCGCCGTCTCGGGGCCGGACTGGCGGGTGGGCTGGCAGACCGTGACGACCTCGCCGGTGGCGACCAGGGAGGCGGCGGTGTGGTAGTCGCCGTGGAGGACGCGGGGGTTGAGCCCGGCGGAGCGCAGCATCCGGTGCACGGCGTCCCACTCGCCGTCGACGGTGGGGTCCACCATCCAGCGGTCCTGGGCCAGCTCGGAGAGGTGGACCACGGGACGCGCGGCGGCCGGGTGGTCGTTGGGCAGGGAGACGAACTGGGGCTCGCGCTCGACCAGGACGCGCAGCCGCAGGCCGTCCGGGATGCGCAGGGGGCAGCCCTCCACCTCGTGCACGAAGGCGACGTCGAGCCGTCCCTCGGCGACGAGGTTGAGCAGGGAGTTCGCGGACACGTCCATCTGGAGGAGCGGTTCCTGGCGGTGTTCGCGCAGCCGGCGCAGCCAGCCGGCCAGGGCGCGGCTCGCGGTGGAGCCGATACGCGGCTGGAGCCCGTCCGTGGCGGCGGCCCGTGCCTCGGCGACCAGGGACCGCATTTCGGCCACCAGCGGGCGGGCCCGCCCGAGCACGATCCGGCCGAGCGGAGTGGGGCGGCAGCCGGTCCGTTCGCGGATGAACAGCTCGCCGCCCAGCTCCTGTTCGATCCTGCGCAACTGGGTGCTCAACGAGGGCTGGGCGACGCCGAGCAGGCGCGCGGCGCGGTGCAGGCTGCCGGTGTCGGCGATGGCGCACAGCGCGCGGAGGTGCCTGACCTCAAGCTCCATGCCTGCGGAGCCTAAGTCGGAAGCAGGGGTTGCACCAGACGCACAAACCCCATGAGGAACGGGCGAGTTGGACGGTCCTCCTCGGTCCGATAGTCCTGGCCTATCGCCACTTGCCATCATCACAGCCGCCGCACAGGCACCGAAACTCACGGTGACGACTTCACCCCCCACACAAGGAGTCATCGTGAGACTTCCCCTGTCCAGGTCCAAGGCCGTGCTCGCGACCACGCTCGGTCTGGGCCTCGCGGCCGCCGGGTTCGGCACGGTCCCCGCCGTGGCGGCTCCCGTCCCCGCGCAGGACGCCGTCCACGCCGGACACTCCGCTCTCCCCGGTTACGCCGGCTACGCGGGCTCCGCCGAGGAGAGCAAGGCCAACCAGGCGTTCTTCGCGGCGGTCATCAAGTCCGTCGCCGAGAAGCGCGCCGCGAACCCGAGCAGCGCCGCGGCCGTCACCGTGATCTACAACGCCTCCCGCGCGCCCTCCTTCAGCTCCGAGATAGCCCGTAGCACCGCGATATGGAACGGCGCGGTGGCGAACGTGAAGCTCCAGTCGGGCTCGGCGTCGAGTGCCGACTTCACCTACCGCGAGGGCAACGACTCGCGCGGTTCGTACGCCTCGACGGACGGCCACGGCAGCGGGTACGTCTTCCTGGACTACGCACAGAGCGACCAGTACAACCCGATCCGCATCACCGCGCACGAGACCGGGCATGTCCTCGGCCTGCCCGACCACTACTCCGGTCCGTGCAGCGAGCTGATGTCGGGCGGCGGCCCCGGTCCCTCCTGCACCAACGCGAACCCGAACGCGGCCGAGCGGTCGCGGGTCAACCAGCTGTGGGCGAACGGCTTCGCGCAGGCGCTGGACAAGGCCCTGGCCAAGGCGAACGCCCGCTAGCCCCCCACCAGCCCCACCCCCCACGGGTGGGGGGCGCCCCCCCCCCCGGCGGGGGGGGCGCCCGCCCCCCCCCGCGCCCGGAGAGCGCCCTCCTCCGCCACGACCTCCTGGGCGGGGCCCGGCGCCCTCCGCACACGTCTCAGGCCGCCGCGGCCCAGCTTCTGA
>NZ_JBHWEL010000079.1:25184-40859 GCF_042734135.1 Streptomyces sp. NPDC059668 | reverse complement strand
CCCGCCCCGCCCCCCGCGGGGGAATACGGCCCTAAGTCGCGGGGGGGGGGGGGGGGGGCCCCGGCGCGCCCCCCCCCCACCCCCGTCGTCGTCGCCGCGGCGACTACTTCTTCTTGTTGGTGCCGCGCTTCTCGCGCACCCGCACCGAGATGTGGATCGGCGTCCCCTCGAAACCGAACTCCTCACGCAGCCGGCGCTCGATGAAGCGCCGGTAGCCGTGCTCGATGAAGCCGGAGGCGAAGAGCACGAACCGCGGGGGCTTGGTGCCCGCCTGCGTGCCGAAGAGGATGCGGGGCTGCTTGCCGCCACGGACCGGGTGCGGGTGGGCGGCGACCAGCTCACCGAGGAAGGCGTTCAGGCGGCCGGTCGGAACCCGGGTCTCCCAGCCGTCCAGGGCCGTCTCGATCGCGGGGACGAGCTTCTCCATGTGCCGGCCGGTCTGCGCCGAGACGTTCACCCGGGGCGCCCAGGCCACCTGGAGGAGCTCGGTCTCGATCTCCCGCTCCAGGTAGTAGCGGCGCTCCTCGTCGAGGGTGTCCCACTTGTTGAAGGCGAGGACGATCGCGCGGCCCGCCTCGACCGCCATCGTGACGATGCGCTGGTCCTGCACGGAGATGGTCTCGGACGCGTCGATCAGGATGACCGCGACCTCGGCCTTCTCGACGGCGGCGGCGGTGCGCAGCGAGGCGTAGTAGTCGGCGCCCTGCTGGAGGTGGACGCGCTTGCGGATGCCCGCCGTGTCGACGAACTTCCAGGTGATGCCGCCGAGTTCGATGAGCTCGTCGACCGGGTCGCGGGTGGTGCCCGCGATCTCGTTGACGACCACGCGGTCCTCGCCCGCCACCTTGTTCAGCAGCGAGGACTTGCCGACGTTCGGGCGGCCGATGAGGGCGATGCGGCGGGGGCCGCCCACCGCGGTGCCGAAGGTCTGCGCGGGGGCCTCGGGCAGGGCCTCCAGGACGGCGTCCAGCATGTCGCCGGTGCCGCGGCCGTGCAGCGCGGAGACGGGGTGCGGCTCGCCGAGACCGAGGGACCAGAGGTACGAGGCGTCGGCCTCGCCGCTGGGGCCGTCGACCTTGTTGGCGCACAGCACGACCGGCTTGCCGGCCTTGCGCAGCAGCCGCACGACCGCCTCGTCGGTGTCCGTCGCGCCGACCTTGGCGTCCACGACGAAGACGACCGCGTCGGCCGCCTCGATCGCGTACTCGGCCTGCGCGGCGACGGACGCGTCGATACCGAGGACGTCCTGCTCCCAGCCGCCGGTGTCGACCAGCTTGAAGCGGCGGCCCGCCCACTCGGCCTCGTAGGTGACGCGGTCGCGGGTGACACCGGGCTTGTCCTCGACGACGGCCTCGCGGCGGCCGATGATCCGGTTCACCAGGGTCGACTTGCCGACGTTCGGGCGGCCGACGACGGCGAGGACGGGCAGCGGGCCGTGGCCCGCCTCGTCGATCGCGCCCTCGACGTCCTCGATGTCGAAGCCCTCTTCCGCGGCGAGCTCCATGAAGTCCGCGTACTCGGCATCGCCAAGCGCCCCGTGCTCGTGCTCGGCGGGGCCGGCCGAGCCGTCGGGCTGGATGTGGTCGTTCATGAAGTCCGTACCTCGTCGTTCATTCGTGGTGATCGGTGGACCGCCCGCAGACCGGGTGATCCACTACTCAAGTGTCGCCTAGTGCCCGGTGGGGCGCCCGGCGGTTTCCCGGCGTCCGGTCAGACGCCTGGCGTGGTCCAGGTGGGCGCTCAGCTGCTTCTGGATGCGCGTGGTCGCCTCGTCCAGCGCCTTGCGCGTACGTCGTCCGCTGCCGTCGCCCGCCTCGAAGGGGTCTCCGAAGACGACGTCGACCCGGCTGCGCAGCGGGGGCAGCCCCTTGGTCAGCCGGCTGCTCCTCCCGGAACTTCCCAGGACCGCCACCGGGACGATCGGGGCGCCGCTGCGGACCGCGAAATAGGCGAGCCCGGCGCGCAGCGAGGCGAAGTCCCCCTCGCCCCGGGTGCCCTCCGGGAAGATGCCGAGCACCCCGCCGGCCGCGAGGACGCCGAGGGCCTGGGTGATCGCCGTACGGTCGGTGGTCGTGCGGTCGACCTTGACCTGTCCGATACCGAGCAGGAAGGGGTCGAGAGGGCCGATGAACGCTTCCTTCTTGATCAGGAAGTGCGTGGGCCGGGGCGCCACGCCCATGACCATCGGGCCGTCGATGTTGTGCGAGTGGTTCACGGCGAGGATCGCCGGGCCGGCCGCGGGGACCTTCCAGGCGCCGAGCACGCGCGGCTTCCACAGGCCGTACATCAGGCCGACGCCGATACGGCGCCCGACCTCGGCGCCTCTCTCGGAGGGTACGGTCACTTGGCGGCCCGCTTCTCCTCGACGAGGGTGACGACGCACTCTATGACCTGCTGGAGCGTGAGGTCGGAGGTGTCCACCTCGACCGCGTCGTCCGCCTTGGCGAGCGGGGAGGTCTTGCGGCTGGAGTCGGCAGCGTCCCGCTTCAGCAGGGCCTCGCGGGTCGCCTGGACGTCGGCGCCCTTCAGCTCACCGCTGCGGCGGGCGGCACGCGCCTCCGCGGAGGCGGTGAGGAAGATCTTCAGGTCGGCGTCGGGCAGCACCGTGGTGCCGATGTCCCGCCCCTCCACGACGATGCCGTCCTCCGCGCCCGCGGCGATCGAACGCTGGAGCTCGGTGATCCGGGCGCGCACCTCGGGCACCGCGCTGACCGCGCTGACCTTGGAGGTGACCTCCTGGGTGCGGATCGGGCCCGCGACGTCGGTCCCGTCGACCGAGATGGCCGGCGCGGACGGGTCGGTGCCGGAGACGATCTCCGGCTTCCCCGCCACGGCGGCGATCGCCGTCGGGTCCGTCACGTCGATGCCGTTGCTCACCATCCACCAGGTGATCGCCCGGTACTGCGCGCCCGTGTCCAGGTAGCTGAGGCCCAGGTGCGCGGCCACTGCCTTGGAGGTGCTCGACTTGCCCGTGCCGGAGGGGCCGTCGATGGCGACAATCACTGCCGGGGCGGTCCGGGCGGCGCCGTTTTCCACGGTGGAGACACCTTCCTGGTGCGGGGTGGAGGTCTGTGCGGGACGCGAACGCGCCCCGCACAAGGTTACTGGCTCCCCGGGCCCCGTATTACTGGCCCTGTCGCCACCCTCCGCCGCCGGCGCCTCCCGGCGCGCGCCGGGAGGGCCCCGCGGCCCCCGGTCGCCCTACTGGCGCAACGCCCAGCCCCGGTCCCGCAGCGCCGCGCTCAGCACGGGCACCGCCTTGGGCTCGACCATCAGCTGGACCAGACCGGCCTGCCGGCCCGTCGCGTGCTCGATGCGTACGTCCTCGATGTTGACGCCGGCCGCCCCGGCGTCGGCGAAGATGCGGGCCAGCTGGCCCGGCTGGTCGTCGATGAGGACGGCGACCGTCTCGTACGTCAGCGGAGCGGCGCCGTGCTTGCCGGGGACCCGTACCTGGCCCGCGTTGCCGCGGCGCAGCATGTCCTCGATGCCGCCGGCGCCCTCGCGGCGCTTGGCCTCGTCGGAGGACTGGAGGGCACGCAGCGCGAGGACCGTCTCGTCGAGGTCGGCGGAGACGTCCGCGAGGAGGTCGGCGACCGGGCCCGGGTTCGCGGAGAGGATGTCGATCCACATCCGGGGGTCCGAGGCCGCGATCCTGGTCACGTCACGGATGCCCTGCCCGCAGAGCCGTACCGCCGCCTCCTCCGCGTGCTGCAGACGCGCGGCGACCATGCTCGACACCAGGTGCGGCATGTGCGAGACCAGCGCGACCGCCCGGTCGTGGGCGTCGGCGTCCATCACGACGGGGAGCGCCCGGCAGTGCGAGACCAGCTCCAGCGCGAGGTTCAGGACCTCGGTGTCCGTGTCCCGGGTGGGCGTCAGGACCCAGGGGCGGCCCTCGAAGAGGTCGCCCGAGGCGGCCAGCGGGCCCGACTTCTCGCGGCCCGACATGGGGTGCGAGCCGATGTACGCGGAGAGGCCGAGGCCGAGGGCCTCCAGTTCACGGCGCGGGCCGCCCTTGACGCTCGCCACGTCGAGGTAGCCGCGCGCGACCCCGCGCCGCATGGCGTCCGCGAGCGTCGCCGCCACGTGCGCGGGCGGGGCCGCGACGATCGCGAGGTCCACGGGCCCGGTGGGCGGCTCGTCGGTACCGGCGCCGAGCGCGGCCGCCGTGCGGGCCTGCTCCGGGTCGTGGTCGGTGAGGTGGACGACGACACCCCGCTGGGCGAGCGCGAGCGCCGCCGACGTGCCGATCAGACCGGTGCCGATGACGAGTGCGGTCCTCACTGGGCGATGTCCTTGCGCAGGGCGCCCGCGGCACCCAGGTAGACGTGCGCGATGTCGGCGCGGGGCCGGTCGGACTCGATGTGCGCGAGGATCCGTACGACCCGGGGCATCGCGCCCTCGATGTCCAGCTCCTGCGCGCAGATCAGCGGTACGTCGACGATGCCCAGCTTGCGGGCCGCGGCCGCCGGGAAGTCGCTGTGCAGATCGGGCGTCGCGGTGAACCAGACGCTGATCAGGTCGTCCGTGGTGAGACCGTTCCGCTCCAGGACGGCGGTGAGGAGCTCACCGACCCGCTCGTCCATGTGGCCGGCCTCGTCCCGTTCCAGTTGGACGGCGCCCCGGACCGCTCGTACCGCCACGGCAATGCTCCTCGCTGATCTGCGTACATGTCTGTCGCACCAGCGTAGTCAGCCCGCGGGCGCGCCGGTGCGCGGTGCCCGTCTGACGAGACGGGACGCCACGCACCGGACACGGTCCACCCGGACACGGGCAAGCCGCACACGGTCCACCCGGGCACGGGCAGGCCCACACGGGCAAGCCGGAAACGGTTCACCCGGGCACGGTTCAGAGCGACTGCTGCCTGATGAGGTCCTCGAGGGACGCGCCGGCCCTCGGCAGCTCGCCGCCCGGGGTCAGCCTGTCGACCGCCTGCGGCAGGTGCCGGGCGATCTGGTCCGCGGCCTTCTCCGAGCTGACCCCGGTCTGGGCGGCGACCTCCTGGAGCGTGTCGGCGGGCAGCGCCTGCGCGACCTGTTCGGCGGAGACGGGCTTGTTCTCGCCGGTGCCGATCCACGACTGTGCCTGGTCCGCCAGCCCCGACTTCGCGAGCAGGTCCATCAGCCCGCCCAGCGGATTGCCGCCGCCCTGGCCGTCGGTCAGGGACCGGAGCAACGAGCCGAGGATGTCGCCCCCGCCGGAGGCACCGCCCTGCCCGCCGCCGAGAAGACCGCCGAGCAGGCTGCCGAGATCGTTGTCCGTCATGGGGCGACGCCTTTCGGGGAGTGCGGCCGGGGGCGGGTCGCCTCCCGGCCTCAGACAGAGTCAATGTCACTTGAATCGCCCCATTCCGCCACTTGTAGTGAGAATGCACCCGTGCGCCTCTGGACGCCGGGGCGGCGGTCCGCTCTGATGGCAGGACACCCGCCTCGGGGGAGGCCCGTATGAAGCGCCCAGGACCGTTGCTCACCCTTCTCGCCGGACTGCTTCTCGCCGTGTTCATGCTGTCGCTCAACGCGACGACGGGGGTGAAGAACGCGTCGTCGTCCCGCCCGCGGACATCCGGCGCCGCACCGGCAGCGACCGTGACGCCCGAGAGATCCACGTCACCGTCGAGCCCGACCCCGTCACCGTCCGCGTCGCCGTCCGCGAGCCCCGTCCCGAACGCCGACTACGCGGGCCGCACCGACGACGACTCCTCGGCCGTCGCCGTCTCGCTGCGCGACGGCCGCGCGATCGCGTACTTCTGCGACGGCCACGACAAGGAGTCGTGGCTCAAGGGCGCCGTCGGGGACGACGGCACCCTGCGGCTCACCGGGAAGAACGGCGCCGCACTCGACGGCACGCTGAGGGACGGCGGGCGGATCCGCGGCACCGTCGACTACGGCGGCCGCCGCTACGGCTTCACCGCCGACAAGGCGGTCAAGCCGTCCGGGCTCTACCGCGCGACAGCCACGGTGCGCGGCGCCGAGCTGGACGGCGGCTGGATCGTGCTGCCCGGCGGCCGGCAGGTCGGCATCCTCGACCGCGACGGCGCACCGTCGGCGGCACCCGCGATCGACCCGGAGACCGGCGCCGTCACGGTCGACGGAAAGAAGCTCACCGCACACCCCGTCACTCCGTGACCCGCCCGCACCGTCACCCGCTCGACGCCCTCACCGGCTCGACGCCCTCACCCGTCCACGGCCCCTTCCCGGCGCCTCCGGCCTTTCCGACCAGGAACCCTTTCCGGCCCTTTCCCGGCCCTTTCCCGACCAGGGAGCCGACATGACCGCGGATCCGAACGCCGCCACGCAGGGCTACCCCGCTCCCCCGCCCGCCCACGGCCGCCCGCACCCGGCCCGCTATCTCGTCCCGGCCCTGGTGGCCGCCGCGGTCGCGGTCGGTCTCGGCGCGTACGGCAGGACGCACCACCCGACCGGGACCGCCTTCAATCTCGCGGGGTTCAGCAGTACGAGCGCGGTGAAGTCGTGGCTGGCCACCACGGCGTTCGCCTTCGCGCTCGTCCAGCTGGGCTCGGCGTTCATGGTCTACGGGAGACTCCCGGGGCCGAGCTGGGCACCGGCCCTGCACCGCTGGTCCGGGCGGGTCGCGTTCCTGGTGGCGGTCCCCGTCGCGGTGCACTGCCTCTACGCGCTGGGCTTCCAGACGTACGAGCCGCGCGTGCTGTGGCATTCGCTCCTGGGATGCTTCTTCTTCGGGGCATTCAGTGCCAAAATGCTCCTGCTCCGCTCGGAGCGACTGCCCGGCTGGCTACTGCCCGTGGCCGGAGGACTCGTCTTCGTGGTCCTCACCGTCATCTGGCTGACGTCGGCTCTCTGGTTCTTCCGCACGTTCGGAGTCACTACATGACCAACCCCCCGGCGCGGCGCACCGTTCTCGGCACGGGCGCGGCCGCCGCCCTGCTCGCGGGGTGCAGCAAGTACGGCGACAGCGGCGGCGGTTCGCGGGAGCCCGCCTCTCCGCCCGCCTCAGCACCCGCGTCCGGCGACGGCGGCGGCGGTGGCGGCGGGACGGAGCTCGCCGCCACGAGCGACATCCCGGTCGGCGGCGGCAAGATCTTCAAGGACCGCAAGATCGTGGTCACCCAGCCCACGAAGGACGAGTTCAAGGCCTTCTCGGCGGTCTGCACCCATCAGGGCTGCACGGTGAGCACCGTCGCCGACGGCACGATCGACTGCCCCTGCCACGGCAGCAAGTTCCGCATCACCGACGCCTCGGTGGTGGCCGGTCCCGCCTCGACCCCGCTGCCCGCAGAGCGGATCACCGTGGAGGGAAACTCGATTCGCCTGGCCTGAACCAACCCGTAGGCTCCCGGACATGCGATCCGAGGCCCTGGTGCGCGACCACACGATCTACTCCTGCGTGATGGGGTCGCGCGCCTTCGGCCTGGCCACCGACGACAGCGACACGGACCGCCGGGGCGTGTTCCTCGCCCCGGCCCCGCTGTTCTGGCGCTTCGAGAAGCCGCCGACCCACGTCGAGGGCCCGGCCGACGAGCAGTTCAGCTGGGAGCTGGAACGGTTCTGCACCCTCGCGCTGCGCGCCAATCCGAACATCCTGGAGTGCCTCCACTCCCCCCTCGTCGAGTACGCCGACGACACGGGCCGCGCGCTGCTGGCCCTGCGCGAGGCCTTCCTCTCCCGCCGCGCCCACGAGACGTTCGCCCGCTACGCGCAGGGCCAGCACCGGAAACTGGAGGCCGACGTCCGCCGGTACGGCGCCCCGCGCTGGAAGCACGCGATGCACCTGCTCCGCCTCCTCATGTCCTCCCGCGACCTGCTGCGCACCGGCGCCCTGACCGTCGACGTCGGCGAGCAGCGCGAACCGCTGCTCGCCGTGAAGCGGGGCGAGGTCCCGTGGGCCCGGGTGGAGGCGTGGATGGGCCGCCTGGCGGCGGAGACCGACGAGGCGCAGGCACGCAGTCCGCTGCCGGCCGAGCCGGACCACGCCCGTGTCGAGGACTTCCTGGTCGGCGTACGCCGCGCCTCAGCCCGTCACGCCGATCCCGGAGCCCGCCAGGCGTACCCGGACGACGAGGGTGTGCGCGGGCTCCTGCGCGGACGGGGCGCCCGGGAGCGCTGAGGCCGGCCGCGCCGTGTCCGGCAGGACATGCGGCCGCGGCCGGGGGGGGTGGTTGGGTGGGGGCGCGCGCCCCCCCCCCCCCCGCCGGGCACGTCGCCGATCATCCGTCAGGCATCCCAGAGCGCCCCCAGCGACATGAGGTCGCTCTGGTATTCGATGCGGTCCGCCCACTCGGTCGGCCAGACGTCCGAGCCGTGGTGGGCACCCGCGAACGCGCCCGTCAGACAGGCGATCGAGTCGGAGTCGCCGGAGGTGCAGGCCGCCCGGCGCAGCGCGGTGACGGGCTCGTCGACGAAGAGCAGGAAGCAGAGCAGGCCGGTGGTGAGCGCCTCCTCGGCGATCCAGCCCGCTCCGGTGGCCAGGCAGGGGTCGGTCTCCGGCGAGGGCGTGCGCAGGGCGTCCCGGAGCCGGTCGAGCGCGCCCAGGCACTCGTCCCAGCCGCGCCGGATGAAGTGTTCCGGCGTCGGGTCCTGGCTGCGGGTCCACAGGTCTCCTAGCCAACGGGAGTTGTAGTGGCTGCGGTTCTCCTCGGCGTACGCGCGCAGCAGCCCGACCAGATCCGCGGGTTCGGCACCCTGGACGAGGAGCCGGACGGTGTGGGCGGTCAGGTCCGAGGCGGCGAGCGCGGTGGGGTGGCCGTGGGTGAGCGCCGCCTGCAACTGCGCTGCGCCCGACCGCTGTTCGTCGCTCAGCCCCGGTACGAGACCCACCGGCGCCACCCGCATGTTGGCGCCGCATCCCTTGGAACCGATCTGGCTGGCGTCCTGCCAGGGCAGGCTCTCGTCCTTCAGCAGGTTGCAGGCGACCAGACAGGTGCGGCCGGGCGCGCGGTTGTTGTCCGGCGACAGGTACCAGTCCACGAACTCCTCGCGCACCGGCCGTGCCATCCGCGACGGCCCGAGCAGACCGCGGTCCGTGGCCGTGCGCAGGCCCCGCCCCAGCGCCAGCGTCATCTGGGTGTCGTCGGTGACGATCGCGGGCGTCGGCAGTGCCATCTCCCGCCAGGGGCCGCACTTGGCGAGGATCGACGGTATGTCGTTGAACTCGGTCGGGAAGCCCAGCGCGTCGCCGAGCGCGAGGCCCAGCAGGGACCCGGTGGCGGCGTGCTTCGCGAGCTTCGGGGTGGTGGTCATCAGGGCCGTCCTTCCGAACGGGGACGCAGCAGGGGCGGATACAGGGCGGTGGCGCCGCCCGCGCGGTAGAGAGCGGCGGGTTTGCCGCGGCCTCCGGTGAGACGAGCGGCCCCCGGGACCGGTTCGACGAAGCCCGGCGTGGCGAGGACCTTGCGCCGGAAGTTGGGCCGGTCGAGCGCGGTGTCCCACACCGTCTCGTAGACCCGCTGCAACTCGCCGAGGGTGAACTCGGGCGGGCAGAAGGAGGTGGCGAGACAGGTGTACTCGAGCTTGGCGCCGACGCGTTCGTGGGCGTCGGCGAGGATGCGGTCGTGGTCGAAGGCGAGCGGACCGGGCGTGCGGTACGGCTGCCACCGGGCCTGCGCCGCGTCACCACCGCCGTGCGGCTCGGGAGGGTCGGGGAGCAGCGCCGCGAACGCGACGGAGACGACCCGCATTCTCGGGTCGCGGTCGGGGTCGCTGTAGGTCCGCAGCTGTTCCAGGTGCAGGCGCGAGAGGTCCGACAGGCCGGTCTCCTCGGCGAGCTCGCGCCGGGCGGCCGTCTCCGCGGACTCCGCGGCCAGCACGAACCCGCCGGGCAGCGCCCAGTGGCCCGCGTACGGTTCCTGTCCCCGCTCGACGAGCAGCACCTCCAGCGCGTCGGCGCGGATCGTCAGGACGGCCAGGTCCACGGCCACGGCGAAGGGTTCGAACGCGTACTTGTCGTAACCCTCGGGCGCATTGCCGCCGGGCGAGCGGCCCTGACGCGCGAGCATCCCCACCGTCCCCGCCCTCCCGTCCGGACGACACACCGCCGCCTCAATTAATGGTCAGTACGACTATAAAGAGCCCGGCGGGCCGCCCACAACCCTCCGGGAACGGAATCCCCGCGATCTGCGCCCTGATGCGGGCCGGGCGCGCGACGGCGCGCGTCACCGAAAGGGCGCCGGCGGCCCCTGAGGGCCCGCTGACGGCCGCGCGTCCCGGGGCGCCGCGGAACACGGCCCCCGCGCCTCTCCGGGGCCGCCAGAGCCTCCCTGGGCACACGGCCGCCGCGCCCACGGCTCCCCGGCCGACCGGGGAGCCGCGCTCTTCGCGCCCCGCGTCCGGATACACGTCGGCCGGCCCCGGGACACTCCCGGGACCGGCCGATACGACGGGTGTCGCCCGCGACGGGCGCTCTGGACGGACGCTCCTAGAGGCCGACCTCGTTCATGAGCATGCCGACCTCGGTGTTCGACAGACGGCGCAGCCAGCCCGACTTCTGGTCGCCGAGGGTGATCGGGCCGAAGGCGACGCGTACGAGCTTGTCCACCGGGAAGCCGGCCTCGGCGAGCATGCGGCGCACGATGTGCTTGCGGCCCTCGTGGAGGGTCACCTCGACCAGGTAGTTCTTGCCGGTCTGCTCGACGACCCGGAAGTGGTCCGCCTTCGCGTACCCGTCCTCCAGCTGGATGCCGTCCTTGAGCCGCTTGCCCAGATCGCGCGGGATCGGGCCCACGATGTGCGCGAGGTAGACCTTCTTCACGCCGTACTTGGGGTGAGTCAGCCGGTGCGCCAGCTCGCCGTGGTTGGTGAGCAGGATGACGCCCTCGGTCTCGGTGTCGAGCCGCCCGACGTGGAAGAGCCGCGTCTCGCGGTTCGTCACGTAGTCGCCGAGGCACTGACGGCCCTCGTTGTCCTCCATCGTGGAGACGACACCGGCAGGCTTGTTCAGCGAGAAGAACTGGTACGACTGCGTCGCGACCGTCAGCCCGTCGACCTTGATCTCGTCCTTGTCCGTGTCGACACGGAGACCCTGCTCCAGGACGATCTCGCCGTTGACCTCGACCCGCGCCTGCTCGACGAGCTCCTCGCAGGCACGCCGGGAGCCGTAGCCCGCTCGCGCGAGGATCTTCTGCAGACGCTCGCCCTCCTGCTCGGCGCCGGGGAAGGTCTTGGGCGTCTTCACCTCGGGCTTGCCCGCGTACCGGTCCCGGTTGCGCTCCTCGGCCCGCGTCTCGTACTCACGCGAGCGCGCCGGCTCCGTACGGCCGCCGCGCTGCTGGCCCTGCTTGGGGCCGCCCTTCGCGCCACCGCGCGCCGAGGCGCCGCGCCCGGACTTCGGGCCTTCGTGTGTGCCCCCGGGGCCCACGTCGTAGCGACGCTCCTCGGGACGGGGCTTGCCGGGACGCTTCGGCTGGTCGTCGCGCCCCGCGTCGCTCCTCGGCTGGGAGCCGGCTCCCCGCGGGCTGCCGCTCCCGCCGGTGCCACGCTGGCCGCCGGCGCCACGCTGGCCGCCGCTGCCGCGCGCGCCGCCGCTCCCCCCGGCTCCCCGCGGGTTGCCGCGCCCGCTGTTCCTGCCACTGCCACTGCCACTGCTTCGCATCAAAGTTCCGTCGTCGTCGTGTCGTCTGCGTCTGCATCCGGTACGTCCGGATCGAACGACGGGACCCCTTCCAGCGTCTCTGCTTCGATCGCGTCCGCCTCCGGAAGGAAGGGTGCGAGCTCCGGGAGCTCGTCCAGACCGCGCAGGCCCATTCGCTCCAGGAAGTAGTTCGTCGTCGTGTACAGGATCGCACCTGTTTCGGGTTCCGTGCCCGCCTCCTCGACCAGACCGCGCTGCAACAGGGTGCGCATCACCCCGTCACAGTTCACTCCGCGGACCGCCGAGACCCTGGAACGGCTGACCGGCTGGCGGTACGCGACGACCGCCAGGGTCTCCAGCGCGGCCTGCGTGAGCCGGGCCTGCTGGCCGTCCAGGACGAAGCGTTCCACGGCCGCCGCGTACGCCGGCCGGGAGTAGAAGCGCCAGCCGCCTGCGATGAGCCGCAGCTCGAAGCCGCGGCCCTGGACGGTGTACTCGTCGGCCAGCTCCCGCAGGGCGTCCCCGACCTGGCGTCTCGGCCGCTCCAGGATCTTCGCGAGGTGCTCCTCGGTCGCGGGTTCGTCCACGACCATGAGGACGGCCTCCAGGGCGGGCCGGAGATCGAGGTCGGCGACGGTGTCCTGGCCCGCCGGGGTCCCGCTGGTCTGCTCGCTCACGCCTTCTCCTTCTTGGCGTCTTCCTTCGCTGTCTCGGGCGGCCGGTCGAATTCGTCCGTCACCCTGGGATCCTCGGCACTGTCCCCGCCCGTCCAGCGCACCACCAGGTCCCCCAGCGCCTCCTCCTGGTCCAGGGAGACCGCCTTCTCCCGGTAGAGCTCCAGAAGGGCCAGGAAACGGGCCACGACGGTGAGGGTGTCGGCGGTGTCCGCGACGAGGTCGCGGAAGTTGGCTTCCCCGCGCTCGCGGAGCAGCGCCACCACGATCTCCGCCTGTTCCCGCACGCTGACCAGCGGGGCGTGGATGTGGTCGACGTACACCTGCGGCTTGGGCCTGGGCTGCATCGCCTTCACGGCGAGCCGGGCGAATCCTTCCGCCCCGATGCTGATGACGACCTCGGGCAGCAGTTCGGCGTGGTGGGGTTCGAGGCCGACGGTACGGGGGTAGCGGCGGCCCTCCTCGTCGAGGCGGGCGTTGAAGATGTCCGCGATCCGTTTGTACGCGCGGTACTGCAACAGCCGGGCGAAGAGGAGGTCCCGGGCCTCCAGCAGGGCCAGGTCGGCCTCGTCCTCGACCTCGGCGGCGGGCAGCAGCCGCGCGGCCTTGAGATCGAGCAGGGTCGCCGCGACGACCAGGAACTCGGTCGTCTGGTCGAGGTCCCAGTCCGGCCCCATGGCCCTGATGTGCGCCATGAACTCGTCGGTCACCCGTGACAGCGCCACTTCCGTGACGTCCATCTTGTGCTTCGAGATCAACTGCAGCAGGAGGTCGAAGGGCCCCTCGAAGTTGGCCAGCCGCACCTTGAAGACGCCGTCACCGGCTTCCGGACCGTCGTCGGACCGGACTGCGGGTTCCGACTCGGCCTCAGACCCAGATTCGGCCCCGGACTCAGATCCAGACCCGGCCCCGGCTCCGGTGGGGGTCCCCGCCTCGACGGCGATCCCGGCTTCCGGCCCGACGGGCAACACGGTCCCGGCGGGGCTCTGCGGGCCGGCGGCGGTTCCCTGCCCGGCGGACACCCCGGGTGTGACCGAGATCTCAGGTGCGGCCCCGGCTTCCGGGCCGTCGGGAACGGGTCGGGGCTCCGGGGCGACAAAGGGCTCCGGGTCGGGCCGCGGCGTCGGGCCGGTCGACGGTCCGGCCTCCGAGGGAACCCTCGGCTCGGCGGTCTCCAGGCCGTACTCGGGCTCCTGGACGAATTCGTCCGGTGATTCGCCGGCCGGTTCCCCCTCGGGGGGTGTGCCGGGCGGTGCGGCGGGAGCCGGGCCGGCCCCCGGTCCTCGGCCGAGCACACGTCGGCGACCGGCGGAGCCGGCGGCAGGGACGGGGGCGTCGTTCGAGGTCATAGCCGTCGCAGGCTACCGCTACCGCCCGCGGAGCCGTCGTACGAGAATGCTCGCGTCCCCACGGGATTCGAGATCGGCGAGCACGACCGCGACCGCCTCGCGGACGATCCGACCGCGGTCGACCGCGAGCCCGTGCTCCCCGCGCAGCACCAGACGGGCGTGCTCGAGGTCCATGAGCTCCTCGGCGGACACGTAGACCGTGATCTTCTCGTCGTGCCGCTCCCGCCCGCTGGGCCGCCGGTTGGCGGCGCGCTGACGCTTGCGGGACTGCTGCTGCGCGGCGGCGGAACCGGTGCCAGAACCTTCCTGCGTCGCCTGACGCCGCGCCGAGCGCTCCGGAGCCGTACCCCGGCTGCGCGACTCCCCCGCGTCGGCGTCGGAGTCGGCCGCGACGTGTTCGTCGCCCTCGCCGTCGCCGCCCTGTACGGGCACCGAGTGCGGCGCGTCCTCCGCCGCGGCGCCCGGATCGCTCTCGCCGGCCGGAGCCGGCACCCGGGCCTCGCCGTTGGCCCGGCGGGTGGGAGAGGAGGACTGGAGCGCCATGCCCCCGGTGGTACGGAACAGTTCGTCGGCCCCCGGCAGACTCACTCGGCGTGACACCGGGCGAGCACCTCCCTGGCGAGCTGGCGATAGGCGGCGGCACCGACGGAGTTGGAGGCGTACGTGGTGATCGGCTCACCGGCGACGGTGGTCTCCGGGAAGCGGACGGTCCGGCCGATCACCGTGTGGTAGACGTGATCGTCGAAGGCCTCGACCACCCGTGCGAGCACCTCACGGCTGTGCACCGTGCGGGAGTCGTACATGGTCGCGAGGATGCCGTCGAGCTCCAGCTCGGGGTTGAGCCGCTCCTGGACCTTCTCGATGGTCTCGGTGAGCAGCGCGACACCACGCAGCGCGAAGAACTCGCACTCGAGCGGCACGATCACCTTGTGCGCCGCCGTGAGGGCGTTGACGGTGAGCAGGCCGAGCGAGGGCTGACAGTCGATCACGATGTAGTCGTAGTCGGCCATCAGCGGCTTCAGGGCGCGCTGCAGCGTGGACTCGCGCGCGACCTCGGAGACGAGCTGCACCTCGGCGGCGGACAGGTCGATGTTGCTGGGCAGCAGGTCCATGTTCGGGACCGCCGTCTTCAGGAGCACCTCGTCGGCCGCCATGCCCCGCTCCATGAGCAGGTTGTAGACGGTGAGGTCGAGCTCCATCGGGTTGACGCCGAGACCGACCGAGAGCGCGCCCTGCGGGTCGAAGTCGACGAGCAGGACCCGGCGTCCGTACTCCGCGAGCGCGGCACCCAGGTTGATGGTCGAGGTCGTCTTGCCGACCCCGCCCTTCTGGTTGCACATCGCGATGATCTTCGCGGGGCCGTGGTCGGTCAGCGGGCCCGGGATCGGGAAGTACGGCAGCGGGCGTCCGGTCGGGCCCACGCGCTCACGGCGCTGGCGGGCCGCGTCGGGCGCGAGCGTGGCCGCGTACTCCGGATCGGGCTCGTACTCGGCATCGGGGTCGTAGAAGTGCCCCTCGGGCAGTTCGTCGTAGTCGGCGAAGTGGGTGCGGTTCTCGCCACTTCCGTTGCCGGCCATGGCGTTCACGTGATGGCCATCCATGCTCGGGTGTGCTGTCTGAGTCATCCGGGGACTCTGATGGGCTGCGAAGGTTCGGACAGCGACGGAGCCGACAGCCTCGAGCCCCGTGGGGCCCTGGCCCCGCGCCGGCATTCCTGGTTGACCACCCCCGGGAGTAAATGTCGACTCATTCACAAGTCGTCTTACCTCCTTGGTGACCAGGAAACTTCTCGATAGGTCAGCGTGGCACCATGCCGACGGTTGGCGACTCTATGGCGTGTCACCGCTCCGCAGCAACACAATCCGCCGGACCCGACCCGATGTGTCGGCAACCGAACACCCCTCTGTCAAGGGCGTAAGGCCGTCGCACAGCAGGTTTCACCGGTGTGCGAATCGGTCGAAGAGTTACGTTCGTGGCGAGTTGATCGAGTGTCGCAAAGTGACCCGACACACATCCGGCCGGACCATGGAGGGGAATGTGCGGGCGGGGTGGGGGCGGTGTACAACGGGTGTTTCGGATTCGCCTTTTGGAGGCGGGCCGGGCCA
>NZ_JBHWEL010000079.1:22276-25174 GCF_042734135.1 Streptomyces sp. NPDC059668 | reverse complement strand
GCGGGTGGGTTCTCGGGGGTGATCTCGGGGTCTCTTTTTCGGGTGGGGGGGTGTTTGAGTTTGTCACAACCGGCCCCCCCCACCACCCCGCCCGGCACGGGGGGGGCCCCGCCCGGCCCGGATGCGGGACGTTGACGACCTGTGTTGACGTATCGCCTTTTGCTCGTCGGCCGGTCCACGGCCGCGCGGTGGCGGCCCGGCCGGACGGGGGTCAGTCGAGCAGGGACTCCAGGGTCACGTGCTCCAGGCCGTGCGCCTCGGCGACCTCGCGGTAAACGACCTTGCCCTCATGCGTGTTGAGGCCCCTGGCGAGTGCGTGGTCGCGGCGCAGCGCCTCGGCCCAGCCGCGGTTGGCGAGCTCCACGATGTACGGCAGCGTCGCGTTGGTCAGCGCGTAGGTGGAGGTGTTCGGCACGGCGCCGGGCATGTTGGCGACGCAGTAGAAGACCGAGTTGTGGACCGGGAAGGTCGGCTCGGCGTGCGTGGTCGGACGCGAGTCCTCGAAGCAGCCGCCCTGGTCGATCGCGATGTCGACAAGAACACTTCCCGGCTTCATCCGCGAGACGAGTTCGTTGGTGACCAGCTTCGGGGCCTTGGCACCCGGGATGAGGACGGCACCGATGACGAGGTCGGCCTCGAGGCAGGCCTTCTCCAGCTCGAAGGCGTTGGAGACGACGGTCTGGATCTTCGTGCCGAAGATCTTGTCCGCCTCCTTGAGCTTGTTGATGTCGCGGTCGAGCAGCGTCACCTGGAAGCCCATGCCGATGGCGATCTGCGCGGCGTTCCAGCCGGAGACACCGCCGCCGATGACGACGGCCTTGGCGGGCAGCACGCCCGGGACGCCGCCCGGCAGCACGCCGCGGCCGCCGTTGGCGCGCATCAGCTGGTAGGCGCCCACCTGCGGGGCGAGCCGGCCCGCGACCTCGGACATCGGCGCGAGCAGCGGCAGGGCACGGTTGGGCAGCTCGACCGTCTCGTACGCGATGGCCGTGGTGCCGGACTCCAGGAGGGCGTCCGTGCACTCCTTGGAGGCGGCCAGGTGGAGGTAGGTGAAGAGCGTCTGGTCCTTGCGGAGGCGGTGGTACTCCTCGGCGATGGGCTCCTTGACCTTCAGCAGCAGGTCGGCGGTGGCCCACACCTCGTCGGCGGTGGGGAGGATCTGCGCACCGGCGGAGACGTACTCGTCGTCCGTGATCGAGGAGCCGACACCGGCGCTCTGCTCGACGAAGACCTGGTGGCCGTGGCGCACGAGCTCGTGGACGCCTGCGGGGGTGATGGCCACCCGGAACTCGTTGTTCTTGACCTCGCGGGGGATACCGACCTTCACGTCGATCACGGTCCTTGACTCAGAGGGTTCTGGGGCTGTGCACGGCCGTGGCGGCGCGAGCCGGGGCAATGCAGGTCATACCCGGATGCACGAACGCGCCGGGAGACACCACGAAAGAACGCAGCGGAGCCAGTCTAATGAAGGGATTCTCTCTGTCTAGCCTTTCAAAGCATCAATCTTCCGCAGATGTACTGCGGATTTCGCAGGCGTTAGCGCCCTGTTCCATGGCCATCGCGCTCTCCGGGAGCTCATCACCCAGCATGCGCTCGGCCGCCCCGCGGTGCAGCTGGGCCGCGGCGGGGTCGCCGAGCCGGTCCAGGGTGTCGGCCAGCCGGAGCTGCAACGCGGCCTGCAACCGCAGGTCCTCGGCGCGTCGGGCCCACTCGACGGCCTCCTGGCAGGTGCGCAGCGACTCCTCCGGCCGTCCCGCGTACTCCTGCACGCGTGCCAGCTCGCTCAACGCCCTTGCCTGGGACGCCACATCGCCGTTCCTGCGGTGTCCGGTGACGGCGGCGCGCCAGTTGCGCAGCGCCTCGCCGTAGCGGCCCGCGTAGGTGTGGGCGGTGGCGATCCGGCCGTAGAGCCGGGCGGCGTCCAGCCGCTCGTCGCGGGCCAGTCGCTGGGCGAGCGCCCGGCCGTACCAGTCGGCGGCCCGGTCGAAGTCCCCGAGCTCCAGGTGGGCACCGCCTACGGATTCCATCGCGCGGCCGGTCGCGTACGGGTCGTTCGCCTCGCGCGCGGCGTCGAGCGCGGCCCGGTAGCGGGCCAGGGCCTCCGCCGTGCGGCCGGTGCGCTCGTCCAGGTCGGCCAGGTTCAGCAGGGCCGCGGCCCGCTCCCGGGGCAGCCTGCGCCGCTCGGCGACGTCGAGGACCAGCCGGTGGATGCCGTAGAGCTCGGGTGCCGCGGCCCGGGTGCCGAAGTGGACGACCAGCGCCCGCACCAGGGCGGCCATCAGGCGGCGGGCCAGGGTGTCCAGCTCGCCGTCGGCGACCGCGAGCCGGGCGGCGGCCAGCAGCGCGGGCCGGCGGATGCGCAGCCAGTCCTCGGCGGCCCTGGGGTTCGGGAAGCGCAGGGCGCGGGGCATCCCGGCGAGCTTCTCGCGGGCCGGCGAGCTGTCGGTCTCGGTGATCGCGCGGCAGGACACCAGCAGCCGTACGGTCCGCTCCAGCATCCGGGCGCGGGCCAGTTGCAGCTCGGCCGGGCGGTCCTCGCTCTCGGTGAGGGCGCGCAGCAGGGGCAGCAGGAAGCCGGGGACCTCGTACTGCGGCAGCGGCGACTCGACCGGCCGCAGGAGCCCGAGCGCGGCGAAGTCGTCCAGCGCGTCGTGGGCGGCGTCGATCGAGCAGCCGGCGAGCGCGGACGCGGTGTGCGGGTCGACGAGTCCGGCCGGCGCGAGCGAGAGCAGCCGCAGGGTCCGCGCGGCGGTGGCGGGCAGCCCGGTGTACGTGAGCCGGAAGATCCGCGGGGGGGGGGGGGGGGGGCCGGGCGCCGCCCGCGCCCCCCCCGGCGGGGTGGGGGGGGCGGGCGGGGGGGGGGGCGCGGGCGGGCCGCCGCCCGCGCCCCCCCGCGCC
>NZ_JBHWEL010000079.1:0-22266 GCF_042734135.1 Streptomyces sp. NPDC059668 | reverse complement strand
GGCCCGCCCCGGACTTTTCCGCCCGCCTCCCCCCCCGCGGGGGGGGCGAGCCCTCCGCCCCCCCCCCCCGCAACTGCTTGGCGAGGTCGGCGACGGCCGCGGTGGGGCGTGCCGCGAGCCAGCCGCCCGCCAGCACCAGGGCGCCGGGCTGGCCGGCGCACTCCTCGACCAGTCCCTCGGCGGCGAGTGGGTCGACGGTGATGCGGACGGAGCCCGCGAAACGCTCCAGGAGTTCCAGCGCGGACTTGGTGTCGAGGCCGCCCAGGGTGCAGGGGCGGACGTCCGCGATGCCGGTCAGCGGCCCTCCGGAGACGGCGACCACCAGGCACTCGGGGGTGTCGGGCAGCAGGACGTCGACCTGCTCGGCGTCGGTCGCGTCGTCGAGCAGGAGGACGGCGCGGCGGGTGGCGAGGGCGTCGCGCACCGCCGCGCTCAGGTCGTCGGCAGCGGCTCCGGGCGGCGCGGGCAGTTCCAGGGCCGTGAGGAGTTCCCGCGCGGTGCGCTCGGTGGGGACCGGGGTACCGTCGGGTTCGGCGAGGCGGGCCCGCAGCACCCCGTCCGGGTAACTCTCGGCGACCTGCCGGACGAGTTCCCCGGCGAGCGCGGTGCGGCCCGAGCCGGGCTTGCCGGCGATGAGCAGCACCCGCGCGCGAGGGGCTTTGCGGCCCGCGATGGTGTCCAGCCCGGCCCGCTCGATGTCGACCCGGAGTTCCTTCAACTCTCTTGTACGGCCGAGGAACTGACCCTTGGTAGGAGCGGACCCGGCAGCCGGACGCCGCCCTCCCGACGACGCTTTCGCACCGTCCGTGTCCACCGCCTGATCTGTCACGGGCCACACTCCCGTCCCACTGCACGCGCAAGCCCGCCGGGACTCCGGTTCGGGCGTTTCCAGAGCCTAGTTCACGCTCTGCGACGAACCGTGCGGAGCAGGGCGGAGACATCCCCCGATCGGATCAACCGATCGTAGGACCGGAAGGGCCGCGCTGTGTGCCGCCGGAGGGCTCCCTGAAGGCGCCGAGGGCACCGGGGAACTCCGGCGGGGGCGTCCGAGGGCACCGGAGAGCCCCGGGGCGGGTGTCCGGGGCGTCGGCGGCGGGCCCGTCAGGCCTCGAAGGGGCGCGCCGGCCAGGGCGCCTCGGCCGGACGCAGCGCGTCGAGTCCGTCCCCGGCGCGCGCGGCGAGCAGGGAGAGGACGCCGACCACGAGGCAGTCGTTGTGCAGGTCGCCGCCGAGAACCCCCCGGACGAGGTCGTCGAGGGGGACCCGTGCCAGCTCCATGTCGGCCTCCTCGTCCTCCACCTCGAAGCGCTCCCCCTCCGCCTCGGAGAGGTCACGGGCGAGGAAGACGCGCACGGCCTCGGAACTGCCGCCGGGGGTGGTGTAGACGTCGGTGAGCACCCGCCAGTCCTCCGCCTTGACGTGCGCCTCCTCGTACAGCTCCCGCTGGGCGGCGTGCAGCGGGTTCTCGCCGGGGACGTCGAGCAGGCCGGCCGGGATCTCCCAGAGCTTCTGGCGCACGGGGTGCCGGTACTGGCGCAGCACCAGCACCCGGTCCTGGCCGTCGAGGGCGACGACGGCCACGGAGCCGGGGTGGACCTGGTAGTCGCGCCGGGCGACCGATCCGTCGGGCATGACCACGTCGTCGGTACGGACGGAGGTCTTGTTGCCGACGAAGGGGGTCGCGGTGGCCCTGATCTCCCACTCCTCGGCGGTGTCCTTGATCGTCATGCCCTGTCCTCCCACACGCGCAAAAGAAACCGGTCCCGGTGCCGAAAACGACCGAAACCGGGGTGCGCGCCCCGCAAGGCACACACCCCGGTCACCGTACAACCCCGCTGCTACTTGCCCGTCTTACGCTGCACCGCGGCCTTCACCAGTCCGGCGAAGAGGGGGTGCGGACGGGTCGGACGGGACCGCAGCTCGGGGTGCGCCTGGGTCGCGACCAGGTAGGGGTGCACCTCACGGGGGTACTCCACGTACTCCACGAGCTTGCCGTCCGGGGAGGTGCCGGAGAACTGCAGACCGGCCTTCTGCTCCAGCTCGCCGCGGTAGGCGTTGTTCACCTCGTAGCGGTGCCGGTGGCGCTCCTCGACGTACTCCTTGCCGTCGTACACCTCGCGCGCGATGGAGCCCTCGGCGAGCTTGGCCGGGTACATGCCCAGGCGCATCGTCCCGCCCATGTCACCCTCGCCGGCCACGATGTCGAGCTGCTCGGCCATGGTGGAGATCACCGGGTGGGCGGTGGCGGAGTCGAACTCGGTGGAGTTGGCGTCCGGGATGCCGGCCAGGTTGCGCGCGGCCTCGATCACGATGCACTGCAGGCCGAGACAGAGGCCGAGCAGCGGGATCCGGTTCTCGCGGGCGTACTGGATCGCTCCGACCTTGCCCGACACACCGCGGTCGCCGAAGCCGCCCGGGATGCAGATCGCGTCGACGTCGCCGAGCTGCTTCGCGGCGCCCGCCGGGGTCCTGCAGTCGTCCGAGGTGACCCACTTGATCTTCACGCGGGCCTTGTTGGCGAAGCCGCCGGCGCGGAGGGCCTCGGTGACCGAGAGGTAGGCGTCGGGCAGGTCGATGTACTTGCCGACGAGCGCCATGTTGATCTCGTGCTCGGGGTTGTGCACCCGGTCGAGCAGGTCGTCCCAGGTCGTCCAGTCCACGTCACGGAACGGCAGGTCCAGCTTGCGGACGACGTACGCGTCCAGGCCCTCGGTGTGCAGGACCTTCGGGATGTCGTAGATCGACTTGGCGTCGATGGCCGCGACCACGGCCGCCTCGTCCACGTCGCACATCAGCGAGATCTTGCGCTTGATGGCGGTCGGCACCTCGCGGTCGGCGCGCAGCACGATCGCGTCCGGCTGGATACCGATGTTCCGCAGCGCCGCCACCGAGTGCTGGGTCGGCTTCGTCTTCAACTCGCCGGACGGGCCGATGTACGGGAGGAGCGAGATGTGCACGACGAACACGTTGTCGCGGCCGACCTCGTGACGGACCTGACGGACGGTCTCCAGGAACGGCAGCGACTCGATGTCGCCGACCGTGCCGCCGACCTCGGTGATCACGACGTCCACGTCGTCGGTGGCCATACGGCGGATGCGGTGCTTGATCTCGTTGGTGATGTGCGGGATCACCTGCACCGTGTCGCCCAGGTACTCCCCGCGCCGCTCCTTGGCGATGACCGTCGAGTACACCTGTCCTGTAGTGACATTGGCGGAGCCGTCCAAGTCGACGTCGAGGAAGCGCTCGTAGTGTCCGATGTCCAGGTCGGTCTCGGCGCCGTCGTTGGTGACGAACACCTCACCGTGCTGGAACGGGTTCATGGTGCCGGGGTCGACGTTCAGATACGGGTCGAGCTTCTGCATGGTGACCCGCAGCCCGCGCGCCTTGAGCAGCGCGCCGAGGCTGGAGGCCGTCAGACCCTTGCCGAGGGAGGAGGCGACACCCCCGGTGACGAAGATGTGCTTGGTCGTCGTGGCGGTGCTGCTTCGGAAAGCGGCGGGCGGCATGGCCAAGAGGGGGCTCCCGTGGTCGCGGTCTGGGGTGCGTACCGGCGTGGTGTCCGAGAATTCTTCGGAGGTGCCGTCGCTGCGGTTCGGGGGTTTCTTGCCCACCGGTCCACGGGCTACCAGGGTATCAGCGACCCGGCGAGGCCGCTTCCGGCCACGCTCCGCACACACGTCGACACGAACCCCGCACGCCGCTCACTCGATCGGCCCACCCGGGATACCGGGAGCGGCACGCGGATCTTCCACGTGCGTCGTATCCTGCTCGGACACTCGCTGCCGAGCCCGGCCGGCACACGGCACCATCCCCGCACGTATCCCGGAACAACGAGGGCTCGTCAGTTCGTTTCGCAACGACAATCGGACCAATAATTGACGTTCCGCAGCGACGCTTTACCAACGTTCTTACATTCAACCTTCTAACGTTTTGAACGTTCCCCTGACCGCAGAGCGACCGCCCCTCGCGGGGGGCGACGTGGCCGTTCGACTGGAGATGCACGTGGCCGGGCGCATCGAGGACTACGCACTCATCGGAGACATGCAGACCGCAGCGCTGGTCTGCCGGGACGGCACGGTGGACTGGCTGTGCCTGCCCCGCTTCGACTCCCATGCCATCTTCGCGGGACTGCTCGGCACGGAGGAACACGGATTCTGGCGGCTCGGCCCGGCCCACGCGGCCGACGCCGAACCGCCGACGGCGGCTCGCCGCTCGTACCGCGGCGACTCGCTGATCCTCGAATCCGAGTGGGACACCCCCCGCGGCACGGTCCGCGTGACCGATTTCATGCCCCCCCGCGACGGCGCGCCGCAGCTCATCCGCATCGTGGAAGGCGTCACGGGCCGCGTCCCGATGCGCTCCGCGCTGCGGATGCGGTTCAGCTACGGCCGGGTGGTGCCCTGGGTGCACAAGCACGAGGGGCGCACGGTCGCCGTGGCCGGACCGGACTCGGTGTGGTTCGACACCCCTTGTGAGACCTACGGCAAGGCGTTGACCACGTACGCCGACTTCACGGTGGCACCGGGCGACCGGATCGCGTTCACCATCTCGTGGGAACCCTCGCACAAGCAGCCCCCCGCGCTGCCCGAGCCCGAGCAGGCCCTGGAGGCCACCGAGGAGTTCTGGCGCGACTGGGTCGACCAGTGCACGTACCACGGCCCCTACCGCGAGGCCGTCGTCCGCTCGCTGATCACCCTCAAGGCCCTGACGTACGCGCCAACGGGCGGCATCGTCGCGGCGCCCACCACCTCCCTGCCGGAGGAGATCGGCGGCGTACGCAACTGGGACTACCGCTACACCTGGCTGCGCGACGCCGCGATCACCCTCTCCTCCCTGCTGCGCACCGGCTACCGCGAGGAGGCCCGGGCCTGGCGCGAATGGCTGCTGCGCGCGGTCGCGGGCGACCCCGAGAACCTCCAGATCATGTACGGCATCGCGGGCGAACGGGAGTTGGGCGAGGCGGAACTCGACTGGCTTCCGGGGTACGAGAATTCGGGCCCGGTCCGGGTCGGCAACGGCGCCGCGCACCAGCTCCAGCTCGATGTGTACGGCGAGGTCACCGAGGCCCTGCACCTGGCCCACATGACCGGTCTGTCCCGCAACGACTACGCCTCGCTGCTCCAGTTGAAGCTGATCCGCTACCTGGAGGACCACTGGGACCAGCCGGACGAGGGCATCTGGGAGGTCCGCGGCCCGCGCCGGCACTTCGTGCACTCCAAGGTGATGGCCTGGGTCGCCGTCGACCGCACCATCAAGCTCATCGAGTCGGGCGACGCCGACGGCCCGCTGGAGAAGTGGCGCGAACTGCGCGACGACATCCACCGGGACGTGTGCGAGAAGGGCTACGACAAGGAGCGCAACACGTTCACGCAGTCGTACGGCTCCAGGGAGCTGGACGCCTCGCTGCTCCTCATCCCGCAGATGGGCTTCCTGCCTCCCGACGACAAGCGCGTGATCGGCACCATCGAGGCGATCCAGCGCGAGCTGTCCACCTCCGACGGCTTCATCCTGCGCTACCCGACATCGGGCGAGGACGCGGGCGTGGACGGTCTTGAGGGTGACGAGGGCGCCTTCCTCGCCTGCTCGTTCTGGATGGCGGACGACCTGGCGATGATCGGCCGGGTCGACGAGGCCCGCAAGCTCTTCGAGCGGCTGCTGGCGCTCCGCAACGACCTGGGCCTGCTGGCCGAGGAGTGGGACCCGCGTCTGCAGCGCCAGGTGGGCAACTTCCCGCAGGCCTTCAGCCACGTGCCCCTGATCGACACGGCGCTGAGGCTGACGGCCAGCGGGGCGTACGGCGGCTAGCACGACGGCGCGACGTACGGCGGCTAGCACGACGGCGTGACGTACGGCGGCCGCGGAACAGCGGCCGTCGTGGGCGTCCGGCCAGGGGCCCGGCGAGGGGGCGCGGGCCGTGCGGCGGCGATCCGGCGGAGGGGTGCGGCACGGGCCCCGGACCGGCGGTCCCCGGGCCGCTCCGGCCTCGAAGGTGCCCGCGCACGGGGTGCACGGGTAGCGTCCGCAGCATGGACAGCCGTACGGACAGCAGCTTCGACACCCAGGGCGCCGGAATCACCGTGCAGCGGGCGCTGGAGCTGCCCGGGCTGCGCAGCGGGCTGCCGGAGATCCTCGCGGGAGCCGACCGGCTTCAGCGCACCGTGCGCTGGGTGCACGCGGGCGAGGTCCCGAACATCGCCTCACTGCTCAAGGGCGGCGAACTGCTCCTGACCACGGGCTACGGCCTCGGCACCCGCCCGGCCGACCAGCGCGCCTTCGTCCGGACGCTGGCCGAGCGCGGCATCGCGGCGCTCGTCGTCGAACTCGGCCCGCGTTTCGCCCGGCTGCCCGCGGCCCTCGTCGAGACGGCCCGCTCGGCCGGCCTCCCCCTCGTCCAGCTGCACCGGGAAGTGCCCTTCGTCGCGGTCACGGAGGAGATCCACACCGAGATCGTCAACGGCCACTACGCGCTGCTCCAGCAGGCCGAGGAGGTGCACCGGCGCTGCACCGAGGCCCTCCTCGGCGGTGGCGGCGTCCCCCAGGTCCTGCGCATCCTGGCCGACTTCAGCGGCAACCCGGTCTTCCTGGAGACCGCGGACGGACAGCTCCTGTACGCCGCCGGATCCGGCTCCGCCGGCGCCGATCCGCTCCAGGTGTGGGAGGGCCTGCGCGGCCAGCACAAGGAGCAGCCGCCCGCCGGGACGACGCTCGTGGACGTGCCGGGCGGCGGCCCCGGTACCGGCGCGGTCCGGGCCCGGCTGGTCCTGCTGCCGGTCGGTGCCCCGATCGCCCCCGTGCACCGGATCGCGGCGGAGCGGGCCGCCGGCATCCTGGCCGTCGTCCTGATGCAGGCCCGCCAGGAGGAGGAGCTCGCCGCACGCGGACGCGGCGACTTCCTGACCGACCTCGCGGAGGGCCGTATCCGGGCGGAGGACGCCCCCGCCCAGGCCCGGGTGCTCGGCTTCAAGCCGGGCAGGAGCCCGCTCCTGCCCGTCGTGATGCGGCTCGCCGACGGCCTGTCCCCCGGCGGGGGCTGGGCGGTCCTGGCCCGGGCCGTCGCGGAGGAACTGGCCTCGGTCGGGGTGCCGGTCCTGCTCGGTGTACGCCCCGTCGAGGGCCGTGTCCCGCTCCTGCTCGGCCTGCGGGCGGAGTCCGAGCGTCCGGCGGTCGCGGACCGGGTGGCGCTGGCGCTGCGGGCGGGCGTGGAACGCGCGGGGATGCAACGGCCCGGCGCGCTGCCACCGGTGGTGGTGGTCGGCGTCGCGGGCGGCTGGGCGGCCGCCTCGGCGGGCCTGCGGCACGCGGCGGAGACCGCGACGGCCGCGCAGGGTCTGTCGGACCGCCCCTGGTACGACGCCCGCCGCCTCGACATCGACCTGCTCCTCTGGCGCCTGCGCGACCACCCGGACCTGGCGGCCTTCGTGGACCGCGCCATCGGCCCCCTCCGCGACCACGACCACCGCTCCAGGCCCCCGCTGCTGCCCACCCTGGAGACGTATCTGGCACACGCCGGCCGCAAGGCGGAGACGGCCCGCGAGCTGCACCTCAACCGGCAGACCCTCTACAACCGCCTCGCCAGGATCGGCGAGTTGCTGGGCACGGACCTGGACGACCCGCAGACGGTACTGGCGTTGAGCCTGGCCCTGCGCGCACGGAGGCATGTGTCCTGATCCGGCGCCGGACGGCGACCGCCGCTACGCGAGGGGCCGGACCTGGGTCAACTCGTCGTAGACGCTGAGCACTTGCGCCACCGTCTCGTCCTCGGTCGGCCAGCCGGCGGCCTGCCGCGCTCCCCTCTCGCGGAGCAGCTCCCGGCGCTCCGGATCGCCGAGGAGGCGCACCACGGCCGCGGCGAGCGCATCCGCGTCCGCGTACGGGACGAGTTCGGCGGCGTCACCGACCAGTTCGGGGATGCCGCCGACCGCGGTCGCCACCAGCGGCACGCCCGCGTGCAGGGCCTCCTGGGCGAGGACGGAACGGGATTCCCAACCGCTCGGCAGCAGCACGAGATCGGCGGCGGGCAGCAGTTCGGAGACGTCGTCGCGCCGGCCGAGCAGCCGGACCGGCAGTTCCTCCTCCTCGACACGGCCCTGGAGGACCGTGCGCAGCGGTCCCTCGCCGGCGATCACGAGGAGCGGCACGGGGTCGAGGTCCCGCCACGCGCGCGCGGCGTCCAGCAGGGTGCCGTATCCGCGGTGCCGGTCGAGGGAGCCCACCGCCATGAGCAACGGGCGCTCGGTGGCACCGAGTTCGGCCCGCGCCTTGTGGCGCGGCCGGTCCGGGTCCCCGTGCTCGACGGCCCTGCGCGGCGCCGGGATCGCGACGGCGGAGAGCCGGGCGTCCCGGGCCCCGCGGCGGCGGGCGCGGTCCACCAGGTCCGAGGAGGTGGCGAGGACGACGGACGCGGCCCTGGCGACGCGCCGCTCCAGCAGCCGCAGCAGATGGGCCCGCGCCCCCTCGGCATGCGAGCGGGTGTGCCAGGTGACGACGAGGGGGGTGCGCCGCCCGCTGAGCGCGACCACTGCCCGCAGCGCGGCGTGCAGCCCGTGCGCGTGCACGAGGTCGGCGTCCGCGCAGGCGATCCGCAGCGCGGCCACGGAGGCGGGGTCACCGCTGCGGGGCACCGGGATGTGCTGGGCGCCCACACCGGTGAATCCGTACACGCGGTCGGCCTCGGCGGGGGCGCAGACGGTGACCCGCACGCCCCGGGCGACGAGGCCCGAGGCCAGCGACCGCACATGCGCGCTGCTGCCCGCGCTTCCGCCGCCGAGCACCTGCACGGTGCGCAGCGGCGACTGGCCGTGCGGTGAGTGGCTGCTCACGTGGCTCACGTGGCCGGGGCTCCTGGTTCGGCGTCGGACGGTCGCGGAGAAACGTGCGGAAAGGTCTGTAGAGGGGGGTGTACCGCACGTCGTGCCCCGCGTACTACGCCAAGGATGCCAGGCCGTACGGGTGTTCCGGGACCGCCATCGGAGCGGGCTGCACGGCGCACCGGCCGACCCCCCGACACCTGTCACCCACACGGGTGAACGCTCCGCCGCCTTCGCCCAGGGTCCGCAGGGCCCGACAGCCCCTCACGAACCCCAAGGCGCCGAGGCACGGAGGGACGGGGGTGGCGGGGGGCGCGGGAGCCCGGGCGGGCGCGGGGGCGCGGGGGGCGTGGACGACCGGACCCCATCGGGGGAGCCGGTCTCACAGCGGAGCGGGCACAGCCCGACGGGGCGCGGAGTTGGTACAGCCCGGCCAGGGCTCGGAGCGGACACAACCCGGCCGAGACACGGAGGAGCAGCTCCCGGGCCGGGCCCGGAGGGCCTGAGCCCGACCGGACCGCGGAACGGGCGGAGTCCCGCCCGCACGCGCGGGGGGGGGGGGGCGGAACCCGGCCGCGGTGCGAAGCGGCAGCGCCCCCACCGCCGGACGGCTACCCGTCGGCGCGAGCCGTGGCCAGCAACTCCTCCGCGTGGGCCCGCGCGGTCTGCGAGTCCTCCTGCCCCGCCAGCATCCGGGACAGCTCCCGGATGCGGTCCTCCCCCTCCAGGACCTTCACCCCGGACCGGGTCACCGACCCGTCGTTCGTCTTCTCGACCAGCAGCTGCCGGTCCGCGAACGCGGCCACCTGCGGCAGGTGCGTCACCACGACGACCTGCGCGCTCCTGGCGAGCCGCGCCAGCCGCCGGCCGATCTCGACCGCGGCCTTGCCGCCGACACCCGCGTCGACCTCGTCGAAGAGATACGTCGGTACGGGATCGGTCCCCGCGAACACCACTTCCACCGCGAGCATCACCCGCGAGAGCTCACCGCCGGACGCCCCCTTGGCGATGGGCCTCGGCGGAGCGCCGGGGTGCGGCGCGAGCAGCAGCTCGACCTCGTCGACGCCCGCGGGCCCGTACGCGACCGTACGCCCGTCGAGTTCCACGCCCTCGGGGTCGTCGGTCTGGCGGATCTCGAACGACACGCGCGCGTGCGGCATGGCGAGCGAGGCCAGCTCGGCGGTCACGGCCGCGGCGAACCGCTGCGCCGCCTCCGACCGGGCGTCCGTCAACGCCTGCGCCAGTCCGCCCAGTTCGGCCCGCAGCGCGTCCCGTTCGGCGGTCAGTTCGCCGATCCGCTCGTCGTCGCCGTCGAGTTCGAGGAGTCGTGCGGCACCCTGCTCGGCCCAGGCCAGCACGGCGTCGACGTCCTCGCCGTACTTCCGGGTCAGCTGGGTGAGCGCGGCCCGGCGCTCCTCGACCGCCGCCAGCCGCAGCGGATCGGCGTCGAGGTCGTCGGCGTACCCGGCCAGTTCCCCCGCCACGTCGCGCAGCAGGATGTTGATCTCCCCGATGCGTCCGGAGAGTCCGGCGAGCGCGGAGTCGTGCGCGCGCACGGCCTCCAGGGCCCGGTGGGCACCCGCGACGAGGGTCGCCGCGTCGATGCCCTCGGGGTCCTCGGGATTGCCGGCGAGTGCCGCGTGCGCCGAGGTGGCGGCCGATGCCAGCGCCTCCGCGTGTCCGAGCCGCTCGGCCTCCGCCGACAGTTCCACGTCCTCACCCGAGCGCGGCTCCACCGCCGCGATCTCGTCGAGCCCGAAGCGCAGCATGTCGGCTTCCTGGGCCCGCTCACGCGCGCGGGTGGTGATCTCGTCCAGCTCGGTCGTGATCGCCCGCAGCCGCCGGTAGGCCCCTGCGTACTTGGCGAGCGGCGCGGCGACCGCGTCCCCGGCGTACCGGTCGAGCGCCTGCCGCTGCCGGGACAGTTTGAGCAGCCCCTGCTGATCGGTCTGTCCGTGCACGGCGACCAGCTCGTCCGCGAGCTCGGCCAGCACGCCCACGGGTACCGAGCGTCCGCCGATGTGCGCCCGCGAGCGCCCCTCGGCCGAGACGGTACGGCTGATCAGCAGCGCGCCGTCGTCGAGTTCGGCTCCCGCCTCCTCGGCCCGCAGGATCGCCGTTCCTCCCGTGGGTACGGCGATCCGGCCCTCGACGACGGCGTTCTTGGCGCCGATCCGTACGAGGGCGGGGTCCGCGCGCCCGCCGAGCAGCAGCCCGAGGCTGGTGACCACCATCGTCTTGCCCGCACCGGTCTCACCCGTCACGGCGGTGAAGCCGGGCGACAATTCGACGACTGCGTCGTCGATGACTCCGAGCGACCGTATCCGCATCTCCTCCAACACGGACACGACCTTACGAGGTCAGGGACCCGATGTGCGACGGGCCCTGCCCTGCTTGTGCGAAGGCGCAGGTGGCGGGGGTCACCCGGGCACGTGTGTCACCCGCCGGGGTGGGGTTTCCCGATCGTCGTCCCACGGGGCCCGTGCCGGTCCTCACGGGTCCGCGGCTCCCCCCGGGCCACCGCGGGCCTCCCCCTGGGCCGCCATGACCCTCCCCGGGCCCGCTGAAGGCCGTGGGAACCCGCCGAGGGGTTCGCCACGGCCGCCGCGACCGCGGTGACCGGGATGACCAAGGTGACCGGGGGGATGGGGGTGACCGGGGTGACCGTCACCGCGAACCCCGCGACCCGCTCCGCCTCGAGCGTCGCCGGGCGACCCCGCCGCCCGGCCCGCGGCTCAGTGCGGCGCGCCCCGCCAGCCCGCCACCGGCAGCGCGAACTTCGCGACCAGCCGGTCGGTGAACGACGCGTGGTGCAGCCGTGCGAGCCGCACCGGGACGGCTCCGCGCCGTACCTCGACCCGTGCGCCCGGCGGCAGCTCCACCGTGCGCCGCCCGTCGCACCACAGCACGCCGGGCGGAATGTGCGGCAGCACCTCCACCGCGAGCACGGAGTCGGGCGAGGTCACCAGCGGCTTGGCGAACAGCGCGTGGGCGCTGATCGGCACCATGAGAAGTGCCTCGACCTCCGGCCACACCACGGGTCCGCCCGCGGAGAAGGCGTACGCCGTGGACCCGGTGGGCGTCGCGCAGACGATGCCGTCGCAGCCGAAGCCGGTGACCGGCCGTCCGTCGATCTCCAGGATGACCTCCAGGAGCTTCTCGGCGGACACCTTCTGCACGGCGGCCTCGTTCAGCGCCCAGTCGGTGTGCACGATGTCGCCGTTGCGGTGCACGACGACGTCGACGGTCATCCGCTCCTCGACCTCGTACGCCCTGGTGACCACCCGGTCGACGACCTTGTCGAGGTCGTCCCGTTCGGCCTCGGCGAGGAACCCGACGCTGCCGAGGTTGACGCCGAGCATCGGGACGCCGGACGCGCGGGCGAACTCGGCGCCGCGCAGCAGCGTCCCGTCACCGCCGAGCACGATCAGCAGTTCGCACCCGTCGAGGCACTGCGGGGTGGCCTCCCTGACGAGTTCCACCTCGGGAGGCAGCGGCAGGTCCGCCGCCTCCGCCTCCAGGACGCGGACCCCGAGTCCGGAGCGCAGCAGCCCCTGGACGACGAGTTCGGCGCTGCGGATCGCAGCGGGCCGCCCGGTGTGGGCGAGCAGGAAAACAGTACGAGCTCGGGTCTGTGTCAACGCGGCCCCTCCGCCACTGCACGGTCAACGTCGGCCGGGTCGAGTTCGGGCGACCCGGCACGCAGCCACAGAAAGTACTCGACATTGCCCGAGGGTCCGGGCAGCGGACTCGCGGTCACGCCCTCCACCCCGAGCCCCAGTTCCGCGGCCCGTCCGGCCACGCCGCGCACCGCTTCGGCGCGCAGCTGCGGACTGCGTACGACTCCACCACTGCCCAGCCGTTCCTTCCCCACCTCGAACTGCGGCTTGACCATCATCACCAGATCGGCGTCGGGCGCAGCGCACCGCACGAGGGCGGGCAGCACCAGTCCGAGCGGGATGAAGGACAGATCCCCGACAACAAGGTCCACGGGCTCCCCATCGATCGCCTCCAACGTCAACTCGCGTACGTTCGTACGGTCCTTGACGGTGACGCGTTCATCGCTCTGCAGAGACCAGGCGAGTTGACCGTAGCCGACGTCGACGGCGACGACATGGGCGGCGCCCGCGCGCAGCAGGACGTCGGTGAAGCCTCCCGTGGAGGCCCCGGCGTCCAGCGCGCGCCGTCCCTCGACCCGCAGACCCCGGGGTACGAAGGCCGCCAGGGCGCCGGCGAGCTTGTGCCCGCCGCGCGAGACGTAGTCGGGGTCGTCGTCGTCCCGGGTGACCACGATCGCGGCCGCGGTCTCCACCTGGGTGGCGGACTTGGTCGCCAGGGTCTTGCCGACGGTGACCCGGCCCGCGGCGATCAGCTGGCCGGCGTGTTCGCGCGAGCGGGCGAGTTTCCGGCGGACCAGCTCGGCGTCGAGGCGGCGGCGTGCCACTCCTGCCACGTTCGGTTCAGCTCCTGCGGTCGTACGGCCAATGAGAGGTGTCACCCGAAGGGTCTCATTGAGGGGCGGTGGTCGGGTGACGGGTGGGGAGCCTGAGGTCCAGGGCGGACGTCGAGCGCGGTCAGCGCGTCACGCAGCCCCCGGTGCACATCCTCGTACACCTCCAGATGGCCGTCCGTGGCGAGGTGGTCGGCGTCGCCCAGCCGGTCGAGCTGCGCGTCGACCTCCGCGCTCCCCGTGGGAGTGCGCTCGACGTCCAGCGGGGCCGGCGCGGCGGGGTCGTACGCGGGTTCGGCGGGGTCCCGTACGTCCTGCGCGTCCTGCGCGGGCACCCCTGCCTCGGCCTCCGGCACGACCCCGGACTCCGGCACTGACTCGTTCATGCCCCGACGCTACCCCGAAGCGCTGCGGTACGGTCGATCACGATGGCGACGACTGAGGAGTGCCGTGCGGCGCTCGACAAGCTCTCGGACAACCTGGCGGGTGCCGAAGGGGACGTACGCAGCGCGGCGGCCCTGGACCGTTCGCTGAGCTGCCGTGTCACCGACCTCGACATCACCTTCGTGGGGCGGCTCGCGGACGGCCGGATCGAGGTGCTGGACACGCACCCGGGTCCGCCCCGCGAGAAGGCCCAGATCCGGCTCTCCATGAGCGGCGACGACCTGGTCGCGATGGTGAACGGGGATCTGCACTTCGCGAAGGCGTGGGCGTCGGGCCGGGTGAAACTGGAGGCGAGCCTGCTGGACCTGTTCCGGCTCAGGAGCCTTCTCTAGACGCACGGGGAGCCCGCTGCCCTCGTCGTCCTCGGAAGCTCTTCGTGGCCCCTCCCGGCCCCTCCCGGCCCCTCCCCTGCCTCTTCCAGGGCTTCGGGAACCCCTTCCGAGCCCTCGGCGGCCCTCAGGAGCCCTCCGCCACCGTGACCGCGACACGTGCCTTGCGGGCCGCCGGGACGACCAGCGGTGTCCCCGTCTCCGGGTCGTCGATGACCTGGCAGCGCAGCCCGAAGACCTCCTCGACCAGCTCGGCCGTCACGATGTCCCGGGGCGCGCCCTCGGCGACGACCCGGCCCTCGCGCAGGGCGATGAGGTGGGTGGCGTACCGCGCGGCGTGATTGAGGTCGTGCAGGACCGCGACCAGTGTCCGCCCCCGCTCCTCGTGGAGTTCGGCGCAGAGGTCGAGCACGTCGATCTGGTGCTGGATGTCGAGGTAGGTGGTCGGCTCGTCGAGCAGCAGCAGCGGGGTCTGCTGGGCGAGGGCCATCGCGATCCAGACGCGCTGCCGCTGGCCGCCCGACAGCTCGTCGACGTAGCGGTCCGCCAGTTCGGCGACGCCGGTCGAGGCCATCGACTCGCGCACGACCCGCTCGTCCTCCGTCGACCACTGGCGCAGCAGTCCCTGGTGCGGATAGCGGCCCCGGCCGACCAGATCGCCGACCGTGATGCCGTCCGGCGCGATCGACGACTGCGGGAGCAGTCCGAGCGTCCTGGCCACCTTCTTGGCCGGCATGGACTGGATGACCTGCCCGTCGAGCAGCACCCGCCCCTCGGAGGGCCTGAGCATCCGGGACAGGGCCCGCAGCAGGGTCGACTTGCCGCACGCGTTCGGGCCGACGATCACGGTGAAGGAGTTGTCGGGGATCTCCACCGACAGCTTCTCCGCGATGACACGCTGGTCGTAGCCGAGGGTGACGTTGTCGGCGGACAGGCGGTTCACAGTGCTCCTCCGGGGGTTCTCGTTCGCGGGGGCGCTCATATCCGGCCCGCCTTGCGCTCGGTGACGAGCAGCCACAGCAGATAGATGCCGCCCAGGACTCCGGTGACGACGCCCACGGGCAGCTGGTCGGCGCCGAAGGCCCGCTGCGAGGCCCAGTCCGCGACGATCAGCAGGGCGGCGCCCATGCACATCGACGGCACCAGGTTGGGTCCCGGTGAGCGGGTCAGGCGCCGGGCGAGCTGCGGCGCGGTGAGCGCCACGAAGCCGACCGGGCCGGCCGCCGCGGTGGCGCCCGCGGTGAGCAGGACGGCGGACAGCATCAGCAGCAGGCGTACGCGCTCGACCCGTACGCCGAGTGCGTACGACACGTCGTCGCCCATCTCCATCATGCGCAGCCCCCGCGCGTTGCCGAGGACGAGCGGCACCAGCACGGCGCACATCGCCAGCAGCGGCCACACCTGGGCCCAGTCGCGGCCGTTGAGGGAGCCGGTCATCCAGACGACCGCGCGGGCCGCGTCGACGAGGTCCGCCTTCGTCAGCAGGTAACCGTTGACCGCGGTGACGATCGCGGAGACACCGATGCCGACCAGGACCAGCCGATAACCGTGCACACCCCGTTTCCAGGCCAGCAGATAGATGGCGACTCCGGTCACCAGGCCGCCGACGAGCGCTCCGAGGGCGACCTGGTTCGCGGTCCCCGAGAACAGCACGATCACGACCAGCGCGCCGGCCGTCGCCCCCTGCCCCAGGCCGAGGACGTCGGGGCTGCCCAGCGGGTTGCGGGAGACGGACTGGAAGATCGCCCCGCCCAGCCCGAGGGAGGCGCCGACCAGGAGGCCGACGAGCACCCGGGGCAGCCGCAGGTCGTTGACGATGAACTCCTGGCCCGCGTTCCCGTCGCCGGCCAGCGTCCTGAGGACGTCGACGACCGGGATCGGGAAGTCGCCGGTGCCGATGAGCACCACGCTCGCGGCGAGCGCGGCCACCAGCAGCAGCACGACGACGACGAGCGCCCGCACGTCGAACCGGACCGACAGACCGCCGCGCGCGCGTAGGGATCGGGTACGTGTGGTGCTCACAGCTGGGCCGTCCTCCGCCGTCGTACGAGGTAGATGAAGACCGGGCCGCCGAGGACCGCGGTGACGATGCCGACCTGGAGTTCCGCGGGCCGGGCGATGAGCCGCCCCAGCACGTCGGCGCCGAGCAGCAGCACCGGCGACAGCACGGTCGCGTACGGCAGGATCCAGCGCAGGTCCGGGCCGGTGAAGGACCGTACGACGTGCGGAACCATCAGTCCGACGAAGACGATCGGCCCGCAGGCGGCCGTCGCGGCGCCGCACAGCACGGTGGCGGCGGCCATGGACAGCGCACGGGTGCGGTTCAGGTTGGCGCCCAGCGCGCGGGCGGTGTCGTCGCCCATGGCCATGGCGTTCAGCGGCCGGGCGAGGCCCAGCGCGAGCACCGTGCCGGCCACCAGGAACGGCAGCACCTGCCTGATGGTCGAGTCGGTCGCCGAGGCCAGCGAACCGACCGTCCAGAAGCGCATCCTGCCCAGCGCCGCGTCATCCATGATCATCACGGCCTGGAGATAGCCGTAGAGGGCGGCGCTGATCGCGGTGCCGGCGAGCGCGAGCCGCACCGGGGTGGCGCCCCGGCTGCCACCGAGGAACCAGACCAGCGCCCCGACCGCGGCGGCGCCGAAGAACGCGAACCAGACGTATCCGCTCAGGCTGGTGACACCGAAGTACGTGATGGCGGTGACGACGGCGGCGGACGCGCCCGCGTTGATCCCGAGCAGTCCGGGATCGGCCAGCGGGTTGCGGGTGAGCGCCTGCAGGACGGCACCGGACAACCCGAGCGCGGCGCCGACGAGCAGTCCGAGGACGGTACGCGAGATCCGGTCGCCGACGACGACGTCGGCATACGTCCCCGAGTCGTGGAACAGGCCGTGCCAGACCTGGTCCAACGGCAGCGCTTTCGCACCGATCGCGATGCTCGCCAGCGCGACGAGCACGAGGACGGCCGCGGACACGACGAGCCCGACGGCACGTATCGCCCAGCGGTTCGGGGGCGCGGGGGCGGTCTCCGCGCGCTGTTCAGGGGGACTGTCGACCAACACGTGGTTAGGTTAGCCTACCCTCGCCGCAACGGGGTTGCCCGGTCACCGATCGGGACCGCGGACGCCCTGGCATCACGCCCCACACCGTCAACTGAACCGCCCCGGAACCCCTGTACGCCGCCCCGGAACCCGCGTACCCCGCCCACGGGCTCCGGAACGGGCCGTCAGAGTCCCAGCCGCGCCAGCGCCTTGGCGGCGTCCAGCGCGCACGTCCCGTCCCCGGCCGCCGTCCACGCCGCCGCGCACAGCGCCCGCAGTCCGTCCAGCGCCTCACCCTCGCCCGTCAGTTCCAGCCGCTCGCTCCCGGCCGTCGCCGTCCACCCTCCGCACCGGAACCCGTCACCCGCCTGGTCGATCCCGGGCTGACCGGTCAACAGACCGCGCAGATCGGCGTCGACATACGTCGGCCGGTGCTGCGGCGGGGCGGCCAGGAGCTGCGCGCCGTCCGTCACGCCGGTGAGCACGAGCAGCGAGTCCACCTCTCCGTTGAACGCGCCCTCGATGTCGGTGTCCAGCCGGTCGCCGACCACCAGCGGCCGCTTCGCCCCGGTCCGCAGGATCGTCTCGCGGTGCATCGGGGGCAGCGGCTTGCCCGCCACCTGCGGCTCGGCGCCGGTCGCGATCCGTACGACCTCCACCGCGGCGCCGTTGCCCGGCGCGATGCCGCGGGCGCTCGGAATGGTCAGGTCCGTGTTGGACGCGAACCAGGGCACGCCCCGCGCGATGGCGTAACAGGCCTCCGCGAACCGTGCCCAGCGCAGCTCGGGACCGCCGTAGCCCTGCACGACCGCCACCGGATCGTCGTCGGCCGACTCGACGGGTTCGAGCCCGCGCTCGCGCAGTGCGACCCGCAGCCCCTCCCCGCCGATGACCAGCACACGCGACCCGGCCGGCACCTGCTCGCTGATCAGCCGGGCCGCGGCCTGGGCCGAGGTGATGACGTCACCGGCGTCCGTCGGAACGCCCAGCTCGCCGAGGTGCTCGGCCACGGCGTCGGGCGTCCGCAGCGCGTTGTTCGTGACGTACGCGAGGTGCATCCCGCCGGAGCGGGCGGTGCCGAGCGACTCCACGGCGTGGGCGATCGCGTTCCCGCCCGCGTACACCACCCCGTCCAGATCGAGCAGCGCCGTGTCGTACGCCTCACTCAGGGCCTGCGTGCTGCCCTCGGGCCGCGTCCTGGCGGTCTGGCTCATTGCACATCGCTCCTCGTTCTAGCTCTTTCCCTCGATCATCGCGCATGGCATCGGCACGCACTGACGATCACACTTACGATGCGTCAATGAACACTGCAGGTCCCGCGGAGGAAACCCCGGTGCGCAGCGGCCTCGAACTGGCCCCGTTCCGGGGCGTGCGCTATGACCCCGACCGGGTCGGCAGCCTCGCCGCCGTGACGTCCCCGCCGTATGACGTCATCGTCCGGCCGGACGGTCTGCTGCATCTCGAATCGGCGGATCCGCACAACATCGTCCGGCTGATCCTCCCCCAGGACGCGAGTCCCCACGCCCGCAACCGCCAGGCGGCGGACACCCTGCACGCCTGGCTGTCCAAGGGTGTCCTGACCACCGACGACGAGCCGGGCCTGTACGTCTACGAGCAGCGCGACGACGACATGCTTCAGCGCGGCATCATCGGCACCCTGCGGCTGTCGGAGCCGTCCGACGGTGTCGTGCTTCCGCACGAGGACGTGATGCCCCACATCGTCGCGGACCGCGCGGCGCTGATGCGGGCCACCTCCGCCAACCTCGAACCCCTTCTGCTGACCTACCGGGGAACCGGCTCCCGGGTCGGCACGGCCGCCGTCATCGAACGCACCGCGGAGCGCGAGCCGCTGCTCTCCACCACCACGGAGGACGGTCTGAGCCATCGCCTCTGGGCGATCACCGACGCCGCCGATCTGGACGAGATCCAGTCGGACCTGGGCCGTCACCAGGCGCTCATCGCGGACGGTCACCACCGCTGGGCGACCTATCTGCGTCTGCGCTCCGAGCACCCCTCACCCAGCCCCTGGGACTTCGGCCTCGTCCTCCTGGTGGACACCGCGCGCTATCCACTGCGGGTCCGCGCGATCCACCGGCTGCTGCACGGGCTGCCGGTCGCGGAGGCGCTGGCGGCCCTCACGGACTCGTTCCGGGTACGCCATCTCGACGTCCCCCTCCCGAAGGCCCTGGAGGCCCTGGCCTCGGCGGCCGCGGAGGGCAACGCCTTCCTCCTCGCCGGCGACGGATCGTTCCACCTGGTCGACCGCCCGGACCCGGATCTCCTCACCCGTACGATCCCGGCCGACCATCCGGAGGCCTGGCGCACCCTGGACGCGACCGTCCTGCACGCCACGCTCCTCGCGCACATCTGGGGCATCCCGGAGGACTCGCCCGCCCACATCGCCTACATCCACGACACCGAGGCCACGGTCGCCAAGGCGGAACTCGACGGCGGCACGGCGGTACTCCTGCACCCGGTGCACGAGGAGGTCGTACGCGATCTCGCCCGCCAGGGCGTCACGATGCCCCGCAAGTCGACGTCGTTCGGCCCGAAGCCGGCATCGGGACTGGTACTGCGCGCGCTGTCCGACTGAAGCACCGGAACGCCGAGCGGCGGGACCCCTTCCGGAGTCCCGCCGCTCGTGTTCTGATCGCGTGTTTCAGACGTCAGGCGCGAGGGGCGTCCTTGTCGCCGCCCTCTTCACTGCCTTCGCCGCCCTCTTCGCTGCCTTCGGCACGCTCTTCGTCGTGCTCGTCCTCGGCGTCGTCGAGGTCCTCGTCGTCCGCCTCGTCGAGCTCGTCGATCTCATCGATCTCGTCGGTCGCGATCGCCTCGGACTGGATCACCCGGTCGGCCTCGGGTACGGGCCTGGGCTCGGCGTCCGTCCCGGGCTCGCTCTCGTCCTCGACCAGCGCGTCGACGAACTCGACACCGTCCAGCTCCGCGAGCCGGTCGGAGGCGTCCGTGCTGCCGTCCTTGTCGGACTCGACGGCCTTCGCGAACCATTCGCGCGCCTCGTCCTCACGACCGGCGGCGAGAAGGGCGTCGGCGTACGCGTACCGCAGTCGCGCGGTCCAGGGCTGCACGGAGTGCGAGGCCAGCTCGGGGCTCTGGAGGGTCACGATGGCGGCGTCGAGCTGCCCCATGTCCCGCCGCGCTCCGGCGGCCACCAGCCGCATCTCGACCTGACCGGCCTTGTCCAGCTTCTGCACATCGGGCGCACCCGCCATGTCCAGCGCCTTCTCGGGCCGGCCCATACCGCGCTCGCAGTCCGCCATGACGGGCCACAGGTCCACGTTGCCGGTCATCCGACGCGCCGCGCGGAACTCCGCGAGCGCCTCGCTGTACTTCTGGCTCGCGTAGGCGGCGAATCCGGCCGCCTCGCGCACGGCGGCGACCCGCGACGCCAGACGCAGGGCGATCCTGGAGTACGCGTACGCGCCCTCGGGGTCCTCGTCGATGAGCCGGGCGACCATCACCAGGTTCCGCGAGACCTCCTCGGCGAGTCCCTTCGGCAGGCTCATCAGTTCCTGCCGGACGTCCTTGTCGATCTCGTCGCCCGTCACGTCGTCCGGGATCGGCAGCCGCTTGATCGGCTCACGGTCCCGGTCGCGGTCACGGTCGTCGCGGCCGCGGAAGCCGCCACCCCGGCTGTCGCCACCCCGGCGGTCGTCACGGCCCTGGAAGCCACCGGGACGGCCACCACGGTCGTCACGGCGGAAGCCGCCACCACTGCCGCCGCCGCGGTTGTCGTCGCGACGGAACCCACCGCGGTCGTCATCACGACGCGGAGCACCGGAACGCTCGTCACGCCGGAACGGCGGACGGTCCCCGTCACGCCGGGGTCCCCGGTTGTCACCACCCCGGTCGTCACGGCGGAAGGGGGGACGGTCTCCCTCGCGACGGTCCCCGCGGTCGTCACGCCGGAAGTCGTTGCGGTCGTCACGGCGGAACCCACCACGGTCGCCACCGCGGTCGTCCCGACGGTCGTCGCGGCGGAAATCACTGCCCCCACGGCTGTCGTCGCGGCGGAAGCCACCACGGTCACCACCACGATCCCCACCGCGGTCATCACGCCGGTCGTCGCGACGGAACCCACCGCGGTCGTCATCGCGGCGCGGGCCGCTCGGCCGGTCTTCGCGACGAGGTCCGCTCGTCGGACGGTCGTCACGGCGGAACGCGGGACGGTCGCCGTCCCGACGGAAGCCACGGTCATCGCTCCGACGGTCGCCGCCACGGTCGTCACGGCGGTCGTCACGGCGGAAACCACCGCGATCGCCGCCACCGCCACGGTTGTCATCGCGCCGGAAGTCGTTGCGCTCGTCACGACGGAAACCGCCGCCGCCGGTACCACCGCGATTGTCGTCACGGCGGAAACCGCCGCCGGCGCCGCCACCACGGTTGTCGTCGCGACGGAACCCACCGCGATCCCCGCCGCGGTCGCCGCCACGGTCGTCACGGCCACGGAAGCCACCGCGATCGCCGCCACCGCCACGGTTGTCATCACGGCGGAACCCGCCGCGATCGTCACGCCGGTCGTCGCGACGGAAACCGCCACGGTCGTCATCACGACGCGGGCCGCTCGGGCGGTCGTCGCGGTTGAAGGAGGGACGGTCGCCGTCCCGGCGGAAGCCACCGCCGCGGTCGTCACGGCGCGGGCCGCTCGGCCGGTCTTCGCGACGCGGGCCACCGGTGGGGCGGTCGTCACGCCGGAACGGCGGACGGCCACCACCGGCGCCACCGCGGTTGTCGTCACGACGGAAACCGCCGCCGGCGCCGCCACCACGGTTGTCATCACGACGGAACCCACCGCGGTCACCACCGCGGTCACCACCGCGGTCACCACCGCGGTCACCGCCACGGTCCCCACCGCGGTCGTCACGTCGGGCGGAGCCGCCACGGTCGTTGTCGCGGCGGTCGTTGTCACGGCGCGGGCCCCCGCGGTAGCCGCCGCGGTCACCACTGTCCCGGCGTCGCTGATCGCGCTCCGGTCGCTCATCGGGAGAGTTGGTGGACATGGGTGACTCCTGTCTTCGGTACCGCAAGTCATTCTCGCGCAGCCGGGTACCCGGCGCGCTTCGTAAAAACAAAAAAGGACCTCTGGTCCCAGCGAGTCGCTGGGACCAGAGGTCCTCAAAGATTGTTCGGCGGCGTCCTACTCTCCCACAGGGTCCCCCCTGCAGTACCATCGGCGC
>NZ_JBHWEL010000078.1:0-41505 GCF_042734135.1 Streptomyces sp. NPDC059668 | reverse complement strand
ACGCGGACCAGGTCGTCTGGTCCCAGAACCACAGCTGACACGAGCCGAGCCGAGCCGAGCCGCCCCACTCCGCAACGGCGGCACCTGCCCGGACAGCAGCACGGCCGCACCCCCGGCCGACCGCCATCCCGGACCACGCCCCCCCACAGCGCCCCGCACCCGCATCAAGACGGACAGTCGCGGGAAAATCTTCAACTTCTCGCTCACGCAACCCACTTCGACGCCCGCGCGTCCCACTCCACGACGGACGGCCGCTGATCACCGGGGAGAGTACGTGGCGAAGAAGGACATGACGACGGACGCGGCGAGGGAGAAGGACCGCGAGAAGTGGATGGCGCGTTTCCAGGTACGGCTGGCCATGCAGCCGGGCGTGGACCGGGCAGTCGTGCTCCAGGCGGTCAAGGACGTCACGGCGCACTGCGCGGCCACGGGAGAACACCCACGGAGTGCCTTCGGCGACCCGGACGCCTACGCCGTGCAGACCGCCACACGGCTGGTGCCCGCGGACCGGGCAGCGCACGCGAGGCGGCACAACGCCGTCGTCGACGCACTCGACTCCGTCGCGAAGAGAGCCGGGGACATCGCCGGCCTGTGACCGCGACCGGCTCGGCCCCCGCACCTTCAACGGCCGGCCGGGACATCACGCTCGTCCAAAGGGCGCGAGTGCCCGGCGCTGCTCTGTTCCGCAATGCGCCGATATCCCGGCAGGCCCGGCCATGGCCTTGTGGCCGGAGAAGCAACAGTCCGCCAACCGCCGCGACTCGGAAGACGTGGTGAGTGCCCGGATCTACAGTCGGGTGCATGGCACTTTCACGGGAAGAACGCGAAGCCTTCCTGGCGCAGTCGCACGTCGCCGCGCTGGGCGTCACCGTCGGTCCCGGCCGCGGACCGCTGCTGGTACCCATCTGGTACGACTACCGCCCCGGCGGCATGCCGTGGATCCTCACGGGGGCGAACTCGCGCAAGATGAACTTGATCAAGGCCAGCGGCCGGTTCAGCCTCCTCGTCGAGCGCAGCGAACCCACCCCGCGGTACGTGTCCGTCGAAGGACCCGTCGCGGAGATCGCCGAGCCCGGCCCCACCGCTCACGGTGACCTCGCCGCCCGTTACCTCCGCGGCGAAGCCCTGGACCGCTACACGGCGTGGGCCGAGGTCGAACTCGCCGACCACGTCGTGGTCCGGATGCGCCCGGAGCACTGGACCGGCACCGACCTGGGCACGATCGGCTGACACGGCTGACACGGCTGACAGGGCTGAACGCACGGTCGCGCGAGAGGCAGGGCCGCAGGGGCGGTCGGATCTTTCGGACCGGCAGCATCAGCTGCGCTGTACCTAGTTGACCTGCTCAGGCGGAGTCTCGCGGGGCGGTTCCGCAAGGGGTCCTGGAGCCCAGGTCAGGAGACGAAGGCCTTGCCAGATGCGGAGGTCGACGGATGCCGTCGGCGGTGAGGCCCCTGCCGGTCCGGAAGGCGAGGACAGCGCTCCGCGTCGGCCCGTTGGAGCGGAGGGTCGGCCCGTATTCGAGGGCGTGCCCGCCGCTGCTCGGAGCCCCCGGAAAGTCGGGTCCTGCACATACCCGGAACCATGGCTTCCACCATGGCAAATAGGATCTTGTTGTGGTGAGATCGTCGGATGCTCGGTTTCCTCCTCCGTCTCCTGCCGTTCTGGGTCCGTGAGCCCCTGTTCATCGTGCTCGGCTCCGTTCTCGGCGTACGCATCATGTATCTCGCCGTCCGCGACCACGATCGGGTCGCGGCCGGTCTCGGCACGGTGTTCCTCGTGTTCACCGCGATACGGGTCCACACGGTGGTCCAAGCCCTGCGCGCGCGCCGGAACCCGAGTCCTGCGGTCTCCGAGGACGGAGCGGCGGTCGACGCTGCCGCCCAGCCCCAGCAGCATGTCCAGCCACAGCCCGAGCATCAGCCCCAGGCCGGAACCGGGCCCCGTCCCAGCTCGAACCCTCCGGAGAAGGACCACAACGCGTGGGGCCAGGCCGTCGCGGCCGTGGCCTTGTTCGGGGCACTCGGGGCCGCGCTCTGGCTGGCCCCACGTTTCATGCCCTCCGACAGCAACTCTCCTCAGCCCGCGTCGTGTTCGGACGGGGAGCACGAGGAGCTGCCGAAGGCCTACAAGGAGAAGCCCCGGCCGGTGACCGGCGAAGAGCTGTGCAAGGCGCTCAACCGGCCGGACCTGGCCGAGCTCCTCGGAACGCCTGGTGAGACGGCGACCACCGCCTCCGGCACCAACAACACCGCTCCGCTGACGGACGGGAAGGTCGCCCAGCCGGAGGCCGAGGTCGCGTTCGACACGTACACCGTGAACGTCTCCGCCACTTACAACAAGATGTCGACCGACCAGAACGTGAAGCTGATGAAGTTCGGGAACGAGACGGACATCAGGACTCTCAAGGTTCTCGGTCGGCCCGCGGTCCTCTCCTCGGATCACACCATGAAGATCGAGATCGATCTCGGGAGCGGCGGATCCGGCGGACCGGTCGAACAGGGTCCCCTGGCAAGGACGTTGTCCGTGGCCCTTGAGCGTGACGACCGCGGCGGCTCCTACGACATCAGCGTGTGGAGCACGTCCGGAGCTCTCCCGGACGACAGCGTTCTCGTCGGCATCGCCGAGAAGCTTCTTCCGGCGATCGGCGGGTGAGCCGTTCTGTGAGACCTCGAGAACAGGGGTGGCTTCAGGGGGCGCACACCCCGCTGCACGGTCCCAGCCACAGGGGACCGCAGCCGTAGTCGGTCCAGTTGCACCACCACGGTGAGGCGTAGCACACCATGTCGCAGCTTCCGGTCCCCGCGCACTGGGAGTTGCAGTCCATGACCTGGACGCTCTGATCGCCCCGAGGAGCCGCGCGCCGCGTGTCGACAGGGCCCAGCGTCATGATAATCGTCCGTGCCCCGTTCTCGCCGAACGCCGCCACGGTCGCCGTCCTCAGCCCTTCGGCGGCTGCCCCCTGCTGACGCCCCGCGATGAGCCGCGGTGCCAGCCGCGTCGCGTCGTCCAGGACGGCGGACTGCTCGGCCGACAGACCGGGGTGTGTCTTCCGGTAGTTCGCGAAGTGCGCCACCCACAGATCACTGCGGGCCGAAGGGGACAGCGCTCCGTAGATGGCACGCCGGTAGTCCGCGGGGTAGGAGGCGAACTGGGAGTAGTCGGAGGGCAGTCGGTCGAGGTTGGCCTTCACCCATCGCGACGCCTTACTGCCCTTGGCGCGGGTCATGGCCTGCGCGGGTGAGGCTGCCAGGCCGCCGGTGACCAGGAACGTGCCCAGGGCCAGGCCCGGTACGGCCTTGAGGATTCCTCGACGGCTCGGGGGCCGCAGCGCATCGAGGTCGCGGAGCGCACGCACCACCCGCAGCGAGTCCGACGGTCCCAACAGCCGTGCCAGGCGGAGGGAGAGCGCGGTTCCGGTCCAGGCCCGCACCTGGTCGCCGTCGACCGAGAGCAGGGTCGGGGCCCACTCGGCCCCTTCCCCCAGGGCTCGTGTGCGCAGGTCGCAGATACGGGGTTCCGTGAGGCCCGCCGTCGTCAACGTGCCGTCGACGGACACGCGCACCCGATCCACCACTTCTTCGCAGAATCGACAGTCGGCGTCGAATGCCAATATCCACTCGGTCACAAGATTCTCCCCACGTTTAGGTGACAATCCGTCTCACGCTCTCGCGTGTCGGGTCTACCTGAGGGGAAATCATTTGCCGAGCCGTCTGGAAGCGTCAATCAATTCGACGAGGATCGAAGTGACTCACCATCACCGGCCGCGGGGCTACGTGGTCGGCCGGCCCGCTCGTCCGGCTTCCGTTCGCAACTTGCGTGCTCGCTCGGCCGGATCATAGTTCGGACCGACGCCCTCGATCAGCACCAAGTCGCCCTCCACGTGGTCCGTACGCAGACGCAGGATGGCGCGGTAGGCGGGGGAGTCGTACCAGGCGCGGGCTTCGGCGAGGCCGGGGAACTCGATCAGCACCATGCTGCCGGGCCACGTACCCTCGACGACTTCGACGGGCGGACCGTGGATGACGAAGCGGCCGGCGAAGGGGTCGAGCGTCGCCTGGATGCGCTCCAGGTACTCGATGACGTCGGAGTGATTCCGGCGGCTGCGGAGGTGTGCGAAGCCGTAAGCGGGCACCACGGGCTTCCTTTCGTTCCGGGGATTGTCGGCGATGACCAGAACGTAGCCGAGGGTCGTTGGGCGGTGCGATTACCTCGGGGGTAATTGCCGGGCGCCGCATCGAGGAAACCCGCGAAGGCCGCCCGCCCCGCCTCTCACGGAATCCGCGCCAGAACCTCGTACTCATGGACGTGACCAAGCCGACTTGCGCCGGCGCCCTCCAACTGGCGACAGGGCAAGTCAGCTTGGTCACCTCTCAGGGAACGGTTCGTGAATTGATGTCCGTTTTCCGGATCAAGGCCGGGGCGCGGGTGAGCGCTTCAGCGGGCAAAGCCTCGGAAGACGCCCTCGGGGTCATTCCTGGCCGCGTCTGCGAAATCACCGAAGTCCAAGTTGGCGATCATCAGGTTCGCGTTCATCTCGTGGATCCCGTACGGCATCACGCGGAACGCACCGCCGTACGCCTCGAACTCCTCGTCGCTTTCGCACTGATCCCTGGTCAGCAGGGACAACGCCAGCAACGTGACAGGGGTCTCCTGCATGGAGACGCGGTCGGCGAGGTAGACAACGCCGGGCTCCTCTCCGTGCGCGGATGCCTCGGAGAGAGCCTGAGTGGGCGTCATTTCCGCCCACTGCGGGTCGTCGACCACATGAACGTACGGCTCGATGTCGTCGTCCTCGCCCCACGTCGTCATCAGAGCCGCTTTCACGGCCGACCATGCCTGCTCATCCTCATAGTCGGTCCTGACGATCAGCGCGGCGTCCTTGTCACGCCCCGACGGCCACTCAATACGGTCACTCATGCCGCTCTCCAGAATCATCCGCACAGGTCAGTGCCCATGCCTTCGGCGTGCACGCTACGCGAGGGCACGCCAGGTAGACGCGGGAGGCGCTCTCAGACGGACCACCCGGCAGTCGGGGCCGGGCTGTCGTCGAGGAACCCGCCCGACTGGTGCTGCCACAGCTTCGCGTAGGCGCCGTCCGTGTCGAGCAGTTCCTGGTGGGTGCCCTGTTCGACGATCCGTCCGCGGTCGATGACGACGAGCCTGTCCATCTTGGCGACCGTACTCAGCCGGTGTGCCACCACGAGGGCCGTCCGGCCGTCCATCAGCCGCCACAGGGCCTCCTGGACGAGGTGTTCGCTCTCCGAGTCCAGGGCGCTGGTCGCCTCGTCGAGCAGCAGGATCGGTGCGTCACGCAGGATCGCGCGCGCCAGGGCGACCCGTTGGCGCTGTCCGCCGGACAGCTTGACGCCGCGCTCGCCGACGATGGTGTCGAAGCCGTCCGGTAACGCGTCGCTGAACTCGGTGACGTGTGCCGCCTCGGCAGCGCGCCGGATCTCGGTGTCGGTGGCGTCCGGCCGGGCGAAGGCGATGTTGTCCCGCAGCGTGCGGTGGAACATCGCCGGATCCTGCGGCACGTAGGCGATGGCACCCCGCAGATCGGCCTGGCGGAGTCTGCTGATGTCCTGCCCGCCGATCAGGATGCGGCCGGCGTCGACGTCCGTCATCCGTAGCAGCAGCCGGGTCAGCGTGGTCTTGCCGCCGCCGGACCGGCCGACGAGTCCGATCTTCGATCCGCCTGCCACCGCCAGATCGAGTCCCTCGAAGAGGGGGCGCGCGCCCGCGTGGGCGAAGGAGACCCGTTCGAATCGGACGTCGGCGGCTTGGGTGCGGAGGGGTTCCGGCGTGGGCGGGTCGAGCACGGTCGGCGAGGTGAGCAGCAGTTCGGTGAACTGCGCGGCCTCCGTCATCGAACTCTCGAGGCGCCGGTAGATCTGGTTGAACTCGAACATGATCCGGGTGGCGTTGCTGTAGTACGTGAAGGCGACCACGACCGCCTCCACGCCGAGTTCACCTCCGCCCAGGGCCACGGCCAGCAGCAGCCCCAGGACGTTGGTCACCACGGACATCGGCGCGACCAGGGTGTCGATGCGCAGATTGCCGTAGTCCCACGACCTCAGGGTGAGGCGCCGTGACTCCGCGACGCGGGACCGGTGCTCGGCGGCCTCCCGCTCCTCGGCCGCGAACGCCCTGACCGTGTCCATGTTCATCAGGCTGTCGGAGACGTGGCCCGACACCCGGGCGATGGCCTCCTCGCGCTGGCGGACGAGGGCTTGGCGGCGGCGGATCAAAGGGATGACGCACACCGCGGTCAGGACGATCATCGTGAGGAGCCCGACGACGAGCAAGGGGGCGTAGCGCCACAGGACCACCGCGCCGAAGGCCAGCGGGACGAACCGTCCCACGACGGCGAAGGTCAGTGTGTCGACGAACTCCTCGAAGCGGGAGGCGAAGCTCAGGGCGCGCTTGGTCAGCGAACCGGCGAAGTTGTCGTGGAAGAAGGCGGCGTCCTTGGCGAACAGTTCGTCCAGGCCGATCACGTACAAGTGCTCGATGCCGCGGGCGTCGAGCCGGTTGAGACAGTGCAGCCCGACGCGCCAGAGCGCCTCCGAGAGCAGCAGGACGCCGGCGAAGGCGAGGACGTACGGCAGCGTGGAGTGGACGCTGGTCGCGGGGTGGTCGGCGATCCGGCCGACGAGTTTGGCGACGATGAGCGGAGCGACGTAGCTGATACCGATGTTGCCCACGGCGGGGAGCAGCAGCGCGGGCGCCGTCAGCCGGCGGCGTCGGGTCAGTTCCCGGGTGTAGTAGCGCAGTGCCAGAACCACCGGGCCCTTGCCCGGTGGGGACTTGCGTGGTGCGGGCGATTCTTCCATTCCACCCCCGTGGTCTCGTACGACATCCCGTCTCCTGCTGCTGTCGCGGAGGGGCTGTGTCGCGTCGTCGGCCGGTCGGACGGTCGCACGGAGCTCCGGAGCGGAGGGGGCGTCGCCCTCGGGCGCGCCCAGACCGGCGACGGGCGGCGGCCCGCACTCGCTGACTGCGTGTGATCGCACTCACACGTTCCGCCACCAAACGCAGTCTCCCGTGAGGGTGGCCGCCCGGTCCAAGCATTTATCGGCCGATTCGACAGCCGGCGCGACTCGACTCGCCCCCTCGGCGAGGAGAGCCCGCAGGTACGGCCGAGGAACCCCGTCCTGCGCCTGAGGCGCCGGCGTCGACGAGCGGTCGAGTTCCGCGGAGGGGAGTCCGGAGTTCAGTGCGCGCCGACGTGGTCCAGGTCGGCGAGCAGCCGTTCCACGTCGGTCATGAGCGAGCCGTAGACGTACCACGCACCCGGCTTGACGAGGGTGCCCCGGCCGATCAGGTCGGTCATGGCGTCGTGCCAGTCCTGCGCTTCGTCGATCGCTTCGCGGAGCTGTCCGCGGGGAGCCGTGTCCGACGGGCCGGTGACCGCACGGGGTCCGGCGAATCCCTGAACGGCGTCCCCGGCCAACCGCAGGGTCTCCGCGTACCGGTCGAGGAACTGCTGCCCCAGGTGGTGGCCGGCGTCTTCGTTGTGGGCGTTGTCCGCCAGGGTCCGCGCGATCCCCCGGACCTGGATCGACACCCCGCGCAGGGCGCCGAACGCGTCCCCGTACGTCAGGTCCTCGCAGCGGGCGTGCGCGACGCAGCGGGTGTTCCAGCGCAGACTCTCGTCGGCCCGCTGCACCTCCTCCTCCGCGCCGGCGAAGCGTTCCTCCAGGTGACGCGCTTGATGCAGCCAGGTGTGGGCCTTGACGGTGAGGTGCCGCTGGGCCAGACCGGAACCCATGTCACGCAGCAGGGTTCCCATGTCGTGGGCCAGGCCGCGCACGGCGGCGTCCGACTCGTCCAGGTAGAGCGGAGGCAGGACGAGGGCGTTCACGGCGACGCCGACAGCCGCGCCGACGAGGGTCTGGAGCACGGGGGACACCAGGCTGCCCACAGGGTCGGTCGCACTGGCGGCCAGTGCGATGAGCGCGGTGGAGGCGATCTGCACGCGATCGTCCGTGGAACGGCGAGGGCCCGCCATGACCGCGACGACCACGATGGCCACGACACCGCCCGCGGTCGGCCCCAGCAGCCGGGCGGTCACCAGGGCGAGGACGAGCCCGGCCACCCTCGCCACCATGTTCTGCGCCGCCTGCGTCACGGATCGGTACACCGTGGAGGCGTTCACCGCGAGCAGAGCGGTCGTGACAGCCAGGTACGGGTGCCCGCCGGGGGACCACGGGGCTACCGCTCCCCAGGTGAGCATGGTCGCGGCCAGGGTCTTGACGCCGTACACCGCCTGACTGCTTCGCTTACCGCGCAACCGGTCGGTGAGGTGGCGTGCCGACCCCGCCGCCTTGGCCAGGGGGTACCCCGGCAAGACAATGGAATCCTGCATGGCCTCGAGGGTGACAGCTTTTGTCGCTATTTACAGCATGATGTCCGCCACGGTCGGTCGAGGGGTCCCGACCGGGCTTGCTGCGGCGCCCAGGGGGCAGCGAGGTCTGGTGGAGGTGCCCGGCGGGGGACAGCGGGGGCGTGCGTTGCCATCGAATGGGTCGCATGAGCATCCTCGCGTGGAACCCGCTGTCCGCCACCCTCTCGAGGCCGTCTGAGGGCGGCGGGAGGTCACCGGGATCGCGGAAACCCAACGGGTCGCCGGGGGCGGCGAGTTGATCGCGACCGGGTGGGTGAGGTGCCCCTCTTTCTCTGTCCACGGGCAGTGCCGCGCGGGGAGTTCTCGGTCCGGCTCCCGAGGGCTCCTCACCGAGGAGGAGGGCGGGGGCGCCGTCGACCGGATCATGTTGAATGTGACGAGCCAACGCGGCATGAAGGAATTCGAGGGGGAGGACACATGAACAGGCTGAGGCGCGCGCTGACGGTGATTCCTGCGGCGGTACTCATCACCGCCGGGACGGCGACCGTGGCATCGGCTACGAACGGCACCCCGAGTGGCGGGCCGCCGTCGGGTGCCACGTGCGTGTCGTCGAGCGGCGCGAAGGCGTGCTTCGTCGCGTACGGAGACCGGGTCTGGGTCAAGGACACGAAGGCGAACGGGGAGTCCGTCGCGGGCACGATCAAGTCGAAACTCCCGGAACACTGGGGGCGCGAGTGCTTCAACGACCGTGGCGAGGCGGGCGGTTGGGTGATGTGCAACTTCGACGTGCCGGAGAACCAGAAGGGGGAGCTGTGGGCCGTCAGCAACCCGTTCATCGGTAGTCAGGCGTACACGGACATCTGGACCAGCGACCCTGCCTGAGCCGCAGGTCGCAAGTCGGGAGCCGCACATCGCCGACTGGTCGATGCGGAGAGGGCGTGCGGGCAGGCGCTGATCATCTGCCCGCACGCCCTGCGCCGCCGCCTACACCTGAGGAGACTGCCGGGACTCGCGTGTGGGCCGACCCCGGCCGCTCGGAACCCCGGGCGGGTTTCACAGCATCCGTAGTGCCGTTCGCAGGGCGAGAGGCGTCGCCGCGGCCCAGGCCTGAGGCGAGCACGAGTGGGGGTAGGGCACCGGCCGCGCCGTGGCGGTGCGGTCGTAGCCGGCCAGAACCTCGGGCAGGCGGTACCCGTGATGGACGGCTGCCGCGACCAGACCGTCGGCGACGGTGCGAGCTTCCTCCGCGAGTCCGTGCCGGGCCAGGCCGAGCACGATGACGGCGTTGTCGTGCGGCCATGCGCTGCCGCGGTGGTACGACAGCGGGTGATAGGGCTTCTGCCCCGCCGCCAGTGTGCGGATCGCCCAGCCCGAGAAGAAGTCGGGCAGCAGCAGGCGCTGCCCGACGCGGCGGGCGCGTTCCTCGTCGAGGATCCCCGACCACAGCAGATGCCCGGCGTCGGAGGCCAGCGCGTCGACCTGACGGCCCTGGCCGTCCAGGGCCAGAGCGGGAAAGCCGGCGTCCGGCATCCAGAAGTCGGCGGCGAAGCGGGTGCGCAGCGCCGCGGCCGTCTCGCGCAGGCGGTGGGCGTAGGGCTCGTCCTGCCAGACGTCGGCCGCCAGTTCCGCGGTGCGGATCAGGGCGTCGTACGCGTAGCCCTGTGCTTCCGAGACGGCGATGGGGCCCTGTGCCTGGGTGCCGTCGGCGAAGCAGACGGCACCCGCCGAGTCCTTCCAGTTCTGGTTGACCAGTCCGTTCGGGTCGGGCCGGTAGGTGAGGTAGCCGTGCTCGTCCAGGCCGCCGTCGGTGAGCATCCAGTCGACGGCCCGCCTGGCGTGCCGCTCGAGGCGGACGGCGAGGGCCCGGTCGCCGGTCGTCAGGTAGTGGGCGTGGAGCAGCACCAGGAAGAGGGGGGTGGCGTCGACCGCGCCGTAGTAGCGGCCGTAGGGGATCTGCCGGAAGTGTGCGAGCTCGCCGTGGCGGGTCTCATGGACGATGCGTCCGGGCTGTTCGCCGCTCACGGGGTCGTGGTCCTGGCCCTGGGTGGCGGCCAGGGCGCTGAGCGTGGCGGCCGCCGTCTCCGGCTGGTAGGGCAACAGGAAGTAGGACGTCAGCAGTGAGTCACGGCCGAACAGGGTGAGGAACCAGGGGATGCCCGCCGCGGGAACGGCGACTGTCTCGCCGTCCACACCCGTGACCGGGAGCGTCAGCAGATCCACGTCGGCCAGTCCCCGTTCGCAGGTACGGGACAGGTCGTCGGCAGCCGGTGTCGTCCGCCGGTGCGGCCGTACGGTGGTGGGTGTTTCCGCCGGCTGCCCGTGGGGTCGGGCGCGCACGGTCAGGTGGAGATCGGCCTGCCCGTGGGCGTCGAGTCGCAGCTGCCAGCTCAGGGTGCGGACGCCGGGAGTGTCCGGGGCGGCGTCGAGGCCGGTGGGGGCCGGGCGGCCGACGACGGTGGTCCGGGAGTGCCAGTCGGCTCGTCGGTAGTCGAAGACCAGCCCGTCGTCGGTGCGGTGGATCTCGTGCCGGGCGCCGGGTTTGTCGTAGTGCCGGTCGTCCCCGCGCAGCTCGAACAGGTCCGCGAAGTCGGCGTCGACGGTGATCTCCACCAGAGCGGTGACCGGGTCGGGTCGGTTGCTGACCAGACGCAGGTTCTCGGTCAACAGGCCCGCGCTGACGGACTGTTCGCGGAAGACGGTGTAGGCGGGCGGGTTGTCCCGGGTGCCCCGCGGGGTGAGGACGGACAGCGCCTTGTCGTCGGTCTCGGCGGTGGCGGGCACCAGGGCGGCCGGTTCGGTGCCGTCGACGGTGAGTCGCCAGAGGCTGAGGTGGCGGGCGTCGCGCAGGAACAGTCCGTCGGGTGCGGTGCCGCGGGTGCCGCTGATGCCCCCGGTGGAGTCCACGCGGGCGAAGGTGGCGTCCCGTACGAGCTGGACGCGGTCGTCGGCCGAGGTCATGGCGTGGGCTCCTTGAGGTCGGCGCGCAGGAGGTCGAGGGTGAGGGCGGCGGTCCACGAGAAGTGCCGGGCGCCGCGCGCGGCACCGGTGGTGGGGTCGATGTACTCGGCGAAGTCGGAGCGCGCCGCCTCCTCGAGGAACCCCTGCCGCAGTCGCTCGGCCTCCTGTTCACGGCCGTGGGTACGCAGTCCCAGGTGGATCAGCCAGGCGGTGTTGAACCAGGCGGGACCGCGCCAGTAGCGCTGTGCGTCGAAGGCGTGACCGGTCAGGGCGTAGCTCGGTACGAGGCGTGTGGCCGGTGCGTCGAAGTGCGGGCCGGTGAGCGTCTCGACGAGTCGGCCGACGACGTGCGGGGGGAGGTGGGGAACGATGAGCGGGATCAGACCGGTGACGCTCTGTTCCCCGACCAGGGTGTCGGTGACCAGGTCGCGGACACGGAACAGACCCGCGTTCTCGTCCCACAGCCGGGTCACCAGGTGCCGGGTGAGCGCGTCGGCGCGCGCGGTGTGCGCCGTCGGGTCGGCGCCCGTCTCCTCGGCCATGGCGGCCAGGGCCCGTTCGCTGACGATCAGCAGCGCGTTGAAGCACGGGTCCTCCACCGCGAAGGCGTGCCGCAGGGCGCGGTCGTCGTAGCCGGTCTCGCGGTAGTCGGTCACCAGGCGGACGTAGCGGCCGTAGTCCAGGTCGGTGGGCCGGTCGGCGGGGTGGCCGTGATCCAGGTCCGCACGCTGGAAGGCCTCCGGCGCGGCCGGTGCGACGCGTCGCAGGGCCTGGTCCCAGCACGGACTGTTGTCCATGCCGGGCTCCCAGGGGTGGACCACGGCGGCCAGTCCTCCGCCGCCGAGGTCACGGCGGTCGAGGAGGTAGTCGTGCCAGGCCGCGAGACGTGGAACCACTCGGGTCAGGAACCCGCGTCGCCGTGACTCCTCGGGGTCCGCGCGGTGCACGAGCCAGGCGGCCAGCGCGTGCACCGGGGGCTGGACGATGCCCGAGGTCTCCGGGGCCGCCGGTGCGCCCGCGGCACGGCCGGCGGTGGAGGAGCGCCAGAAGTCGGGGCTGGGGAAGTAGGCGTCGTCGGGTACGGCGGAGTTGAAGACGATGTGCGGGACGCGTCCGTCGGACCACTGCGCCGACAGCAGCGACTCCAGTTCCTGCTGGGCGCGGCGTACCGACAGGTGGCGCAGCCCGATCGCGATGAAGGCGGAGTCCCAGCTCCACTGGTGCGGGTAGAGGGTGCGGGAGGGAACGGTGGAGGAACCGGTCCAGTTGTCGATGAGGACCCGCGCCGCACCGCGCCGCACGGTCAGGGGTGCGGCGGCGGTGGGCGCAGGCCGGTCCAGGAGGGACTTCACGCGCCGGACCTCTTGAGGAAGGCGGGCACGGAGCGGACGGCGTCGACGGGATCCCCGGTCAGCCGGCACTCGAGCGCGAGGTGGCCTTCGTATCCGATGGTGTGCAGGGCGCCGAGCCAGGCGGACCAGTCGAGATGGCCGGCTCCGGGCTGGAAGCGGTTGGAGTCGGAGACCTGGGCGTGCCCGATGACGTCGGCGTGGGCGAGGATCGCGGCCGCGGGGTCGGTCTCCTCGATGTTCATGTGGTAGCTGTCGATACCGATCCTCACCGAGTCCAGGCCGGTGGCGCGGATCAGGTCGGCGGCCTGTTCCAGCCGGTTGACCATGTGGTCCTCGTACCGGTTGAGCGGCTCGAGGAAGAGCGTGACGCCCTCCTTGCGGGCGTGCTCGCCCAGCTCGGCGAGACCGGTCAGCAGGACCTCGCGGTCCTCCGCCTCGCTGCGCGGGGGTTCGAAGGGCGGCAGGCGACGGGAGAACATGCCGTACGAGGCGGGGGTCTGGGCGCCCACGCCACCGATCTCGGCGATCACGGTGAGCTGCGACTTCATCTGGTCGACGGCGTCCCGGCGCAGGTCCGGGTCGAAGGCGCCGAGGAAGTGCAGCATGTCGACGCAGACCGTGGGCATGACCACGCCGTCCTTGCGGGCCTGCTTCAGTTCGTCGAGGCGGGAGGCGAAGTGCAGGTCGCCCTTGCCGCGCAGTTCGATGGCGTCGTAACCCGCCGCCTGGGCGAACTCCCACTTGGCCTGCAGGGTGTCTCCGGGCAGGAGCTGTTCCTGCGCCGCGGTCTTGAGCATGAGAGGGCCTTTCGAAACGTTCAGAATTCCAGCACGACCTGCAGCGCCTCAGCGGGGCGCTGGTCCAGCAGCTCGTAGGCGTCGGCGGCGTCGGCGGCCGGGACGACATGACTGACGAGGGAGGTGACGTCCACCTGTCCCTCGGCGACGAGCCGCAGGAAGGTCTGCTGGAGGCGCTCCACGTTCCAGCGGTGGGACAGCTGGGGCGGGACGCCGCCGATCTGTGAGCAGATGAGCTGGACGCGGTTGTGGTGGAACTCGTCGCCCAGGCGCAGTCCGATGCCGTCGCCCTGGTAGAAGCCGGAGGCCACCACACGGCCGCCGGCGGCGACCGAGCGCAGGGCCTGGTGCAGAGCGGGGTACGCGCCGCTGATCTCGATGGCGAGGTCGGCGCCGAGGCCGCCGGTGGCCTCGCGGACCCGTTCGGCGACGGCGTCGGTGCGGGCGTTGAGGGTGTGGTGTGCGCCGTAGCGCCTGGCGGTCTCCAGACGGCCGTCGAGCGCGTCGACGGCGGTGACACGGGCGCCGCTGAGCTGGGCGAGGCGCGTGGTGAGCAGCCCGATGACGCCCTGGCCGAAGACGGCGACGTCCTCGCCGAGGTGGATGTCGCCGGCCAGGACGGCGTTGTAGGCGATGGCGCCGACCCGGGCGAAGGCGCCGGCCAGCGGTTCGAGGCCCGCGGGCAGCGTGTGGCCGATCATGCGTTCGGCGGGGACGATCCCCTCGCTGCGGTGGCCCCAGATGCCCCAGACCAGGTCGCCCGGCCGCGGCAGGCCCGGCGTACCGACCAGGTCCGGAGCGACCTCGACGACCTCGCCGGCCTCCGAGTAGCCCCACCCGGCCACGGGGTACTGGATGCCGGCCGCGCCGTCGCGGAACAGCCGGGCCTCCGGGTCCCAGGTCCGTGTCAGATACGGGTTGGTGCCGCGGTAGGCGGTGAGTTCGGTGCCTGCCGAGATGCCCGAGTAGCGGGTGCGGACCCTCAGGTGCCCGGCGGGCAGATCGGCTCCGGCCTGCTCGGTCAGCTCCACCTGAAGGGGGCCGGTGAATTGGACGACGCGTTCCACGGATGGCTCCGGAAGGGGTTGCGAGTTGGGTTGCGTCGACAATAACCCCCTCTTATGTCTTGTCAACCAGCAAAAGTGATGCTGTGATGCGTATCAAGTAGACGTAAGTCGGAACGAGGACATGCAATGCGCACCAAGAGCCGGCGATCGAAGGCGATCGCGGTGGGCATCACGGCAGCCTTGGGACTGGGGCTGCTCACGGGCTGCGCCAGCAGCACGGGGCCCGGAAAACCCGACCGGGAGATCACGGTCTGGTCCCAGGAGAACCTCCCGGATCGCATCGCCGTGACCCAGAAGATCATCAAGGGGTTCGAGAAGAAGACCGGCATCAAGGTCCATCTCGTCGGCGTCGACGAGGGCCAGATGCCCCAGCTGATCATGTCGGGCGCCGCCTCGGGCACGCTGCCGGACGTCATCGGCGCCGCCCCCATGGGCCAGGTCTGGCAGATGTACAGCAACGGCCTGCTCAACACCGAGATACCCCGGCAGATCGTCGACGAGCTGGGGCCGAAGACGTTCAACGCCAACGCGCTGAAGCTGACCTCGGACGGCGGCAAGAACCTCGGCGTCCCCTCCAGCGCCTGGCTTCAGCTGCTGGTCTACCGCAAGGACCAGCTCGACAAGCGGCACCTCCAGGCTCCGGACACCTACGCCAAGGCGCTCAGCGCGGCCAAGGCGCTGACCACGAAGGGGCGGTACGGCATCTCCGCCGCCACCGACCCGAGCGACGCCTTCACCTCGCAGAGCTTCGAGAGCCTCGCGCTCGCCGACGACTGCCAGCTCGTCGACGGCCGGCACCAGGTCGCCCTCGACTCCCCGCAGTGCCGGACCGCGTTCAAGACCTATGACCAGCTCGCCCGCGCCTACGGCGCACCGGGCACCCAGACCGTGGACTCCACCCGCTCCACCTACTTCGCGGGCCAGTCCTCCATGATCATCTGGTCCTCGTTCCTCCTGGACGAACTCGCCGGTCTGCGCAAGGACGCCCTGCCCAGCTGCACGGAGTGCAGGAACGACGCGCAGTACCTCGCGCGCAACAGCGGCATCACCACCGCGATGCAGGGCCCCGACGCCGCCGACGCGGCCCAGTTCGGCGAGATCACCTCATGGGTGACCACGAAGACCGCCGAGACGGAGGCCTCACGCCAGTTCATCGAGTACATGATGGGCACGGGATACGAGTCCTGGTTCGGCATGGCGCCCGAGGGCATGATCCCCGTCCGCGCGGGCACGGCCGTACAGCCCCAGCGCTACCTCGACGCCTGGCGCCACAGCGCGATCGGGGTCGACACCAGGAAGCCCTTCGACGAGGTCTATCCCCCGAGCCTGCTCAACCAGCTCGCGGCCGGCGTCAGCAACATGCGGCGCTGGGGCATCACCCAGGGCGAAGGCGCGCTCGTCGGCGCCACCAACGGTGAACTGCCCGTGCCCAAGGCGATCGGCGCGATGACCGGCGGTCAGATCTCGCCCACCGAAGCGGCCCACGAGGCCGACGACGAAGTCACCGCCCTGCAGAAGTCCCTCCAGTAGCCGCCCTCCTGCACGCCGCAAAGGTCCCCTCATGACAACAGCTCCAGCCGATACAGGACAGCGCCGTCACACCGGCGACGGCCCCCCGGACCGGCCCACCGAAGACGCTCCCCGCCCGATGACGGCGAGCCGCCGCGCCAACCGCGCGGGCCTGGCGTTCGTCTCCCCGACCTTCGTCGTGGTCCTCGTCGTGGTGATCCTGCCCATCCTGTGGACCGTGCTGCTCGCGTTCCAGCACGCCAGGCTGGTCGACATCCAGGGCATGGGCCTGTTCGGCCACTGGACCCTGGACAACTTCGACCAGGTCTTCGACTCGGCCGGTTTCTGGTCGAGCCTCGGCACCACCTTGCTGTACACCGTCGGCGCCACCTTCGGATCCATCGCCCTCGGCCTGATCGCCGCCCTCGCCCTGCGCAAGCCGTTCCGCGGCCGTGGGCTGCTGCGCGCGGCGATGCTGCTGCCCTACGTCGCCCCCGTCGTCGCCGTCTCCTTCGTCTGGGAAGTGGCGCTCAGCCCTCAGTACGGCGTGGTCAACGACTGGGGCCGCCGGCTGTTCGGCTGGGACGACCCCATCGCCTTCCTGTCCACCCGCGCCTACGAAGTCCACGTGCTGGGACTCCACTTCGACATCCCGCTCGCCCTGCTGACCGTCATCGCCTTCGAGACCTGGCGGTACTTCCCCTTCGCGTTCCTGTTCATCCTCGCGCGGCTCCAGGCCGTGCCCGACGGCCTGGAGGAAGCCGCCCTGGTGGACGGGGCGACCCCCACCCAGCGGTTCCGCCACATCCTGCTGCCCCAGCTGATGCCAGTCATCGCCCTGCTGTGCGTCCTGCGGTTCATCCTGACCTTCAACAAGTTCGACGACGTCTACCTGCTGACCGGCGGCGGTGCGGGCACCGACGTCGCGGCCGTACGGGTCTACGACTTCCTCACCGCCCGTTACGACGTGGGCGCCGCGGCCGCCCAGGCACTGGTCCTGGCCGTCGCGCTCATGATCCTGATGGGCCTCTACTTCAAGTTCTTCGGCAACAAGGTCCAGGAGGAGTCGGCATGAGCCGCGCCCAGTTCGAGGAGAGGTTCTTCGGCGTCCTGCGCTGGATCGTCATCGCGTTCCTCGCCGTGATCACGGTGATGCCGTTCTACTACATGCTGCTGCTGTCGCTGAAGCCCATCGACGCGCTGCTGCTGGACCCGGGCTCCCTCTGGGTCTCGACCAAGGACTTCACCCTGTCCACCTACCGCGACGTGCTGCGCTCCACCGACGACGGCGGGCAGGGTTTCCTCAAGTTCCTGCTCAACTCGGCGCTGGTCTCGCTCGGCACCGTCGTCCTGACACTGCTGGCCGCGGTGCCCGGCGCCTACGCGATCAGCCGGCTGAAGTTCTTCGGACACCGCCAGGTCAGCGCCCTCTTCCTCGCCGTCTACCTGTTCCCGGCGACGCTGCTGGCCGTCCCGCTGTTCGTCGTCTTCGCCAAACTGCACCTGTCCTCCAGCCTGGTCGGACTCGCCATCGTCTACGTCGCCCAGACCGTGCCGGTGGCCATCTACATGCTGAAGAACTACCTCGTCACCATCCCCTACTCGATCGAGGAGGCCGCGGCACTCGACGGCCTCAGCAGGCTGCAGACCCTTCGCAAGGTGATTCTGCCCCTGGCCCTGCCGTCCCTCATGGCGACCGGGCTGTACGTCTTCATGATCGCCTGGAACGAGTTCCTGTTCGCCCTGCTCTTCCTGGCCGCGGACCCCGGCAAGTGGACGGTGCCACTGGGGCTCGCGCAACTGTCCAACGGCGTCGAAGTGCCCAAGACCGTGCTGATGGCAGGGTCGGTGGTGCTGACGATTCCCGTGATACTCCTGTTCTTCGCCGCCGAACGGATGCTGACCGAGGGCCTGACCAGCGGTGCCGACAAGAGCTGAGACCATGGGGGAACCGATGCTGACACCGACTCAGATCAGTGCGGGCGAGCTGCTCCAGCTCATCCGCGGCGGTCGCGCGAACACGCGCGCCGACCTGCAACGGATCACCGGACTGTCCCGCTCGACCGTCGGCCAGCGACTGGACCTGCTCAACCGGGCGGGGTGGCTCAAGCACGTCGCCGGCGAATCGACCGGCGGCCGTCCCTCCCAGCAGATCGTCTTCGACCCGCGGCACGCCTCGGTCATCGCCGTCGACCTCGAGATCAAGCACGCACGGGCCGCGGTCCTCGATCTCGGGGGCGCCATACTCGCCGAGAACACCGGGCCGCTGGACATCGGGGAGGGCCCGGAGGCGGTACTGGACCAACTGGCCCGGTGGTTCCCTGATCTGATCGCCGCCGCCGGGGTCGACGCCGGCCACATCGCCGGAATCGGGCTGTCCGTTCCCGGCCCCGTGGAGTGGGAGACGGGCCTTGTCATCGAACCACCGGTCATGCCGGGCTGGGACCGGTATCCCATCCGGGAACGCCTTCAGAAGGCCTACGCCGAGCACGTGGGCCTGAGCATGGGGGACGGACCGGTTCCCGTGTTCGTGGACAACGACGCCAACCTCATGGCGCTGGCCGAACACCAGGCCGGCCACCGGGACTGCACGGCCTTCGTCCTCGTGAAGGTCTCCACCGGCATCGGCGCCGGCGTCGTCGTGGACGGCAAGGTGTACCGCGGCATCGACGGCGGCGCCGGCGACATCGGCCACATCCGGCTGCACGACCGGCCCGACGTCCTGTGCATGTGCGGTTCGCACGGCTGCCTGGGCGCCGTGGCCAGCGGCCGGGCACTGGCCAGGGACCTGAGCGCCCTCGGTGCGGACGCCACCTCGGCCGCCGACGTCAAGCGCCTGCTCTCCGAAGGCCACCCGGACGCCCTCCGGCTGGCCCGGGAGGCCGGACGCAGGGCGGGCGAGGTCCTGGTCACCGTGGTCAGCCTGCTCAACCCCGGTGTCCTCATGATCGCCGGTGAACTCTCCGGTGCCCCCTTCATGACCGGCGTCCGTGAGTTGCTCTACCAGCGGGCCTTTCCCCGTGCCACCGCGAACCTCCAGGTCGTCACCTCACGCCTCGGCGAACACGCGGGCGTCATAGGAGCGGCCGCCATGGTCGTCGAGATTCTCTACGCCCCCGACCGCGCCGAAGCCCGCCTCGGCCACCTCGCGGCCTGAACCGGCCGCGGGCGCCCACCCGCCGCAGCGGACGGGGCTGCCGAACAACCGCTCGCGCGGCCCCTCGTACAGACAGGAACACCGTGATCGTCACCTCTTCCCCCTGGGCGGACCGGCCCGTGGAGGTCGGCCTCGTGGGCGCCGGCCCCTGGGCCCGGGCCATGCACGCGCGGATGCTCGCCGCCGGACCCGAGACCCGTCTCGCCGCGGTGTGGGCCCGCCGACCCGAAGCCGCGCGAGAGACCGCCGCACCGCACGGAGCGCACGTCGCCGACTCCTTCGGTGAACTCCTCGACCGGTGCGAGGCCGTGGCGTTCGCCGTACCCCCGGCCGTGCAGGCCGAACTGGCGCCCCTGGCCGCACGCCGGGGCAAGGCGCTGCTGCTGGAGAAGCCGCTCGGGCCCGACCTGGCGGCCGCACAGGGCGTCGCCGACGCCGTCCTCGGCGCCGGCGTGGTCTCCCAACTCGTCCTGACCAAGCGCTACCACCCGGTCACCGAGGCCTTCCTCGACGCCGCGCGCACCCGCGAGGTCTCCGGCGCGCGCTCCTGCTACCTCCACGGCGCCTTCCTCGGCGGCGACTTCGCCACCGGCTGGCGTCTCGAACACGGCGCGCTGCTCGACCTCGGCCCGCATCTGCTCGACCTGCTGGACCTCGCCGTCTCGCCCATCACCGGCATCCGGAGCACCGGCGACCCCCGCCGGTGGGTCGAACTCACCCTGGAACACGAGAACGGAGCCGTCAGCCAGGCGTCCCTGTCGGGTTCCGTCAGCGTGGAGCGGGCTCTGACCCGCGTCGAACTCTTCGGTCCCGAAGCGCCGTTGACCTACGACACGGCCGAGATCGACCACGAGGAGTGCTGGCCGATCCTGCGCCGCACCTTCGCCACCGCCGTGCGCGCGAACAAGCCGACGGACCTCGACGCCGCACGCGGGCTGTACCTGCAACGCCTCATCGAGCAGGCGGCCCGGGCGGCACGGTGAAGGAGCGTTCCGTCCCGGCGAGGTCACCGGGACGGCCGACCGGGGCTGACGCCGGTCCCCTCGCGGCCGGGATGCCCCCGACTGTCAACTAGGGTTGACGTGTCCTCGCTCGTCAATCTATGTTGACGGTATGGGGACTCAAGTGCTGCTTGCCTGCGGGATGGCCGCCGGCCCTCTCTTCACCCTCGCGTATCTGCTGGAAGGCGCCGGCCGGCCGGGCTACAAGCCGCTCCGCCATCCCGTCAGTTCGCTCGCCCTCGGCCCCACCGGATGGGTTCAGACCGTCAACTTCGTTCTCGCGGGCCTGCTGTCGCTGGCCTTCGCCGTGGGCCTCTGGCACGCCGGGCCTTCCCACTGGGGCGCACTGCTGATCGGGGTGTGGGCGGCCGGACTGCTCTGCGCGGGCGCCTTCCGGACGGATCCGGTGAGCGGTTATCCCCCCGGCACCCCTGATCAGCTCCGGCACCCCACCCGCGCGGGGACCCTGCATGACCTGTGCTCCTTCGTCGGATTCCTCGCCCTTGCCGCGGCTTGCTTCGTCCTCGCCCCGTCCAACTCGCCCGGGTGGACCGCCTACTCGATCGCGAGCGGTGCGCTGTTCGCGACGACGATGGCGCTGGCCGGTGTCGCGTTCGGCCAGCACCCACGCTGGGTCGACCTCGGCGGACTGATCCAGCGCGTCTCGGTCACCGTCGGCTGGACATGGCAGACCCTGCTCGCCGTGCACGTCCTGCACACCTGACGCAGCTCCTGGAGGACGGCGGTCAGCGCGATCCGCAGGCTGTCGCGCGCCGTGACGAACGCCGCCGGGTGCGTGTGACCGGAAGAAGCCCAGTTCGGAGAGGTGTGGGCCGGAGGCCGCAGGTAGATTGGGAACATGGTGGTGCCGGGGCTTCCCGCGGCTTTCCTGGGTCGGCGTGCCGAATGCGCGTTGTTCGACCGCTGGCAGGATGCCGTCAAGGCCGGTCGGGGTGGCGCTCTCGTGGTCATCGGTGAGCCCGGTATCGGCAAGTCCGCCCTGCTCGACCACACGGTCGCGACCGCGGGCGGCTTCCGCGTGGTGCTGGCCGCCGGTGTGGAAGCGGAGGCGGAGCTGCCGTTCGGGGGGCTGCACCAGGTCTGCGCGCCGTTCCTCTCCACACTGGAGCATCTGCCCGGACCGCAGCAGGACGCCCTGGCCGCGGCGTTCGGGCTGCGGACGGGAGCGGCGCCCGACCGCCTCGTGCTGGGTCTGGCCGTACTGGGCCTGTTGTCCGAGGCGGCGGCCCGCCAGCCGCTGATCTGCGTCATCGACGACGCTCAGTGGCTCGACCCCGGCTCGGCCCAGGCGCTGACGTTCGTGGCGCACCGCGTCGGTGCGGAGCCTCTCGGCCTCGTGTTCGCCACGCGCCGCGCCGTCGGTGGTCTACGCGGGTTGCAGGAAGTGGTGCTGACCGGGCTGGGCCCCGGCGACGCACGCGCCCTGCTGCACTCGGCCCTGCACGTACCCCTGGACGAGGAGGTCGTGGAGCGGATCGCGGCGGAGGCCAGGGGCAATCCGCTGGCCCTGCTGGAACTGCCCCGGACCATGAGGGCCGCCGGGTTCGCGGGCGGTTTCGGTCCGACGGACACCGCGGCCGTGCCGGGGCGCGTCGAGGACAGCTTCCGCAGCAGGATCCTCGGCCTTCCGCCGGCCACCCGCATGCTGCTCCTGGTGGCCGCGGCAGAGCCGACCGGCGACTCCGCGCTGTTGTGGCGCGCGGCCGCCCGGCTGGGAATCGGAGTGTCCGCCGCGACGGCGGCCGAGGCCGACGGGCTGCTGTCCATCGGAACGCAGGTGACCTTCCGCCATCCGCTGGTGCGGTCTGCCGTCTATCAGGTGATGCCGCCGTCCCAGCGGCGTGCCGCGCACCGGGCTCTGGCCGATGCCACCGGTCCTTCGGAACCGGACCGGCGTGCCTGGCACCGCGCACAGGCAGCCGTCGGCTTCGACGAGGAAGCCGCGGCCGAGCTCGAGGGGTCGGCTCACCGGGCCCTGGCACGGGGCGGCATCGCCGCCGCCGCGGCCTTCCTGGAACGGTCGGTCGCGCTCACCGCCGACCCCGCCGCCCGGGCCGAGCGCGCGCTGCGTGCGGCACGCGCCAAACAGCAGGCCGGCGCCTACGACAGTGCCCTGGACCTCCTCGCCCTGGCCGACCGGGGGCCCGAGAACGGGCTGCGGGCCGCCAACAGTGAGCTGCTGCGAGGACAGATCGCCTTCGCCCGTAGCTTCGGTGGTGGGGCCGCCCCCGTGCTGCTGCGCGCGGCCCGCCGCTTCGAGTCCATCGACGTCCGCCGCGCCAGGGACGTCTACCTGCAGGCCCTGGCCGCAGCCCTGCTCGCCGGCCGGCTGGGCGACGACTGCCGGATCGCGGAGGTCGCCCGCAGCGCTCGCCGGGTGCCCGCGGCGTCCGTTCCGCACGCCTCCGACCTCCTGCTGGACGGGCTGACGCTCCTGATCGTCGAAGGCCGGGACGCCGCTGTGCCGGTGTTGCGCAGGGCGGTGTCGGCGTTCACCACGGCGGAACTGGCCCCTGAGGAGGAGCTGTACTGGCTGTGGCTGGCCGGCCACGGCGCCGGGCTGTTGTGGGACGACGAGGCGTGGCGGCTCCTGGCTTCGCGGCTGCTGCGATCCTGCGAGGAACGAGGAGCACTCAGCATTCTCCCGGTCGCCGCGGCCACCCGGGCGGGCCTGCACCTGCTGGGCGGGGAGCTCCTCCAGGCCGCGTCGCTGGCCGAGGCGGCCGCGGACGTCACCTGCATGACCGGAGCCGGCCCGGTCGCCTACGCCGAGGTGGGACTCGCGGCGTTCCGCGGCCGGGACGACGAGGCCGCTGCCGCGATCCGCACCGCCACCCGGGACTCGATCGCGCGGGGCGAGGGCATGGCGCTGACCTACGTGCAATGGGCGACCGCCGTACTCCACAACGGTGCCTGCCGGTACGACCAGGCGCTGGAATCCGCCCGCCGGGCCGGCGCCGACTCGAGCGTCCAGCGGATCCGCAACTGGGCGCTGGCCGAGCTCGTCGAGGCGGCCGTACGTACCGGACACCAGGACCTGGCCGACGACGCGCTGAAGGAGCTGTGCCAGACGACCGGGCCCTGCTCCAGCCACTGGGCCGCGGGCGTCGAGGCGTACTGCCGGGCTCTGCTCGCCGGCGGCGCGGACGCGGACGACCTGTACCGCACGGCCCTGGAACGGCTCGGGCGCACCGGCCTGCGCGCAGCGGTGGGCCGTGCCCATCTCCTGTACGGGGAATGGCTGCGGCGCGAGCGTCGCCACCTTGAGGCACGAGACCAACTGCGCGAGGCGCACGAGATGTTCGTGCGGTTCGGCATGGACGGTTTCGCCGAACGGGCCCGCAGCGAACTGTCAGCGGCCGGCGAGCCCACCCGCAAGCGTCGGTCCGGGTTCGACGACCAGCTCACTCCCCAGGAGAGGCGTGTCGCGCTGCTGGCGGCCGAGGGAGCCACCAACCCCGAGATCGCGTCGCGACTGTTCATCAGCGCCAGCACGGTCGACTACCACCTGCGCAAAGTCTTCCGCAAGCTCAACGTCACCACGCGTACTCAGCTGGCCCGGCTGGTGCAGGACGGCCGGCCGGTCCCGGCGGACACGGGCCGTCCCTGACCCCGTACCCGGACACGACTACGCATTTGCGTGATGCCCTCGGGCGGGGGCGCGTGCCTACCGTTGTCAGTGATGCGAAACCGGCGCCTGCCGGCGGCACACCGTCAGCCGTGCCTCGCGCGACACACCGCGGAAAGCGAGCGGACCGCCATGATCACGCCCCTGACCACACCTGATTCCCCCGTGGCTCACCTGCCCCGGCGGTCCCGGTGCGAGGCATTCCACCCCGCGGCGTGCCCCCTGCTTCCTCGCGGGCCGCCCGGACCCGCACCACGCGCGCGCCAACCCCTGCGTCCGGGCAGGGATTCCGTACCCCGGCCACCACCCGCACGTCATCGATGGCACCACGGCCAACGGGGCCACGCCCCGGACCGGTTGCTGACGAGCCGTACCAGGGACACCGCCATCGGCCCCGCCCCGCACCCGGGCTGCCACCTACCGCCCAACTCCTCGCCGCACCCCGGACCCTGGACGCGACGGGCCCACCTCCCCGTCGGGCGGAGGCCGGGTGCTCGCCCGCCCTCCGCCGAGCGCCGACCGGACCCACACCCACCGGCCGACCGGCGACGACACCTCACCCCGCGCGGCGACCGCCACCGCCACTGCGCGAACACAAGGACCAAGAAAGGCGGTGGGCACATGCCCACCCCATCCGTCGGCGCGGCCCAGCGCATGGCCGAGACCCTCTCGCAGTACGGCGTGCCGTACGTCTTCGGTGTCCCCGGAGCCGCGATCGACGCCGTTCACGACGCCCTGGCCGTCGCGGGCCCCGAACTGATCATGTGCCGCCACGAACAGAACGCCGCCGTGATGGCCGCCGCAGTCGGGCTGCTGACCGGTACCCCAGGAGCGGTCCTGGCCGGCTCGGGAGCCGGCACCACCAACCTGATGACCGCTCTGCTCACGGCGACGACCGAGCAGTACCCCATGATCGCTGTGTGCGGTGCCGTGACCCGCCGGGACCGGTTCGGGCAGACCCAGCGGTCGATGGACGCCGTCGCCGCCCTGAGACTGGTCACCACCTGCACCTGCGAAGTCCACGACCCCGACCATGTTCCCGAAGCCGTCGCCGGTGCCCTGCGCGCGGCGGTCACCCCACCCCAGGGGGCGGCCGCGGTGGTGCTGCCGGCCGACGTCGCGGGCGCGCCCACCGCCGCGACCGTCGTCCAGCCGCACAGGCACCCTTCGCACGGCCCCGCTGCCGCCGCGTACATCCACCGAGCCGCCGAGATCATCCGCGCCGCACGGCAGCCGGTCCTGCTGGTCGGGCTGCGTGGTGCGGACACCGAGGCGTGCGCGGCGCTCCGTGAGCTGATCCGTGTCACGGGCGTGCCCGTGGTGGAGACCGTCCAGGCGGTGGGCATCGTCCCGCGCGCACTGGAGGAGCAGTACGCCGGCCGGGTCGGCCTGTTCCGCGACCAGCCCGGGGACGCCGTGGTGACCGGCGCCGACGTCCTGATCACTGTCGGCTACGACCCCGTGGAGTACGACCCGGACCTGTGGAACTCCGACCCGGCCCGGACGATCGTCCACATCGATGTGCTGCCCGCCGGGATCGGCAGCAACTATCAGCCCGTTCTGGAACTGCAGGGCGATGTGGCCGCGACGGTCCGTGAGTTGTCGGGAGAGCTGTGCGGACTGCCGATCAGTGACCTGACGCGAGCTGTCCTGGCCGAACAGCGCGCGGCCCTGGCCCGTATCGAAGAGGAGGCCAGGTCGGTCCCGGCCACCGCCGCCGGCCTCAATCCCGCGGCGGTGATCCTGAAGATCGCCGAGACCGTGGAGGACGACGCCACCGTGGTGTCCGACACCGGCTCGCACCTCTACGCGGCCCGTCACCTCCGCGGACACGAGCCGCGGCGCATCCTGCTCTCCAGCGGCCTCCAGACGCCGGGAGTCGCCCTGCCGCGAGCGATGACCGCCGCGCTGCTGCGGCCGGGGACACAGGTGGTGTCGGTCTCCGGGGACGGCGGGTTCCTGTCCAGCGCACAGGAGTTGGAGACGGCCACACGGCTGGGCCTCCACGCCACCCATGTGATCATGCGGGACAACGCCTGCGGCACGGGTTCCTTCCAGGAGCATCGCAAGTACGGCAGGGCCTCCGGTGTCCGGTCGGGCGAGTACGACATCACCCTGTACGCCGGCGCGTTCGGCGCCAGAGGAGTGCGGACCGAGACCATGGACGCCTTCGCGACCGAACTGCGCAGGTCTCTCGACCCGGCCGGACTCAGCGACCCCGGCATGACGGTCATCGACGTCCCGGTCGACTACGCACACGACAGCGAGCTCTTCGCGCAACTCCACGACGGGGTTCCGAGACCACGGCCCGACGAGCGCGGCTCCGGCGCAGCCTTGAGGTTCTCATGACGAAGCAGACACACATCGTGACCGGCACCAGCCGCGCCGCCACCGCCGGGGGACTAGCCGTCGGCCTCTCGGCCGTTCGGCTGCGACCGCTCATCGCGGTCGTGGTCGCCTCGACCGTCCTGCTCGGCGTCACCCTGTGGGGCGTGATCGTGCCCGCGGACGTCCACCTGGAAGTGCTGCTGGTGGCGGTGCCGGCTCTGACCGCCGCGGCGGACAACACCCGTACCACCGTCAGCATGACGGTCCTGGCCTGTCTCGGCGTGGTCGCGGTCGACGTCGACGACGGTCTGCCCCGCTCGCCGATCCTCCCGATCGACGTCCTGGGCCTGCTGGTCGTCTGCGTACTGGTCCTCGTGTTCCGGCGCCTGCGGGACGTGGACCATCGCACGCTGTGCGCGGTGCGCTCGGTCTCGGAGACGGCGCAGAGGGCGCTGCTGCCGCCGTTGCCCTGCCGTGTGGCGGGTCTGCAGATCGCCACCGCCTATCGCTCGGCCGCCGCCCACGCGCACATCGGCGGAGACGTGTACGCCGCCGAACGTGTCGGCCGCACCGTCCGCATGCTGATCGGTGACGTACGGGGCAACGGCCTGGCAGCCGTCGACGACGCCGCGGCCGTCATCGGCGCGTTCCGCGAAGCGGCGCACCGCGACGTGCGACTGGAGCATGTCGCCCTGTCCCTGGACGCCAGCGTGCGCCGCCACGTCGACCAGGCCGGCCAGACGGACGGCAACGCCTCCGAGCGGTTCATCACCGCCCTCGTGCTGGAGGTACCCGACGACTACCCGGTCGTCCACGTCATCAGCTGCGGCCACCCCGACTCGATGCGCTCGCACGGCACGGACGTGGACCTCCTCGAAGTGCCGCAGCCCGCACCACCGCTCGGTCTGGGAGGCGACGAGACGGCCTATCGGGTCAACACCTTCGCGTTCGAGCCGGAGGACACGCTGCTCCTGCACACCGACGGCCTCCTGGAGGCCCGCGACCCGGCGGGCGCGTTCTACCCGGCACTGGACCGGTTCGCGCTCCTCGCCGAGGACGAACCGCACTGCCTCATCGAGCGCCTCATGCGTGACCTGACCGTCCATGCGGGCGGCGAGGTGCAGGACGACGTCGCCATGGTCGCGGTACGCCGCCGGGCCGCACCGTCCACGGAGGGGGCCGACGAGGACGGCCATCACGCGTGCCCGGTCGCCACCGAGTTCGGCGCACGGCCCGCGTAGGCCCGCCGTGCCGGAAGGTCCACAGGCGGACGTCGCGGTGGTCACCCCGCGTGATGCCGCGGACCCTGGAACCGGCAGGCATGCCGTCCGGCGTGCTAACATAACACGAAGGTTCGTTTTTTTCTGCACAGGATGGATGCATGCCCAAGGTCACGCAGGAGTACATGGACGCGCGCCGTGCGCAGATCCTGGACGCGGCGCGCCGCTGCTTCCTGCGCGACGGATTCCATTCGACATCCATGCAGGATCTCTTCGCGGAGTCGGGCCTCTCGGCGGGTGCGGTGTACCGGCACTTCGCCAGCAAGAACGAGATGATCACGGCGATCGTCGAAGAGAACATGCGCGATGTCCTCGCCATGGTCGACAGTGTCGCCAGGGACCGGCCCAACAGTTCGATCGGTGACCTCATCGCCGATGTTCTCGAAATCGTGAGGACGAAGACCGCTGAGGAGAGCGTCGCCGGGCTGTCCGTGCTGGCCTGGTCCGAATCGCTTCGGAACCCCTCGCTGGCCAAGCAGTTCGACGATCTGATGACGCAGCTGCGCTCCGCTCTGACCGATGTCATCCGCGAGAATCAGCAGAGCGGCAGCCTCACGCGCGCGGTGTCCCCGGAAGCGATAGCCGCCACCTTGATGTGCATGCTGCCCGGCTACATCCTCCAGTTGGCCATGGGGGACTCCAAGACGCTGGAAGGCGTTCCCGACGCCTTGCGGGCTCTCTGGCCGGATCTGTCGGCGTCCTGACACGTCGGCTCACCGGGATTCCGCGGACCTGCCGAAGCGGCCACCCGGCAGGCCTTCCGCATGCTCGGCTGGTCATGGAACCGGGTTCCGGCGGTCCACCATGACCAGCACCGCGTCGGCGGGGGAGGACGGACGACCGCCTCAGCCGTGGGCCGTGTGCCGGGCGTGCGCGTGCGGACGGCTCGCCGGCGAGACCCGCAAGGCCGTGGAGGTCTCGCTTCCGGCCGGGGAATCCGCGTTCATGTCCTCGACGGTGGTGAGCTCTTCCGCGGGCGACGTGGCCGTGGCGGCGGGGGTTCGGCGGCCCAGGACGACAGCGGTCAGTCCCAGGGTGCTCCACAGGGCGAGGACGGCGAGGTGGCCGCTGGATCCGGCGCCGTCGAAGTAGGCCGTGCTGCGCAGCAGATTCGCGCCGGCGCCCGGCGGCAGCCACTGGCCGATGTCGCCCACGGCTTTGGGCAGCAGTTCTGGCGCGGACGTGATGCCGGAGAACGGGTTCCCCACGAAGACCATGAGTGCCGCGCTGAGCCCGACGCCGGCAGGGCCGACGAGGGTGGTCAGGCCGACGCTGGTCGCGCTGATGGCCAGCATGGTGAGGAACAAGGCCCCCCAGGTGGCGAGATGTTCGTGCGGCAGGGCACCGAGGAGGCCCTCGGCGACCAGATAGGCGGCGAGGCTCGTGGCCGCGCACGCGGCGAGCAGGTCGACGAGCCGGCGCCACACCGGCATCTGGGCACCCGACATCGCGATGAGGGCCGCGATCAGAACGCTGCATATGGTGAGGGGGAGAAGCGCCGAGTTGAAGACCACTCCCCGTGGGTCGTCGGCGGCGGTGGGCACGACATCCACCGTTTTGAAACCGACCTTGGGTGCGGCCTTGGCCAGGCCCTTCCCTGCAGTGGGCTTGTGGGACGTACCCGCGGACGGAGTGCCCCTGTCCGTGGGCGGCGTGGCCGCGTGGGCGGCGAGTTGCTGGCCCGCCGTGGTGAGCAACTGGGCCACGGACGTACTCGCGGCAGTGGCCTCCAGCACCGTGACGTGGCCGGCGGTGACGACGAAGGCGCCGTAGACGTCACGGTTCTCGATCGCGGAGCGCGCCGACGCCTGGTCGGGGTAGAGGTGGAAGTCGAATCCGCCCGGTTTGCTGTGCGCCAAGCCCTCGATCGCCTTCTGGCCGGCCATGCTCGTGCCCACGATGCCCACGGGCAGGTCGCGGGGCGCGATGCGTGAGGCGGGCCATGCGTAGGCCATGACGGCCAGCGAGATCACCAACGGCAACGCCACGGTCGCGATGACGGTCCGGTGCCATGCTTGCGGTCCCGCCGACAGGTTCTTCTTCACAAACTTACCCCTAAAAAGACGAACGATCATTTTATTAAGACTCCAGTCTGCCGTCGTCTCTCACGGACGTCAATGCGAACATTCGTTTTTCTGCGGCGGCCCGCCGTCGCCCGCGTCCGCCCGGCGGGCGTGGCCCGGGGCTCGGGGGATGCGCGCCGGTTTCGGTCCGGCCCGCGTCGGGGCACCGAGAGCGGCCCGCCTCGCCGGGCCGAGGGCTCATGGGTCCGGGCCTGGCTACGTCCCACGGGTCACGTGCTCGACTCCGCCGCCCCCTCGGGGATCGCCGGAACGGACCGCACGTTCTGGGGGCGGGCCGGTCTGCGGCGCTGTTGAACCAGCAGGATCCATCCGGCGACGCTGACCAGTCCCGGGGTGATCGTCCGGTAGAGGAGGTCGGCGGCGGTGGCGGCGCTGACGGGTACCCCGCCGTGGTGCAGGGTGAGGATCAGGGCCGCGTCAAGAAGGCCGAGTCCCGCGGGCAGCAGCGGCACCGCTGACGCGGCCGTCATCCCGGCGATGTAGGCGAACAGCGCCGTGCTCAACGGGGGCGATGCTCCCACCGCGTGGCACACGGCGAGCAGACACGCGAAATCGCCGCCCCAGTTGAGCAGGGCCAGGCCGAGCCCCCATGCCCAGAATCGGGCCGGGGGGTGCAGGGCGGCCAGCTCGTCGAGCAGCCGCTCGGCCGACTTCTGCAGCGCGGCTCCGCGGCGCAGCCTGTGCAGCAGGTGGAGAGAGGCACGCACGGTCCGGCGCAGCACGGCAGGGTGGCGGATCAACGCGAGCACCGTACCGGTGACGGCACAGATCGCCCCGACCTGGACGGCTACGGAGACGAGCTCGGAGCCGTCCCCGGCCAGGATGTGACCGGCGCCGGCGAGCAGGGCGAGCGCGATCGTGCCCAGAACGCCGGTCGCCGCGTGCACGAAACCGATCTGAGACGCGCTGGCTCCCCAGGAACGCATACGGCGCGTCCGGTAGGTGATCGACAGCAGGCTGCCGCCGGGCAGGGTCCCGCCCACAGCGTTGCCGGCGAACACGGTGGCGGTGGCGGAGCCGAGCCGGACACGCAGTCCGCCGGTACCGAGAGCGTGTCGTTGGAGGCGAGCGAACATCATCATGGAGACCATCTCGCCCGCGACGGCCAAGAGGAGCCACGTCGGTTGCGCATGGGTCAACTGCCCTGCCGCCCGGCGCGCGTAGGGCGCGATCACCACCAGTTCGGCGCTCAACACCACCACGACGGCACCTGCCATCAGCGCACTGCGCCGGCGCGAGGGCAGCAGGGACCCGAACCGGCCGATCCGGTGAGCCCGCTCCGCGGGATCCACCGCGTCCGTGCCCCGATCGCGTGCGCCGCCGGCCTCGGCCCCGTCCGACCCGTTCATCGCCGCGACGGCCGGCGAGGCGGGCACCGGAACGGGTCGGCGACGTCGGGACGCCCCAGGCGTGTGACGTCCGTGATTCCGCGGATCGTGAGTGCGGCGGCAGAGGCCCCGAGGGTGATGCCTCGGCCGACAGGGCGGTCGCGGATCAGCCGCGGTTCTCCCGCAGATCCGGCGAGTTGAGCCTCTCCGCCCGTCCGGCACGGCCACGAGGGCCCGGAACGACGGCCTTCGACGCTGTCGGCCTCGCCGCTGCCGCTGTCCGGTGACCTGCGTCCGACACCCGGGCGGTTCCCGTCGCCCGGAGGCGGGGGAAGGGGAGGATCGATCATGGTGAACTGCCTAAGGGGAAGCTTCGGGTGGGGACTTGGGTGGTCCGCCCAGGCCGGTTCGGGAGTGTTCCGGGCGGCCGGCAGGGCAGCCGGCGCCCGGCGGTTGGAGCCGAGGGCCGCGGAAGCGGGTGTCGCACGGGAGAGGGCCGGATGGCCCTCGGGCATGCTCACGCCCTGACCGCAGGGTGCTGGGCGAGCCAGTCCTGGGTGAGCGAGTGGCCGGCCTGGATCAGCCGCCGGCTGTCGCGGAAGTCGATGAGGCTGCCCACGGGGGTGTCGGCGGCAGGCAGCCGTACGACCGACCCGCGGACTGCCGCCACGTCGCGCCTCTCGCGGTCGTCCAGGATCTGGCCCACGGCTCGGTAGACGCCGAGCAGGACGGCATGTGCCTGGCGGTCGGTCTGCTTCGTGACCGCGCAAGGCAGCACGTAGATGGTGGTCGCGCCGAGTGCTTCCGCCTGGAGTACGGGCGTGTCCGCCGACACGCCTCCATCGATGAGGCGACGTCCCCCGACGCGCACCGGGGGGTACAGCCCCGGGAAGGCCGCTGAAGCAAGCAGCGCGGAAACGGCGTCGCCCCGGGACAGAACCACCGCGGCACCGGTCTCGAAATCGGTCGCCACGACGTGCACCGGCACGGCGACGTCCTCGAGCCGCCCGACGCCGACCCTGAGCCGCAGCAGCCGGCGCAACCCCGCGCTCGGGACCGCCGCCTCCCCGCGCCCGACCACCGCCATGGCCAGGGTCCGGAGGGAGATCGGCGCGACGTGCCGGCGCTTGATGCTCAGCCACAGCGCTTCCAGCCGGTCGATGCCCTCGATGCTCGGGTCGGCGGCGAACGCGACACCGTTGAGCGCGCCGGCCGATGACCCCACGACGAGATCAGGCGTGATCCCCGCCTGTGTGAGCGCCCGTAGCGCGCCGACCTGCGACGCGCACAGACTGCCACCGCCCTGCAGTACGAACGCCACGACCTCGGGCGCTGTCGGCTCGGCCGTCGAAGGCGAGGACAGGGTCCCGTCTTCCCGGGGAACCTCGGACGGAGCGATCGCCGATGTTCCGGTGGACAGGGTGCTCATGTGACCTCCTTCCCTACGCGAACAACCGTTCTGTTTGGCGCTGCCCATCCTGCGGCACGGGCTGAAGGCGAGTCAAGACGAACATTCGTTTTCCTTGTGAGGTCGCCGGAGCGCGCGACCCGAAGCGGGGGACCCCGCTGATCTGTCACATGTGCGGTGCGCCGCGGAGCCGGGAACTACTGTCCTGGGCATGGTCGAACACGATGCCCTCAGCGCCACCCGCGAGGCGTACGACGCCGCTGCGCCCACCTACGCCCGGCTGTTCCGCGACTCGCTGCGTGACAGTCCCCTGGACCGCGGGATCCTCGGTGTCTTCGCCGAGCTCGTCGGCGCGAGTGGGGGTGGTCGGGTCGCGGACCTGGGATGCGGGCCCGGCCACATCACGGCTCATCTGAACGAACTGGGGCTGACGGCGTTCGGTGTCGACGCCTCACCCGCGATGATCGAACTGGCCCGACAGGACCATCCGGACCTGCGGTTCGACGTCGGCTCGATGGCCGCGCTGGACATCGCTGACGGCGCGCTGGACGGCGTCCTCTCGCGTTGGTCCCTCATCCACACCCCGCCGCCGGAAGTCCCCGTCATCCTGGCGGAGTTCCATCGTGTGCTGGCGCCCGGCGGCCACCTCCTGGTCGGCTTCTCGGCGAGCGACGACCCGTCTCGCCCGACGCAGGTCTTCGATCACGCGGTCGTGCCGGCCCACCGCTGGTGGCCCGACCATCTCGCCGCGTCGCTGCGCGCGTGCGGGCTGGCCGAGGTGGCCCGGATGGTCCGCGAGCCCCAGCCCACCGACCGACGGCAGTTCCAGGAGGTTCACCTGCTCGCCCGCAAGGCACCGGAAGGGGCTGCCTCGCCCGGGGCATGACCCCGGCCGATGCCCGACGGGGGGCCGTCGGGCTCCGGCCGCCGCCGTGGCCCCAGGGCGGCAGCGGGTGCGGTCGCCGGGGCCCCGACGACCGCGCCGCCGCGGGGTGCCGCCCTCAGCGGAACACGTTGTCCGAGTCGTCCCAGACCGACGGCTCGTTCGGCGTGTACTCCCGCGGCAGTCGCGAGGACGTCTGGTACATGGCGTCGATCTCGGCGGCGAAGCGCTGCGAGATGGCGTCCCGGCGCAGCTTCATCGAAGGGGTCAACAACCCGTTGGCCAGGTCGAAGGGCTCCGGAAGGACACGGAACACCCTGATGGACTCCGTGGGGGACACCGTGCTGTTGGCCGACGCCACCGCGCGCCTGACCTCCTCGCGCAGCTCGTTCTCCTCCCGGGCGTCGCGGGGCGCCGCCGCCTCGCCCTTGGTCCACGTGCCTCGCCAGTGCGCGAGGAAGTCGGGATCCAGGGTGATCAGGGCGCCCACACAGGGCCGGTTGTCGCCCACGATCACCGCCTGATGGATCAACGGATGGACACGCAGCCGCTCTTCGAGGGCGGCGGGAGCCACGCTCTTGCCGCCGCTCGTGATGATGATGTCCTTCTTGCGGCCGGTGATCGTGAGATACCGCTCGCTGTCGAGGCGGCCGATGTCGCCCGTCGCGAGCCAGCCGTCCTGGAACGACGCGTGGGTGGCCGCTTCGTCGTTGATGTACCCCTGGAACACCGAGGGCCCCCAGACCAGGATCTCCCCGTCGTCGGCCACCCGGATGTCCGTACCCGGCAGTGCCTGTCCGACCGTCCCGAACTTGGCCCGGCCCACCGGCTGTGCGGTGATGCCGCCGCTCGTCTCCGTGAGCCCGTAGCCGTCGTGGACGAGGATCCCGATGCCCGCGTAGAACAGCGCGAGGTCCCGGTTGAGCGGGGAACCGCCCGAGACCGCGCCGCACACCCGTCCGCCCAGGGTGGCGCGCAGCTTCCGGTAGACGGTCTTCTCGTAGAGGGCGTGCTGGAGCCTCAGGTCGAAGCCGGGGCCGGGTCCGGTGCCCAGCCGCTGACGCTCGCCGGCCGCGGCGAAGTCCTTGGCGGTCTGGACGGCGCGCTCGAACAGGGCGCCGCGGCCGGTCTGTTGCGCCGTCCGCACGAAGTTCTTGTAGATCTTCTCGAAGACGAACGGAACGGCGTAGAGGAAGGTGGGACGGAAGGAGAGCAGCGCCGCGGAGAGCGCGTCCTCGCTCAGATCGGGTTCGTGTCCCAGCAGGATGCCGCCCCGCAGACACAGCCCCTGGATCATCAGGCCGTACACGTGGGAGAAGGGCAGGAAGGCGAGGATGGCGGGCTGTTCACCGGGCGGAGCGGCCGTCTGTCTCCAGCCCGAGAGCAGGGTGTCGACGGGGCTCGCCAGACTGCGGTGGGTCAGCGCGCAGCCCTTCGGGTTCCCCGTCGTGCCGGAGGTGTACGCGATGACCGCGGTCGAGTCGGGCAGCACGATGCGGCGGAGCGAGTCGACCGTGGTCGGCGGGATCGCCCGGCCCCGCTCGGCGAGCTGTGTCAGGGCCCCGGTGTCCAGCTGCCAGACGTGGCGCAGCGACGGGAGCGACGCGCACGCCGAGCCGACCGTCATGATGCCCTGCTCGTCCTCGACGATCACGGCGACGCAGGACGCGTCCTGAAGGATCCACGCGACCTGCTCGTGCGACGAGGTCGGGTAGATCGGGACGAGCTCGGCGCCCACCGTCCACAGCGCGTAGCTGAGGACGGTCCACTCGTACCGTGTGCGCGCCATGATGGCGACGCGGTTGCCCGGGCGTATCCCGGAGGCGACCAACCCCCTGGCGACGTCCACGACCTCGTCCCACAGCTCGGCCGCGGTCATCGGTGCCCAGGTACCGGAAGGACCGTCGAGGCGGCGCGCCACCTGGGCGAGCATCGGCTCACGCCGCGCCGTTTCGAAGAGACTGTCGGCGAGTCCCCCCTGCATGACGCCGGTGGCCGGTGGAGGAAGTTCGAACGCGTGCATCCCCGCTCCAGAATTCTCCTCGCCATGGCCTCACAGAGAGGCGCCTGTGCCGAGGATTCCCGAATCTAGCCCAGACCGACGACCGCTGTGCCGTTATCGCCAAGCAGTTCGTCTACCGATGCGGTTACGGTCCGCGGACCGGCCTCCGCGGCTGGTGAACGAAGTGCCGGACGCGCTCGACGAGGGCTGGTCGGAGGGCGCGGCGGCCCATGCCGCCGTGGACGGGCCGACGGCCCTCGGGACGGCTCTCCGCCGGGCCGGGGCAGGGGCCGTCGTCGTGTGGCCGGTGCCGCGGTGGCAGCCATCCGGGTTCAGTCCAGTTCCAGCACGCCCACCGTCTGGTCCCCACTGGTCTCCCCGGTCGGCCGGAAGCCGAGTGCCAGATAGAAGCCCGTGGGTCCGTCCGGTCCGGGATGCCAGGTGGTGGTCAGTCGCGTGCCTCCTCGGCGCCGGATCTCGGCGGCCACGGAGTCCACCGCGAAGCGTCCGTAGCCTCGGCCCTGCTTTCCGTCCGCGATGTTGAGACGCCAGAGTCCGGACCGGAAGTCGGTGCCCTCGCCGGTCCAGTCGATGTGAAGGAAGGCCATGAGGAACCCGACGATCTCGGCGTCGTCACAGATGAGCCGGGGCCAGGCGATGCCGGGGTGGACGTAGGCCTCGGCGAGCGACTTCACCACGGGTGCCACCAGGTGTTCCTGGTCGGCGCGGACCCTCAGGCCGATCGCGGCCTCGAAGTTGTCGGGGGTGATCTCCCGCAGGTGCGGTGAACTGGGCATGCCCGCACTTTAAGCGGGCACGGCGAGTGAATTTCGAAGCGGGTCCACCGTGGTCAGCCGATGGACGGCCGTTCCTCGGCCCGCGGTTGCCGGTCGGAGGCCGCGTCGGCGGGCGACCCGGGCTGCTTCCGTCCCGTCGGGTCGATGACGCCCACGCCCCCTGGACCGACCAGCTCAGGAAGCAACTCCATCACAACCCGGGACCGTTACGGTCGGCACGGACAGTCAGCCGCGACCATGGAGAACAAGCCGAGCTTCGGGAGGCCATGATGATCGTCCCCTTCGGGGTCCGTGATTTTCTGGACCGCGCCACGACCGTGTACGCCGACCGGATCGGCGTCGTCGACGAGCCGGAGCAGCCGGCCGAGCCCTGGGACGGGCTGACGTACCGGCGGATCGGCGAGCTGGCCCGCGCCCAGGCCGCCGGACTCGACGCTCTCGGCGTACCGCACGGAGCACGGGTGGCGGTGGTCTCACCCAACAGCGCGCGACTGCTCACCGCCTTCTTCGGCGTCAGCGGCCACGGACGGGTCCTGGTGCCGGTCAACTTCCGGCTGACGGCGGACGAGGTGAACTACATCGTCGACCACTCGGGCGCGAGCGTCGTCCTCGTCGACCCGGAACTCACGGACAGGCTGGCCGGGATCACCTGCAAGCACCGGTACACCATCGGGGCCGCCGCGGACGCGGAGCTCTACCGGTTCGGCGCCGAACCGGCGCCCTGGCAGCCGGACGAGAACGCCACCGCGACCATCAACTACACCAGCGGCACGACCGCCCGCCCCAAGGGCGTGCAGATCACCCACCGCAACATCTGGGTGAACGCGGTGACCTTCGCCCTGCACGCGGGGGTCACGGACCGGGACGTGTACCTGCACACGCTCCCGATGTTCCACGCCAACGGCTGGGGCATGCCGTTCGCGATGTCGGCGCTGGGCGTACGGCAGATCGTCCTGCGCAAGGTCGACGGCGCCGAGATCCTGCGCCGGGTGGCCGAGCACGGCGTGACGGTGATGTGCGCGGCCCCCGCGGTCGTCAACGCGGTGCTCACCGCGGCCCGTTCCTGGGAGGGCGAGATCCCCGGCCGCGACCGGGTACGGATCATCGTCGCCGGCGCCCCTCCGCCCACCCGGACGGTCGCCCGCGTCGAGTCCGAACTGGGCTGGGAGTTCATCCAGATCTACGGTCTCACCGAGACCTCCCCCCTGCTCACGATCAACCGCACCCGCGCCGAATGGGACGGCCTCGACACCCAGGCGCGCGCCGAGCGCCTGGTCCGGGCCGGCGCTCCCGCACTCGGCGTGACCCTGCGCACGGACGACGAGGGCGAGATCCTCGCCCGCTCGAACGTGGTCCTGGAGGGCTACTGGGAGCAGCCCGAGGAGACCGCCCGGGCCTTGTCCGACGGCTGGTTCCACACCGGCGACGGCGGATCGGTCGGCGAGGACGGCCACCTGACCATCAGCGACCGCAAGAAGGACGTGATCATCACCGGCGGCGAGAACGTGTCCTCGATCGAGGTGGAGGACGTGCTCTTCAGCCACCCCGCGGTCGCCGAGGTCGCGGTGATCGGCGTACCGCACGAGACGTGGGGCGAGACGGTCAAGGCGCTGGTCGTCCTGGCTCCCGGCGCCGAGGCGACGGAGGCGGAGCTGGTCCAGTACTGCAAGCGGCGCCTCGCCGGCTTCAAGGCGCCGACGTCCGTCGAGTTCCGGGACCAGCTGGCCCGGACGGCGACCGGGAAACTCCAGAAGTACAAACTGCGCGAGAGGTACTGGGAGGGACACGGCCGCGGCGTCAACTGACGGGGCCCCGCACGGGCCTGGTGCCCTGCGACCGAGGACGTCATGCCGCCCGGTGTCGTGGGGCCCGGTCCGCCGTGGCCCTCAGAGCCATCCCCGGCGTGCGGCCTGCCAGGCGAGTTGCATCCGGGTCGCCGCGCCGGCGAGCTCCATCATGTGCTGGATGTGACGCTGCACGGTGCGGCGGCTCAGACCCATCTGCGAGGCGATCGCCTTGTCGGCGACACCCGCCACGAGGAGGGACAGCAGCCGCCGGTCCGTGGCCGAGAGGGAGTCGCCCGCGCCGACTCCGTCGGTACCGGCGACCGCGCCCGAGTCGTCGACGTCCAGTGGAACGGCGTCCTCCCAGTAGCGTTCGAACAGCGCGATGAGAGCGGCCAGCAGATTGCTGTCCCGTACCAGCGCCGCGGTCGGCTCGTCGGGACTGCCCTGCGGGCCGCCGGGCACGAGCGGGCACACCGCGATGGCCCGGTCCGCGACCGCCAGGCGCAGCGGCAGATGGGGAACCGCGCGTGCCACCTCCCCGGCCCGTACGCCCGCCACCACGTTGTCCACGGCGCCCGCGTCGTCGAAGAAGGCCTTCTCGTACAGAACCCGGTAGCGCACCCCCCGCCCCAGCGCCTCGAACTCCGAGCTGTTGCTGCCCGAGGGCATCGCGACGTACTGGGCCTTGCAGAACCAGAGCATCTCGTCCTGCACACTCGCCTGGATGTGGCGCAGATGCTGGCGCAGCGCCTCGGCCCCGGTGATGACCTCGATCAGTTCGCTGGCGTCCTGCCTGCGCATCGTGTCGCGGTAGGCCTGCAGCAGGCTGGTGGCCTCGGCCCTGGCGAGGTCCAACGCGTCGGCGTTCCGCTTCAGCCGCGGCATCAGCGCCACGTCCGGGGGAGTGGCCTGGTAGTGGCGGGGGAGCATGTCCGTGTGGCTGGCCATGCCCTTGGCCGAGAGCGCGTCGAGGACCTGTTCGGCCTCCGCCCGGCTCAGTCCGGTGCGTTCGGCGACGTCCCGGGCCGACGCCCGGCCCGTCGTCACCAGGTGCCGGTAGACGAACTCCTCGGTCAACGACACCCCCGCCGCCTCAAGCGACACAGCGCCCTCCCCGCGACCGACCGGCTTGACGGTTGAACACCGTACTGCATGCTGTGCGGCACGGTGGCCGACCGTCGCCGCACACCGTGCCGCCGCCCCACACCGTGCCGACGCCCGGATCGCGCGCCGGCACGGTGTGGGGTGAGAGGAGCCGGTCCCGCGTCAGGCCGTGTGGAGGGTGAGCCCGTAGCGGCTGAGGATCTCGTTGACCGGCTGGTACCAGGTCTCACCGCCGCTGCTGCAGTTGCCCCAGCCGCCGGAGGTGACACCCTGGGCCTGGTCGCCGCTGATGAACGAGCCGCCGGAGTCGCCCGGTTCGGCGCAGACGCTCGTCTTCGTCATCTGGTGCACGGCACCCTGGCTGTAGTTCACGGTCTCGTTCTTCGCCAGGACGGTCCCGCAGTGCCAGTGCGAAGTGGACCCCGAGCGGCAGATGGAGGCGCCGACGGGGGCCTCCGCGGAACCGCGGACGAGCTGGTCGGAGACGGTTCCCCAGCCCAGCACGACGGGTACGGTCCACCAGCCGCTGCCCACGTTGACCCAGGCGTAGTCGTTGTCGGGGAAGGACGAGCCCTGGAAGTTGCCGATGTAGCTGCCGTCCCAGCCGCTGACACCGGCTCCCGGCTGCGCGCAGTGGCCGGCGGTGACGAAGCCGCCGTACACCGAGAAGCCTATGGAGCAACGGACGTTGCCCGTGTAGTACGGGTCGCCGCCCACCGTCCCTGCGGCGAAGGTACGCGGGGTCTGCCGCGTCTCCTCGACGGTCACCGGACCGCTTCGGCGGGCCTGGTCCAGGAACGCGCGGACATCGTTGTCATCCTCGTGGGTGGCGACCACGCCGACGACGACCGAGTTGCTCTTGGCGTCGACGTGCCAGCTGCCCACGCCGGACGGGGCGTCGAGGGAGTTGATTCGCTTCAGCGTCGCGTCGAGCTGCCGCTCGTCGTGCCGGACGAGTGCGACCTCGGCCCCCGTCGCCTCGACGGCCTTCCGCCGTGAGCTGTCGGCGACCGCGACGGTGAGCTTCCCGGTCTTGGCCTCGAACCACGATCCGCCGTACGCGTCACCTGCGGCGCGCTTCGCCGCGCGGTCCACCGTCCGGGCCGTCGCCTCGGCCTTCAGCCGTGCGGTGGCGGCGTCCTTGGACAGGCCCAAGTCCCGTTGCATGGCGGTGATCAGAGCCGACGACGCAGGGGCTTCGGGCGCGGAGGGGGACGCGCCCGTGGAGGTGTCGGAGGCCGATGCCTGGGTGCCGAGACCGGCGGCCAGGGTGGTCAGGAGCAGCGCCGCGGACAAGCCTGCGCGCAGAACCGTTGTGCGTCTCAAGGGAGTTGCCTTTCGTCGTTCCGTCATGGGGGAGTGGAGCGGAAGGGCATGCTGAGAGCGCTCTCAGAGACGTGCGACGCCGAGGTTAGCGACGGATCGCGTGGAGGTCCATACCAAATCCCTCATCGTGTGGGCGACCGCACCGTCGGTCGTCGCCGTGAGGTCGCTCCCCTCGGCCGGGCCGGTGCAGGGGTGTTACTCACTTTCGGGTGACGGGTGGGGTGGCGCGAAGGGTGGCGTTTGTGGTGGCGTCCAGTGTTTTAGGGGTTTCTGGCGTCAATCTGCTGATGTGGGGGATACGTGCAGAGTGCAGTCGAGGATCACGGCCTTGTCGTTGATCGGTAATGCTGTGCGGGTGGTGCGCCCGGGTGGCCCGGTGGGGCGGGAGGGTGAGGTTCTCGGCCAGCGGGCCGGGGCCAGAACTCGCGGATCCTCATATGTGGTCCGCCTGTTGCCTCTAGGGGGCGTTCGTGTCTGTTTCACGATCCGTGATGGTTCGTCGTGTCGGTGCGGCTGCGGTGGCTGCCGGTGTGGTGGTGGGTGTGGCGGCGCTGCCGGCGTCGGCGGACCAGGGGCGTTTTCCGCACCGTGCGCAGGTGCAGATCAGTCAGGTGCAGTACGACTCTCCCGGCTGGGACTCGGGGAGCAACGCGTCGTTGAACAAGGAGTGGGTCGAGGTCACGAACACCGGACGTTCGGGCGTGAACCTGAACGGGTGGACGCTGTCGGGCCGTGACGGCCGCGCGTACGTCTTCCACCTGCGCCTCGGAGGCCGCGAGACGGTACGGGTGCACACCGGAGTGGGGCGTGACGCGGGTCGGGACGTCTACCAGGACCGTCGCGGCTACGCCTGGGACAACCGCGCGGACACCGCGACGCTGCGCAACGACCACCGTCGTGTGATCGACGTGGTGACCTGGGGTCGCGGACACGGCGGCCGCGGCCACGAGGCCCCCGGCCGTCACCACGGTCGCGGACACGGTGGTCACAACGGTCACGGACACGGCGCTCCGGGTGGGCACAACGGCGGTCGTGGCCACGAGGCTCCCGGCGGTCACAACGGTCACGGACACGGTGCCCCCGGTGGTCACAACGACCGCGGTCACGAGGCTCCGGGCGGGCACAACGGCGGTCGTGGCCACGAGGCTCCCGGCGGTCACAACGGTGGTGGCCACGAGGCCCCCGGCGGTCACAACGGCCGTGGTCACTGAGCCGCTGGCGCACACCCTCGTCACCGACACCGTCAAGGGACGGGGGAGGCGTTGAGCGCCGGTCGGCGCTCGGCGGGCCGGGGCGGGGGGGGGGGCGCCCCCGGCCACGAAAGGGGCGGACCAGTCG
>NZ_JBHWEL010000077.1:14374-42079 GCF_042734135.1 Streptomyces sp. NPDC059668 | reverse complement strand
GCGCCCAGCGCGTGCAGCGGGGCGTCACGGTAGAGGTCGAGGGCCTCTTCCGGGGTGATGCGCCCACCCTCGGCGGCACGGTCGAGGACGGACTGCAACGGGGACGGGGTAGGTCGGGGCATGATGCCGGCCTTTCCGGGGCTGTGGATGGTGTTCCTGGTCATGGCGGGGGGTGTCACTCGGGGGCGGTGCCCAGCAGGCGCACGGCCACGTCGGGCGGGAAGCCCTCGGCCGCACCGCCGACCCGGCGGGCGAACTCCTTGATGCCGGCCAGCTGCTCGGCACCGAGCCGGAAGTCGAGCGCCTCCGTGTAGTACCGCTCCAGCGTTCCGGCATCGAACTCCTCCCACTGGGAGGCCTGTTCGCTCACCTCGGTCACCTCGCGCAGCGACAGGTCCCGGGAGGCCAGCAGGTCGGAGTGGACCTGGTGGACCAGAGCGGGCTCACGGGCGAGGAACTCGCGGCGCGCCGCGAACACGGCGAACACGAACGGGAGGCCGGTCCACTCCTTCCACATCCGGCCCAGGTCATGGACCTGGAGGCCGAGTCCGGGGGCCTCGTGCAGCGCGGCACTGAGCGCCACGTCACCGATGATGACCGCCGCGCGTGCCTCGGACATCATCGTGCGCAGGTCGGGCGGCCGCACCACGTACTCGGGCCGGACACCCACCTTCTCCTCCAGGAGCAGCTGGGCCAGCCGCACCGAGGTCCGGCTGGTCGAACCCAGCGCGACACGCTCGCCGTCCAGCTGCTCCAACGGCACCTGACTGAGGATCAGGCACGACATGACGTCGCCGTCACTGCCCACCGCGATGTCCGGCAGGGCCACCAGGTCGTCGGCGTGCCGCAGGAACTCGACCAGGCTGATCGGCCCGATGTCGAGATCACCCGCGGCCAGCGCCTTGTTGAGGCCGTCCGGACTGTCCGTGCGCAGATCCAGGTCGAGCAGGCTGCCGGTACGCGCCAGCCCCCAGAACAGCGGCAGGCAGTTGAGGAACTCGATGTGCCCGACTCGGGGGCGGCGACGTTTGGTGCGCAGCGCCGACGACGGTTCTGCGACGAGTGGTTCGGTCATCTGTGGACGCTCCCGGAGCGGGTCGAAGAGGGGCGGCGGGGCGTACTCGGTGCCCGGCGCACGGAACGAGGAGGGACAAAGGGAGGTGTGCGACGCGCCGGGAACGGAGCATCCCGGCGCCGCCTGAACGTGTGCGGCCCTGCCCGGCGGCCCGCGCCGGTCCTACGCCCCGCGGGAGACCGTCGCGGTGAAGTGCTCGGTGAGGACGGCGAGGACGTCCGCCGCCCGGTCGGTGAGATAGAAGTGACCGCCGGGGAAAACCTGCAGCGTGCTGCCGCCGAGCGTGTGCCCCTCCCAGGCGCGCGCCTCGTCCAGCGAGGTCTTCGGGTCGTCGTCGCCGACCAGCACCGTCACCGGGCAGCGCACGGTGTCCTGCGGCGCGGCCAGATAGGTCTCGACGGCCGTGTAGTCGTTACGGATCGCCGGCAGCACCATGCGCAGCAGTTCCTCGTCGTCGAGAAGGCGGCTGTCGGTACCGCTGAGCGCACGGATCTCGGCGATCAGCCGGTCGTCACCGAGGGTGTGCACCCTCTCGTCCCGGGTCCGCGACGGCGCCCGCCGCCCCGACGCGAACAGCCGCACCGGCCCGGTCCCGGACCGCTCCAGACGCCGGGCCACCTCGAAGGCGACCACCGCTCCCATGCTGTGCCCGAAGAACGTCAACGGCCGGTCCTGCCAGCCCCGCAGCGCCTCCGCCACCCGGTCGGCGAGTTCGGCGACCGAGGTCAGCCCCGGCTCATGACGCCGGTCCTGCCGGCCCGGATACTGCACCGCGACCACGTCGACGGCGGGACTGAGAGCCGCGGCGACCGGCAGGTAGAAACTGGCGGAACCCCCCGCGTGCGGAAAGCACACCAGACGCTCGGCCGCCTCGGGAGCGGGACGGAAACTGCGGATCCACAGATCGTCCGCGGGAGTTGGACTCATGGGACGCGGATGTCCTTCCAGGGGATCGGCGCACCTGACGCAGGGGCCGGTGGGCGGTGCGGAACTGGCTGCGGGGCGGCGGAGCCTCAGGCGCTCTCCGCCTCCGGACCCCAGACCTCGACGTCGTCGGCGACACGGCGCACATGGATGCACTCGCCGGGGCACTCCTTGGCGGAGTCGGCGACATCCGGCAGAAGCTCCAGGGGGATGCGCGTGGCGGCGCGGGGCTCCTGGAGGAGCTCGTCGTCCTCGTCTTTCACATAGGCGATGCCGTCCACGTCCAGTTCGAACACCTCGGGCGCGTACTGGGCGCAGATACCGTCGCCGGTGCACAGCTCATGGTCGATCCAGACCTCGAAGGCCTGCTCGCCGCTCGTCTGCTGGGACATGTCCACCTGCCTGCCGATCGTGTCGTGAGACCGCGCACCGCGGTGCGCGGGAGTGAAGGGGGAAGGAAGACCGCGGCAGGACACGCCGTCCGCCACGGACCGGCGCGTCAGACACGCATCGGCTGCGGCTCGTCGCGGCGGGTGAGGTCCGGGCCGTCGTACTCGCGGATGATCTCGTAGCGGGTGTTGCGCTCCACGGGACGGAAGCCGGCGTCGCGGATCAGGTCGAGCAGGTCATCGCGGGTCAGCTTGTTCGGCGTGCCGTAGTTGTCCGCGTCGTGCGTGATCTTGTACTCGACGACCGAGCCGTCCATGTCGTCGGCGCCGTGCTGGAGGGCCAGCTGCGCGGTGTGCAGACCGTGCATGACCCAGAAGACCTTGACGTGCGGGACGTTGTCGAACAGGAGCCGGGAGACCGCGAAGATCTTCAGCGCCTCGGTACCGGTCGCCATCTGGGTGCGGGCCTGGAGCTTGTTGCGGACCTTGCCGTCCTTCATGTCCACGAAGTCGTGCTGGTAGCGCAGCGGGATGAAGACCTGGAAGCCGCCGGTCTCGTCCTGGAGCTCACGGAGCCTGAGCACGTGGTCGACGCGGTGGCGGGGCTCCTCGATGTGCCCGTACAGCATCGTGCACGGCGTCTTGAGGCCCTTGGAGTGCGCCAGGCGGTGGATGCGCGACCAGTCCTCCCAGTGGGTGCGGTGGTCGACGATGTGCTGGCGCACCTCCCAGTCGAAGATCTCCGCGCCACCACCGGTCAGCGACTCCAGACCGGCGTCGATCAGCTCGTCCAGGACCTCCGACGCGGGCAGCCCGGAGATCGTCTCGAAGTGGTGGATCTCCGTCGCCGTGAACGCCTTGATCGACACGTTCGGCAGCGCCTTCTTCAGCTCCCGCAGCGAACGCGGGTAGTAACGCCAAGGAAGCGTCGGGTGCAGCCCGTTGACGATGTGGAGCTCCGAGAGGTGCTCGCTCTCCATCGTCTTGGCGAGCCGGACCGCCTCCTCGATGCGCATCGTGTACGCGTCCATCTCGCCCGGCTTGCGCTGGAACGAGCAGTAGGCGCACGACGCCGTGCACACGTTCGTCATGTTGAGGTGGCGGTTGACGTTGAAGTGGACCACGTCGCCGTTCTTGACCGTGCGCGCGTGGTGCGCGAGCTCGCCCAGCCAGGCCAGCTCGTCCGACTCGTACAACGCGATGCCGTCCTCGCGGGACAGCCGTTCACCGGAGTAGACCTTCTCCTCCAGCTCACGCTTGAGCCCTGCGTCCATTACCGGGGAACCTCCTCGGTCAGTGCCTGGCGGCACACGTAGTGAGTGCGAGTACGCGGGTGGCACGTAACTCGTCTGCGGGCCCCGGCCGAGTCACCCGTCTTCGCGGACGACTCGCGCCGCCGTGGATCCGGCAGGGCGGAACTGGTGCGGAGCCGCGCCACCCGACCCGGGCCGGCCGGGCCGCCCGGTCACGGACGGGCCCGAACCCTCCCGGAAACAGCGGCACATGGACCGCTGCCCGACCGGAACACAGGGGATCCGGCCACGTCGGATGAGGCTCCCTCATCTTCGCGGAGGACAGTCTGGGGAAAACCCCACACCCACTCCGGCTTTCCTGGAGGGGGCGCGCGAGCGCCGTCACCGGATCACTCACGGCAGAGATTGAGGCGGGCCGCATGACGTCACGACTGACCCTGGCGCACTCCCCGTGCCCCAACGACACGTTCGTCTTCCACGCCCTGACGCACGGCCTGCTCCCCGGCGCTCCCGGGACCGACGTGCGCCTGGCCGACATCGACGTCACCAACGGCCTCGCCGAACGCGGCGAACTGGACGTCCTCAAGGTGTCCTACGGCGTCCTGCCGCACGTACTCGACACCTACGCCCTGCTGCCCTGCGGCGGCGCCGTCGGCCGCGGCTGCGGACCGCTCGTCCTGCGCAGGCAGGCCGGCCCCGCCGACAGCCTCACCGGCGCCCGCGTCGCCGTACCCAGCACCAGCTCCACCGCCTACCTCCTCTTCCGCCTCTGGGCGGCCCGTGCCGTCCCCGGCGGCGTCGGCGAGATCGTCGTCCTGCCCTTCCACGAGATCATGCCCGCCGTCCGCGACGGCCTCGTCGACGCCGGACTCGTCATCCACGAGGCCCGCTTCACCTACCGCCACTACGGCCTGCACAGCGTCGCCGACCTGGGCGAGGAGTGGGAGAAGGAGACGACCCTGCCCGTCCCGCTCGGCGCGATCATCGCCCGCCGCTCCCTCGGCGCCACCCGCCTCACCGCCCTCGCCGACGCCGTCCGCGCCTCCGTCCGCGCCGCCTGGCACACCCCCGCCGCCTCCCGCCCCTACGTCCTGGAGCACGCCCAGGAACTCGCCACGGACGTCGTCGACCAGCACATCGAGCTCTACGTCAACTCCTTCACCGCGGAACTCGGCGACGAAGGCCACGCCGCCGTGCGAGAACTCCTCGGCCGCAGCGCCGACCTCGGCCTGCTGCCCGCCGTACCCGACGGCGCCCTGGACTTCCCCCCGGGCACCTAGACCCCGGCGCCCGCCAACGCTAGGGGATCTCTTAGAGCCGGTCACCGCAGGTCCGGAAGCCACCCCCGGCCGTCCGCATAATCGGCCCCAGGCCGCCCGCACCCGTCCGGGACCGCCACCGCCCGCGCCACCGACGCACCACCGGCGACACCACGGGCCCCGCTGTCGAAGGGAACCGATCCGTGACCGAGGACAGGCTCCGCGAACTTCACGAGTTCCTGAAGCGCGTCACCGCAGACCTCCAACGCACGCGCAACCGCCTGCACCAGGTCGAGTCGAGGGCCACGGAACCCATCGCCATCGTCTCCATGAGCTGCCGCTATCCGGGCGGAATACGCACCCCGGAAGACCTCTGGCACCTCGTGGACAGCGGCACCGACGGCGTCTCCGACTTCCCCGAGGACCGCGGCTGGTCCGTCGACACCCTCTACGACCCCGACCCCGACCACCCCGGCACCTGCTACACCCGCCACGGCGGCTTCCTGCACGACGCCGCCGACTTCGACGCCGACTTCTTCGGCATGTCCCCCCGCGAAGCCCTCGCCACCGACCCCCAGCAGCGCCTGCTCCTCGAGGTCACCTGGGAGGCCATGGAGCGCGCCGGACTGCGCCCCGCCGACCTGAAGGGCACCGCCACCGGCGTCTTCGCGGGCGTCATGTACAACGACTACGGCTCACGGTTCCCCGAACCGCCCGAAGGACTCGACGGCTACATCGGCAACGGCAGCGCCGCCAGCATCGCCTCCGGACGCATCGCCTACACCTTCGGCCTCGAAGGCCCCGCCATCACGGTGGACACCGCCTGCTCCTCCTCCCTGGTCGCCGTGCACCTGGCCGTCCAGGCACTGCGCGCCGGCGAGTGCGACCTCGCCCTCGCCGGCGGTGTCGCCGTGATGTCCACCCCGGTCACCTTCATGGAGTTCAGCCGCCAGCGCGGCCTGGCCGCCGACGGCCGCTGCAAGTCCTACGCGGACGCCGCCGACGGCACCGGCTGGGGCGAGGGCGTCGGCATGATCCTCCTGGAGCGCCTCTCGGACGCCCGGCGGGCCGGCCACGACGTCCTCGCGGTCGTCCGCGGCTCCGCCGTCAACCAGGACGGCGCGAGCAGCGGCCTCACCGCTCCCAACGGCCCCTCCCAGCAACGGGTCATCCGCGCCGCGCTCGCCGCCGCCGACCTCCGGCCGGGCGACGTCGACGCCGTCGAGGGCCACGGCACCGGCACCACCCTCGGCGACCCCATCGAAGCCCAGGCCCTGCTGGCCACCTACGGCCAGGACCGGCCCGCCGACCGCCCCCTGTGGCTCGGCTCGCTCAAGTCGAACATCGGCCACACCCAGGCCGCCGCCGGCGTCGGCGGCATCATCAAGATGGTGCAGGCCCTGCGCCACCAGCGGCTGCCCCGCACCCTCCACGTCGACCAGCCGTCCACCACCGTCGACTGGACGGAGGGCGACGTCCGCCTGCTGACGTCCCCCGTCGAATGGACCGACCCGGGCAGGCCGCGCCGGGCGGGCGTCTCCGCCTTCGGCGTCAGCGGCACCAACGCCCACGTCATCGTGGAACAGGCACCGCCCGCCGAACCGGCGGACGACCGGGCCGGCGACGCACCGGCCGACGCCTCCGGGACACCCACCGCCGCCCACCCGCCGGTCGTGCCCTGGCTGCTGTCCGCACAGACCCCCCAGGCCCTCCAGGCCCAGGCCCGCAGCCTGCTCACCCACCTCGGCACCCGCCCCGACGACAGCGACCACGCCGTGGCGCACGTCCTGGCCACCACCCGCTCCGTGTTCGACCACCGCGCCGTCGTCCTCGGCGACGACCACGACGCCCTGATCCGCGGCCTCGACGCCGTGGCGGACGGCGCCCCCACCCCCCAGGCCGTCGTGGGCACGGCCCGCCGCGGCGGCGGCAAGCTCGCCTTCCTCTTCTCCGGCCAGGGCGCACAACGCCCGGGCATGGGGCGGGAGTTGTACGAGGCGTATCCCGTGTTCGCGGAAGCCTTCGACGCGGTGTGCGGACACTTGGACGAGGGGCTGCGAGAGGTTGTCTTCGGTGAGGACGCCGAGCTGCTGAACCGGACCGGGTGGGCGCAGCCCGCGTTGTTCGCGATCGAGGTGGCGTTGTTCCGGCTGGTGGAGTCGTGGGGTGTGAGTCCCGACTTCCTGGTGGGCCACTCGGTCGGTGAACTCGCCGCCGCGCACGTGGCGGGGGTGTTCTCCCTCGAGGACGCCTGCCGGCTGGTGTCGGCGCGCGGCCGGCTCATGCAGCAACTTCCCTCCGGCGGTGCGATGTTCGCGCTGGAGGCGTCCGAGGACGAGGTCCTGCCGCTGTTGACGGACGGGGTGTCGGTCGCCGCGGTCAACGGCCCCCGCTCGGTGGTGGTCTCCGGCGACGAGACCGCGGCCTCGGCGGTCGCGCAGCAGATCGCCGCGATGAGCCGCCGCACCTCGCGCCTGCGCGTCTCCCACGCCTTCCACTCGCCGCTGATGGAACCGATGCTGGCCGAGTTCCGCACGGTCGCCGAGAGCGTCACCTACGCCGAGCCGCGCATCGCCGTGGTCTCGAACGTGACCGGACAGGCCGCCGGCATGGGGGAGTTGGAGTCGGCCGACTACTGGGTCCGGCACGTGCGGGAGGCCGTACGGTTCGCCGACGGGATCACCTGGCTCGAAGAGCACGGCGTACGCCGGTTCGTGGAACTCGGCCCGGACGGCACCCTCACCGCCCTCGCCCAGAGCAGCGCCTCCGGCGGCGAGGACACGCTGTTCGCGTCCGTCCTGCGCAAGGACCGTCCCGAACCGCTCTCGGCGCTCGGCACGATCGCCGCCCTCCACACCCGCGGCATCGCCGTCGACTGGGCCGCCGTGATCCAGGGCGACGACTGCCCGCCGGTCACCCTGCCCACCTACGCCTTCCAGCGCCGGCGCTACTGGCTGGACCCCGTCGCCAAAAACACCGCCAGGACGACAGGACACCCGCTGCTCAGCACGTCCGTCGCGCTCGCCGGCTCGCACACCGTCGTCTCCACCGGACGCGTCTCACGCCGGACCCAGCCCTGGCTCGCCGACCACACCGCCTTCGGCACACCGCTCGTGCCCGCCGCGGTCTTCACCGACCTCGCCCTGCACGCCGGTTCCCGGCTCGACAGCCCGCACCTGGCCGAACTCACCGTGGACCTGCCCCTCGTCCTGCCCGAGACCGGCGAGAGCGAGATCCAGACCGTCGTCGAGGGCACCGAGGAGGAAGGCCGGTGGACGTTCACCGCCCACTCCCGCCCCGTCGACCCCACCGGGGACGGCCCCTGGCAGCAGCACGCACAAGGCGTCCTGGTCCGGCTGCCGGACGGCGCGACGGCCGCCGAACACCAGGACCCCGCCGCCTGGCCCCCCGCCGGCGCCACCCCCCTCGACCTCGACGAGCTGTACCGCTCCCTCGAGGACCGCGACACCGTACCCGGCACCGCCCTGCGCACCCTGACCGCCGCCTGGCGACTCGGCGACGAGGTGTACGCCGACGCCGTGCTGCCCGAACCGCAGCGCGCCGAGGCCGGCCACTTCACCCTGCACCCGGCCCTGATCGAGGGCGCCCTCCTCGCGCTCTCCGCGACCGGCCACCCCGCACCCCACGCCCTGTCGTGGTCCGGCCTCACCCTGCACGCCACAGCCGCCGAGGCCGTACGCGTCCGTATCCGCCCCCGCCCGGACGGCACCCTCGCGCTCGACCTCTTCGACACCACCGGCGCACCCGTCCTCAGCGCGGACGGACTGAGGACACGCACCCTCACGGCGGCGGACCTGCCGGCCGCCAAGGCCCCGGAGAACGACGACATCTTCGGCCTCGTATGGACCGCCTCACCCGGACCGGTGCTGCCGAACGCCCCCCGACTCGCCGTCCACGCCTCCCTCGACGACCTCCTCACCGCCGCCGGCACCGGCCCGGTGCCCGAGGTCGTCGCCGTCCCCTTCCACACCCCCCTCGACGACCGCACGGCGACCGCCGAAGCCGTCCGCACCGCCACCGCCACCGCACTCACCCTGCTGCAGACCTGGCTGACGGACGACCGCCTCACCGGCTCCCGCCTGCTCCTGCTCACCTCCGGAGCCGTCGCCGCGGCCGACGGCGAGACGGCAGGCGACCTGCCCGCCGCGGCCGTCCGCGGACTCGTGCGCTCCGCCCAGGCGGAGAACCCCGGCCGCTTCCTGCTCATGGACACCGACACCCCCCGGCCCGACCCGCGGACCGTCGCCGAGGCACTGCGCCACGACGAGCCCGACACCGCCCTCCGCGACGGCCGGGTCCTGCTGCCCCGCCTCACCCGCACCGGTGCCCGGCAGACAGAGCGGACACCGGTCTTCGACCCCGAGCGCACCGTCCTGGTGACCGGCGGCACCGGCACCGTCGGCGCCGCCGTCGTCCGCCACCTGGTGACCGGGCACGGCGTGCGCCACCTCGTCCTCGCCGGACGCAGGGGCGCGGACGCGCCCGGCGCCCGCGAACTCGTCGCCGAAATGACCGAGGCGGGCGCCGACATCACCGCGGCCGCCTGCGACACCACCGACCGCGACGCCCTGGCCGCACTCCTTGCGGCCATCGCGGGGGACCACCCGCTGGGCGCCGTCGTCCACGCCGCCGGCGTGGTGGACGACGGCCTCGTCACCTCCCTCACCCCCGAACGCCTCGACGCCGTCCTGCGCCCCAAGGTCGACGCCACGGTCAACCTCCACGAGCTGACCCGCACCCTCGACCTGACGGCCTTCGTCGTGTTCTCCTCGGCCGCCGCCACACTCGGCAGCCCGGGCCAGGGCAACTACGTCGCGGCCAACTCCTTCCTGGACGCCTTCGCCGGACACCTCCGCGGCCAAGGACGCCCCGCCCTCTCCATCGGCTGGGGACTGTGGGCCGCCGACAGCGGCATGACCGGCCACCTGGACACCGCACAGCGCGGCCGCATCGACCGCAGCGGCATCGGCGCCCTGCCCACCCGGGAAGCCCTGGCCCTCTTCGACCGCTGCCTGTCCCACACCGACGGCACCCCCCTGCCCCTGCGCGTCGACCTGCCCGCCCTGCGCCGGAACGCGGCCGCTCTTCCCCCCGTCCTGCGTTCCCTGACCGGCCGCACCCCGCTACGACGGGCCGCGAGCGCCGGGGCGAGCGGCACGGCACCCGCGGGCGGCGCTCTCGCCGCGCTCCCCGAGGAACAGCGCCGGGCGGCGGTCCGGGCTCTGGTCCGTACGACGGTCGCCGGCGTCCTCGGCCACACCAGTGACGCGTCGATCAGCCTCGACCGCCCCTTCGCGGACATGGGCTTCGACTCGCTCACCGCCATGGAACTGCGCAACGCCTTCACCCGGGAGACCGGCCTCACCCTGCCCGCGACCCTGGTCTTCGACCACCCCAACCCGGCCGCCGTCGCCGACCTCCTGCTCGCCGAACTCGCCCCCACCGCACACGGTTTGGCACAGCCCGCACGGCAGGAACCCGCGGCACCGGCCGACCTCGCCGACGACCCGATCGCGATCATCGGCATGGGCTGCCGCTTCCCCGGAGGCGCCGAGAACCCCGAACAGCTGTGGGACATGCTCCTCAAGGGCGTCGACGGCATCGGCGACTTCCCCGCCGACCGCGGCTGGGACCTGGCCGCCCTCTACGACCCGGACCCCGAGTCCCGCCGCCGCGGCACGACCTACGCCTGCCGCGGCGGCTTCCTGGAGAACGTCGCGTCCTTCGACGCGGACTTCTTCGGCGTCTCACCGCGTGAGGCGCTCGCCATGGACCCCCAGCAGCGTCTGCTGCTGGAGACGTCGTGGGAGGCCGTCGAGCGGGCCGGCATCGACCCCCGCTCCCTGCGCGGCAGCCGCACCGGCGTCTTCACAGGCACCAACGGCCAGGACTACGCACACGTACTGAGCACCGCGGACGCCGACACCGAGGGCTACCTCGGCACCGGCAACGCCGCGAGCGTTATCTCGGGCCGGGTCTCCTACGTCCTCGGCCTCGAAGGCCCCGCGGTCACCGTCGACACGGCCTGCTCGGCCTCTCTGGTCGCCCTGCACTGGGCCATCCGCGCACTCACCTCGGGGGAGTGCTCGATGGCACTCGTCGGCGGAGTGACGGTGATGTCCACCCCGGCGGCGTTCATCGAGTTCAGCCGCCAGCGCGGCCTCGCACCGGACGGTCGGTGCAAGGCGTTCGCGGAGGGCGCGGACGGTACGGGCTGGGGGGAAGGCGTCGGTGTGCTGCTGGTGGAGCGCCTGTCGGACGCGCGCGCCAACGGTCACCCCGTCCTCGCGGTGGTGCGGGGTTCGGCGGTGAATCAGGACGGTGCGTCGAACGGTCTGACGGCGCCGAACGGTCCTTCCCAGCAGCGCGTCATCCGGGCGGCGCTCGCGAGTGCGGGTCTGTCGGCGTCGGACGTGGACGCGGTGGAGGCGCACGGTACGGGCACCTCGCTGGGCGACCCGATCGAGGCGCAGGCTCTGCTGGCCACCTATGGCAAGGACCGTGACGCCGAACGGCCGTTGTGGCTGGGGTCGGTGAAGTCGAACATCGGTCACACCCAGGCTGCCGCGGGTGTGGCGGGCGTGATCAAGATGGTGGAGGCGATGCGCCATGGCGTGCTGCCGGCCACCCTGCACGTGGACGAGCCGTCGTCGCATGTCGACTGGGCCGCGGGTGAGGTCAGGCTGCTGACGGAGTCCGTGGACTGGCCGGACACATCCCGGCCCCGCCGGGCCGCGGTCTCGGCCTTCGGGTTCAGCGGCACGAACGCGCACGTGGTGCTGGAACAGGCACCGGAAACGGTCACCGAGGAAACCACGGCAACGGTTCCCCGGCCCCTCCCCACCACCAACTGGGTCGTCTCAGGCCGAGGCGCCGGGGGACTGCGCGCTCAGGCAGCCAGGCTGCTGGCTCATGCGCAGGCCCATCCCGACCTGGACCCCGCGGACGTGGGTCTGTCGCTGGTCAGGACCCGGTCGGCGTTCGAGAACCGCGCGGTGGTCCGGGGCGGCGACCGTGACGAGCTCCTGGCGGGCCTTGCCGCCGTCGCCCGCGACGAGAGTGCGCCGGGTGTCGTCCAGGGCGCCGCGACCGAGGGCAAGCTCGCCTTCCTCTTCTCCGGCCAGGGTGCGCAACGTCTCGGCATGGGACGGGAGTTGTACGACTCCTTCCCGGTGTTCGCCGAAGCTTTCGACGCGGTGTGCGCGGAGTTGGATGAGGGTCTGCGGGAGGTTGTCTTCGGTGAGGACGCGGAGCTGCTGAACGAGACGGGCTGGACTCAGCCCGCGTTGTTCGCGATCGAGGTGGCGTTGTTCCGGCTGGTGGAGTCGTGGGGGATGAGCCCTGACTTCCTGGTGGGTCATTCGGTGGGTGAGCTGGCTGCCGCGCATGTGGCGGGGGTGTTCTCGCTGGAGGATGCGTGCCGGTTGGTGTCGGCGCGTGGTCGTCTGATGCAGGAATTGCCTTCCGGTGGTGCGATGTTCGCGCTTGAGGCCGCCGAGGACGAGGTCCTGCCGCTGCTGGAGGGCTGGGAGAGCGAGGTGTCCGTCGCCGCCGTCAACGGCCCCCTCTCAGTGGTGATCTCCGGTGTCGAAGCGGTGGCGGAGGCCATCGCGCAGCAGATAGCCGCGATGGGCCGCCGTACTTCGCGCCTGCGCGTCTCCCATGCCTTCCACTCGCCGCTGATGGAACCCATGCTGGCCGAGTTCCGTGCCGTGGCCGAGAGCGTGACGTACACGCCGGCCCGTATGGCGGTCGTCTCGAATCTGAGCGGACAGGCCGCCGGCGTGCGGGAGTTGGAGTCGGCCGCGTACTGGGTGCGGCATGTCCGCGAAGCCGTACGGTTCGCCGACGGGATCGAGTGGCTGGCCGCGAACGGCGTACGCCGGTTCGTGGAGCTCGGCCCGGACGGCACCCTCACCGCCCTCGCCCAGACCGGCGTCCCTTCCGACGGCGGTGAGGGCACGCTGTTCGCGTCGGTCCTGCGCAAGGACCGTTCCGAGACGGACACCGTCCTGGCCGCCGTGTCGCGGGCGTTCACGCACGGTGTGGCCGTCGACTGGCCCGCCCTCCTCACCGGCGCACGGCCGGTCGAACTGCCCACCTACGCCTTCCAACGCGAGCGCTACTGGCCCGAGCCGGCACAGGGCGCGGTCGAGCGACGTGTCGACGGCTGGCGCTACCGCGTCGAATGGGAACCGGTCCCCGCCCCGGCCGGCCCCGCACCGGTGCCGGGCCGCTGGATCCTGCTCCAGCCCCCCGGCGACGACGCGCTGGCGGGGATCGAGGAGTTCGTCCCCGGCGTCGACCGGTTCACCTGCCCGGTCGAGGCGACCGACCGGGCCGGACTGGCGCGGCTTCTGACACAGGCGGCCGAATGCGGTCTCGTCGCGGGCGTGCTGTCGTGCCTCGCCCCCTTGGGGGGAGCGCGGGCGACGACGGCGCTCGTCCAGGCACTGGGCGACGCCGGACTGGCGGTTCCGCTGTGGGCGGTGACGCACGGCGCGGTCTCGACCGGTGCGCCGGGCGAGGAGCCGGCCGATCCGTCCCAGGCCGCGGTCTGGGGCCTCGGCCGCGTCGCCGCGCTGGAACACCCCGACCGCTGGGGCGGACTCGTGGACGTACCCGCCGGACAGGCCGACCGGCACACTCTCGCCGGGATCGCCTCCGCACTCGTCAGCGGTGAGGACCAGATCGCGGTACGCGGGCCCGGACTGTCCGCCCGCCGGCTGGCCCACGCACCGTCCGCCTCGGCCCCGGCCGTCTCCTGGACCCCGCGCGGCCGTGTCCTGGTGACCGGCGGCACGGGCGCCCTCGGCGGACGCCTCGCACGCTGGCTGGTGCGGCGGGGCGCACGGGACCTCGTCCTGACGAGCCGCCGTGGAGCACAGGCGCCGGGCGCCGCCGAACTGGCCGAGGAGCTCAGGGGCCAGGGCGCCGAAGTCACCCTCGAAGCCTGTGACATGGCCGATCGCGCCGAGGTCGGGGCGCTGCTGGAACGGCACCCCGTCGACGCGGTGTTCCACGCCGCCGGCCTGGGCGACGCCACCCCCTTCGAGGAGACCGACGACCACCACCTCGCCGCCGTCCTGGCCGCGAAGGCTGTGGGTGCCGATCATCTTGATGCTCTGACGCGGGATTTGGACTTGTCGGCGTTCGTGGTGTTCTCCTCGATCGCCGGTGTGTGGGGCAGTGGTGGCCAGTCCGCGTACGCCGCCGCCAACGCCCACCTCGACGCTCTTGTGGAGCGGCGTCGGATTGATGGACTTGCCGGTACCGCCGTGGCGTGGGGGCCGTGGGGCGGCGGAGGGATGGTGACGGACGAGGGTGCCGCGGAGTTGGTGCGCCGGGGTCTGCGGGTGATGGACCCGGACCGGGCGCTGACCGGGCTCGGGCGGGCGCTGGACGTCGGGGACACCACCGTCGTGGTCGCCGACGTCGACTGGGAGAAGTTCCTGCCCACGTTCACCAGCCGCCGCCCCAGCCCGCTGCTGTCCGCCCTCCTCGAAGAGAGCGACACCACGGCGTCACGGCCCGGGACGGGCACGGAGCCGGAGACCAAGAAAGCGGCCCTGCTCAAGGAGCTCTCCACGCTCTCCGAGGCCGACCGCAGGAGCGCGCTGCGCGACCTCGTGCGCGACCGTGCGGCCTCGGTCCTCGGCCGCGCGAGCGGCGAGAGCGTGGCGCCCGCCCAGGCCTTCCGCGACATCGGATTCGACTCGCTCACGGCCGTCGAACTGCGCAACCAGCTCAACCAGGACACCGGACTGCGCCTGCCCAGCACCCTCGTCTACGACTACCCCACCCCCGGGCACCTCGCCGACCACCTCGGCGCCGAACTCTTCCCCGCCGCCCCGGCCGACGCCCCCACCGGTCCTTCCGGGCCGTTCGCCCCGTCGGGCGCGGCCTGGACCGACGAAGAGGCCGCGCTGCGCAGGAAGCTCGCGACCGTCCCGCTGGCCCGGTTGCAGGAGAGCGGCCTGCTGACCGCGCTGCTGGCCCTCGCCGGGCCGGAGGGTCCGGCGGAACCGGAGGGGACATCCCCGGGCACGACCGCCGAGGCACAGGACGACGACCTGATCAGCACGATGGACGTCGACGACCTCGTCCAACTGGCCCTCGGCGACTCGGCCCACTGACCGTGCAGCCCGCCGCCCACCCCGCCCGCCGAAGCCCGAAGCAAGAACAGTGGAGCTGAGTATGCCCACCTCCGAGGAACGCGTCGTCGCGGCCCTGCGCGCGTCGCTGGTCGAGAACGAGCGGCTGCGCAAGCAGAACGACCGCCTCGCCCGCGCGGCCACCGAACCGGTGGCCGTCGTCGGCATGGCCTGCCGCTACCCGGGAGACGTCCACTCGCCCGAGGACCTGTGGCGGCTCGTGGCCGACGGCCGGGACGCGATGACCGGATTCCCGGAGGACCGCGGCTGGGACCTGGCCGAGGCCTCCACCGACGCGGCGGCCCTGCGCGGCGGATTCGTGGCCTCCGCGACCGAGTTCGACGCCGGCTTCTTCGGCATCTCGCCCCGCGAGGCCCTCGCCATGGACCCGCAGCAGCGCCTCACCCTGGAGGCGTCCTGGGAGGCCCTGGAGCGGGCGGGCATCGACGCCGCCGCCGTACGCGGCAGCCGCACCGGGGTCTTCGTCGGATGCAGCAACCAGAACTACGGCTCCGCGAGCGGACGTGAGCTGCCCGAAGGCATCGAGGGCCACCTGCTCACCGGCAACGCCGCGAGCGTGGTCTCGGGCCGGGTCTCCTACGTCCTCGGTCTCGAAGGCCCCGCGGTCACCGTCGACACGGCCTGCTCCTCGTCGCTGGTCGCCCTGCACCTGGCCGTGCAGGCGCTGCGGTCGGGGGAGTGCGACCTCGCCCTCGCCGGCGGTGTGACCGTGATGTCCACCCCCGACGTGTTCGCCGAGTTCGACCGCCAGGGCGGCCTCGCGGGCGACGGGCGGTGCAAGGCCTTCGCGGAGGGCGCGGACGGTACAGGGTGGGGGGAAGGCGTCGGCGTCCTGCTCGTGGAGCGCCTCTCGGACGCGCGGCGCAACAACCACCCCGTACTGGCGGTGGTGCGGGGCTCCGCGGTGAACCAGGACGGTGCGTCGAACGGCCTGACGGCGCCGAACGGCCCTTCCCAGCAGCGCGTCATCCGCGCGGCACTGACCGGTGCGGGACTCTCCGCGTCGGACGTGGACGCCGTGGAGGCACACGGCACCGGCACCTCCCTGGGCGACCCGATCGAGGCACACGCCCTGCTCGCCACCTACGGCAAGGACCGTGACGCCGAACGGCCGCTGTGGCTCGGCTCCGTGAAGTCGAACATCGGCCACACCCAGGCCGCCGCCGGTGTCGCGGGCGTGATCAAGATGGTGGAGGCGATGCGCCACGGCGTCCTGCCCGCCACCCTGCACGTCGACGAGCCCTCGACCCACATCGACTGGGAGGCGGGCGAGGTCCGCCTCCTCACCGCACCGCGCTCCTGGCCCGAGACCGGCCGCCCCCGCACCGCGGCGGTCTCCGCCTTCGGCGTCAGCGGGACCAACGCCCACGTCATCCTGGAACAGGACACCCCGACACCCGCACCCGCACCGGAACCGGCCCCGGACCCGGCACATGACCCGGCACACCCGGCACAGGGACAGGTCCCCGTCGCCGTACCGCCCGTGGTCCCGTGGCTCCTCTCCGCCCGCACCCCTCACGCGCTGCGCGCACAGGCCCGCGTGCTGTCGGCCTTCCTGACCGGACATCCCGACCACAGTTCCGTCGACGTCGGCTGGTCGTTGCTGACCACCCGGTCGACGTTCGACCACCGCGCCGTCGTCCTCGGCGGCGACCGCACCGACCTCCTCGACGGCCTGCGCAGCCTCGCCGAGAACGAGACGACACCCCGCGCCGTGACCGGCCACAGCCACGACGAGGGCAAGCTCGCCTTCCTCTTCTCCGGCCAGGGCGCACAACGCCTGGGCATGGGGCGGGAGTTGTACGAGGCGTATCCCGTGTTCGCGGCAGCCTTCGACGCGGTGTGCGCGGAGTTGGACGAGGGTCTGCGGGAGGTCGTGTTCGGTGAGGACGCGGAGCTGCTGAACGAGACGGGCTGGACTCAGCCCGCGTTGTTCGCGATCGAGGTGGCGTTGTTCCGGCTGGTGGAGTCGTGGGGGATGAGTCCCGACTTCCTGGTGGGCCACTCGGTGGGTGAACTTGCCGCCGCGCACGTGGCCGGGGTGTTCTCGCTCGAAGACGCCTGCCGGCTGGTGTCGGCGCGTGGTCGTCTGATGCAGGAACTTCCCTCCGGTGGTGCGATGTTCGCGCTTGAGGCCGCCGAGGACGAGGTCCTGCCGCTGCTGGAGGGCTGGGAGAGCGAGGTGTCCGTCGCCGCGGTCAACGGCCCCCTCTCAGTGGTGATCTCCGGTGTCGAAGCGGTGGCGGAGGCCATCGCCCAGGAGATAGCCGCCCTGGGCCGCCGCACCTCCCGTCTGCGCGTCTCGCACGCCTTCCACTCGCCGCTGATGGAACCGATGCTGGCCGAGTTCCGCACGGTCGCCGAGAGCGTGACGTATGCGCCGGCCCGTATCGCGGTCGTCTCGAACCTGACCGGACAGGCCGCCGGTGCGGGGGAGTTGGACTCCGCCGACTACTGGGTCCGGCATGTCCGGGAGGCCGTGAGGTTCGCCGACGGAGTACGCACGCTGGCGGAGCGGGGTGTCACCCGGTTCGTGGAGCTCGGCCCCGACGGCACCCTCACCGCCCTCGCCCAGCCCTGCGTCCCCTCCGACGACGGGATGCTCTTCACTCCGCTCCTGCACAAGACCGGATCCGAACCGGCGGCCGTCCTGCGTGGCCTGGGCCGACTGCACGCGCACGGTGCGCCGGTCGGCTGGGAGACGTTCTTCGCGGGAACCGGTGCGGCGGCCGTGGAACTGCCCACGTACGCCTTCCAGCGTGAGCGTTACTGGCTCGACCCGTCCGCACCGGCGCCGAGGCCCGGCGCCGACTCCTGGCGCTACGCCATCACCTGGAAGCCTCTGGCCCAGTTCTCCGGAACCGCGCCCGCCCAGTCCCCGGGCCCGCGGCTGGTGCTCGTCCCGCAGGAACGCGACGAGCGGGCCGACACCACGATCCGCGCCGTACTCGAAGGCCTCGCGGCGCACGGGTTCGAGCTGCGGCAGATCGAGGTGCCGCACCCCGCGTCCGGGACGGCCCGTGCTGACCTGGCGGCCCGACTCAATGACGCCCACGACGAGTCCGCGCCCGTCACGGCCGTCCTGTCGCTGCTCCCGCTGGCCGAGGACCGGGCAGGGGTGGCTGCGGCCACGGCCACCCTGGTCCAGGCGCTCACGGACAGCGGACTGCGCGGTCCGGTGTGGTCACTGACGCGCGGAGCCGTCTCCGTCGGACGTTCCGACGCGGTCACGGCACCCGAGCAGGCGGCGGTGTGGGGGCTCGGCCGGGTCGCGGCCCTCGAACACCCCGACCTCTGGGGCGGACTCGTGGACCTTCCGGACGACCTCGACGAACGGGCGGTCGCACGGCTCGCCGCGGTCCTCACCGAACTGCCCGGCGCGGCGCCCGGCGCATCCGCCGAGTCCGCCGGGGCCACCGACTCTGCCGGGTCCGGGTCGGCCGGGTTCGGCGAGGACCAGGTGGCGGTCCGCGACTCCGGCGTCTTCGGACGCAGGCTGTCGAGGCCCCGTCCCACCCCGCTGGACGCGTGGCAGCCCCGCGGAACGGTCCTCGTCACCGGAGGCACGGGCGCCATCGGCGCCCGGGTCGCACGCTGGGCGGTCGAGCGCGGCGCCGAGGAGATCGTCCTGGTGAGCCGGCGGGGCCCCGACGCGCCCGGCGCCCCGGAACTCGAAACGGCCCTGCGCGCGATGGGCGCCCGGGTCACGGTCGCCGCGGCCGACGTGTCCGTCAGGGAAGAGGTCGCCGCGCTCCTCGAACGGCACCCCGTGGACGCCGTGCTGCACACCGCGGGCGTCCTCGACGACGCCGTCATAGGCGGCACCGATCCCCAGCGCATCCGGCACGTCATGCGGGCCAAGGCCGAGGCGGCCCTGCACCTCGACGAACTGACGAGGGACCGCGAGCTGTCGGCCTTCGTCCTCTTCTCGTCGCTCGCCGGCGTCCTGGGCAACGCCGGACAGGGCGCGTACGCCGCCGCCAACGCGGTCCTCGACGCGCTCGCCGAGCGCCGTCGCGCCGAGGGGCTGCCCGCCACCTCCGTCGCCTGGGGCCCCTGGGCCGGGGGGGGGGGGGGCGCGGGCGCCCCGCGCGGGCGCCCGCGGCGCCCCGGCGCCGTGGCGTCACTCGACCCGGACCTGGCCGTCGCCGCCCTCGCGACGGCCCTGGACTCGGGCGCGACCACCGAGTTCGTGGCCGACATCGACTGGCCCCGGTTCGCACCGGCCTTCACGTCGATCCGGCCGAGCGCACTCCTGCGGGAACTTCCGGAGGCCACCCCCTCCCCGTCCGCCGACCGGCCGGCACCGGGCGGCATGGACAGTCCCGGCGCCCGTATCGGAACTCTCCCGCGCGAGGCCGGCGTCCGGGCCGCCGTGGAGCTGATCCGTGCTCGCGCGGCGGCGGTGCTGGGTCATGCCGACGCGGAGGCCGTCCCGGCCGACCGCGCGTTCCGCGAACTGGGCGTGGATTCACTCATCGCGGTGGAACTGCGCAACGTACTGGGCGCGGAGTGCGGGGTACGGCTGCCCGCCACCGTGGTCTTCGACCATCCGACCCCGACGGCTCTGGCGGAGTTCCTGTACGGCGAGTTGGGCGGCACCGTCGACGAGGTGCCCGGCACGTCCGTGAGCGTGGCGGTGGCGGGCGACCCGGTGGCGATCGTCGGGATGGCGTGCCGGTTCCCCGGCGGGGTCGACTCCCCGGAGACCTTGTGGAGCCTGCTGGCGGAGGGGCGCGACGGCATGACCGGCTTCCCCGACGACCGGGGCTGGGAAGGGCTCGGCGCGGTCTACGGCTATGACGCCGCAGACTTCGCCCGGGTCGGCGGGTTCCTGTCGGGCGTGGGCTCGTTCGACGCGGGCTTCTTCGGCATCTCGCCGCGTGAGGCGCTCGCCATGGACCCGCAGCAGCGTCTGCTGCTGGAGACGTCGTGGGAGGCCGTCGAGCGGGCGGGCGTCGACCCGCGGTCGTTGCGCGGTTCGCGGACCGGCGTGTTCGCCGGGACGAACGGCCAGGACTACCCGGCGTTGCTGTCGCTGTCGGACGGAGACTTCGGCGGGTACGTGGGCACCGGCAACGCGGCGAGCGTGTTCTCCGGCCGGGTCTCCTATGTGCTGGGTCTGGAAGGTCCCGCGGTGACCGTGGACACGGCCTGCTCGGCGTCGCTGGTCGCCCTGCACCTGGCCGTGCAGGCGCTGCGGTCGGGGGAGTGCGATCTCGCGCTCGCCGGTGGGGTGACCGTGATGTCGACCCCGGGCGCGTTCGCGGAGTTCAGCCGTCAGGGCGGGCTGGCGGGGGACGGTCGGTGCAAGGCGTTCGCGGAGGGTGCGGACGGTACGGGCTGGGGCGAAGGCGTGGGCGTGCTGCTGGTGGAGCGGTTGTCGGACGCGCGCGCCAACGGTCACCCTGTCCTCGCCGTGGTGCGTGGCTCCGCGGTGAATCAGGACGGTGCGTCGAACGGTCTGACGGCGCCGAACGGTCCTTCCCAGCAGCGAGTCATCCGGGCGGCGCTCGCGAGTGCGGGTCTGTCGGCGTCGGACGTGGACGCGGTCGAGGCGCACGGCACCGGCACCTCTCTCGGTGATCCGATCGAGGCGCAGGCCCTGCTGGCCACCTACGGCAAGGACCGTGACGCCGAACGGCCGTTGTGGCTGGGCTCGGTGAAGTCGAACATCGGTCACACCCAGGCCGCCGCCGGTGTGGCGGGTGTGATCAAGATGGTGGAGGCGATGCGCCATGGCGTGCTGCCGGCCACCCTGCACGTCGACGAGCCGTCGTCGCACGTCGACTGGGCCGCGGGTGAGGTCAGGCTGCTGGCCGAGTCGGTGGACTGGCCGGAGACGGAGCGTCCTCGTCGGGCGGGGGTCTCCTCGTTCGGGCTGAGCGGCACGAACGCGCACGTGGTGCTGGAACAGGCGGAGCCCGCTGTCCTAGACACGGACACCGTGATCCCTCCGGCGCCGTCCGTCACCCCGTGGGTGGTCTCCGGCCAGAGCCCCGCCGCCCTGCGGGACCAGGCGGACCGCCTGCTGCACCATCTGCGGGCACGTCCGGAGCTGAACCCCGCCGATGTGGCCCTGTCGCTCGTCGGGTCGCGGTCGGCCTTCGACAACCGCGCAGTGGTGCGCGGAACGGATCGCGAGGAACTCCTCGCGGGCCTTGCCGCCCTGGCCCGCGGCGAGACGCTGCCGGACGTGGCGCAGGCAGCCGTGACCGCCGGCAAGCTCGCCTTTCTCTTCTCCGGGCAGGGTGCGCAACGTCTCGGCATGGGACGGGAGTTGTACGACTCCTTCCCGGTGTTCGCCGAAGCTTTCGACGCGGTGTGTGGGCACTTGGATGAGGGTCTGCGGGAGGTCGTGTTCGGTGAGGACGCCGAGCTGCTGAACGAGACGGGCTGGACTCAGCCCGCGTTGTTCGCGGTCGAGGTGGCGTTGTTCCGGCTGGTGGAGTCGTGGGGGATGAGCCCTGACTTCCTGGTGGGTCATTCGGTGGGTGAGCTGGCTGCCGCGCATGTGGCGGGGGTGTTCTCGCTGGAGGACGCGTGCCGGCTGGTGTCGGCGCGCGGCCGGTTGATGCAGGAGCTTCCCTCCGGTGGTGCGATGTTCGCGCTGGAGGCGTCCGAGGACGAAGTCCTGCCGCTGCTGGCGGACGGGGTGTCGGTCGCTGCGGTCAACGGTCCGCGTTCGGTGGTGATCTCCGGTGTCGAGGTGGTGGCGGAGGCCATCGCGCAGCAGATAGCCGCGATGGGCCGCCGTACTTCGCGCCTGCGGGTCTCGCACGCTTTCCACTCGCCGTTGATGGAACCGATGCTGGCCGAGTTCCGTACGGTCGCCGAGAGCGTGACCTACGGCGAGCCGCGCATCCCGCTCGTCTCGAATCTGACCGGACAGTCCGCCGGTGCGGGGGAGTTGGAGAACGCCGACTACTGGGTGCGGCATGTCCGTGAGGCCGTACGGTTCGCCGACGGGATCGAGTGGCTGGCCGCGAACGGCGTCACCCGCTTCGTGGAGCTCGGCCCCGACGGCACCCTCACCGCCCTCGCCCAGACCGGCGTCCCTTCCGACGGCGGTGAGGACACGCTGTTCGCGTCGGTCCTGCGCAAGGACCGTTCCGAGACGGACACCGTCCTGGCCGCCGTGTCGCGGGCGTTCACACACGGTGCCGCCGTCGACTGGCCCGCACTGCTGGCCGGTTTCGGCGCGCGGCGGGTGGAACTGCCGACGTACGCCTTCCAGCGTGAGCGTTACTGGCCCGAGCCCGCCGCACACCGTGTGTCGGGGACGGACGCGAATCCGCTCGACGCGAGTTTCTGGGCGGCCGTGGAACGCGGCGACGCCCACGACCTCGCCGAGGTCCTGGGCGTGGACGAGGCCGAACTCGACGCCGTCGTACCGGCGTTGTCCGCCTGGCGGCGCGGCGCGACCGAGCGGAACCTGGTCGACGGCTGGCGCTACCGCATCGAGTGGCAGCCCCGCACCGCCCAGTCGCTCATGGCCTCGGACACCGGCCGCCGACTGCTGCTCCAGCCGGCCGACGAAGACCCGGTGCTCGACGGCGTCGAGGAGTTCCTCCCTGGCGTGGAGCGGGTCCTCTACGACCCCGACGCGGGGCGAGCCGAACTGGGCCGTGTGCTGGCCGACGCCGCCGCGGGTGACCCCGTCGTCGCGGTCCTCTTCCGCCCGGCGGACGAGACGGCCTCCCTGACGGTCGTCCAGGCGCTGGGCGACGCGGGAGTGACCGCGCCGCTGTGGCTGCTCACGCACGGTGCCGTGTCCGTCGGTACCCCCTCCGAAGGCGTCGTCGACCCGGCACGGGCCGCCCTGTGGGGCTTCGGCAGGGTCGCCGCCCTGGAACACCCCGACCGCTGGGGCGGCCTCGTCGACCTCCCTGCGCACGCGGACCGGAGCACCCTCGCGAGCCTCGCCGCGGTCGTCGCCGACGCCGGCGAGGACCAGGTCGCCGTACGCGGCGCCGCCCTGTACGTCCGCCGCCTCTCCCACGCCCCCGTGCCCGGCGGCGTGCCCGCCTGGGAGCCGTCGGCCGAGAACTGGCGCGCCCCGGAGCGGGTGCTCGTGACGGGCGGCACGGGCGGAGTCGGCGCACGCCTGGCCCGTTGGCTGGTGGGGCGCGGCGCGGCGGAGTTGGTGCTGACCGGGCGGCGCGGCCCGGAGGCCCCCGGTGCGGCCGAACTGGTCGAGGAGCTGGAGGGGTTGGGCGCGCGGGTGGTGGTGGAGGCGTGTGACACGGGTGATGTGGAGGCGGTCGCGGGTCTGTTGTCCCGGTATCCGGTCGAGGCGGTGTTCCATGCCGCGGGTGTGCTGGACGACGATCTGATCGACCGGTTGACTCCGGAGCGGGTCGCCGCTGTCCTGGCGGCGAAGGCTGTGGGTGCCGATCATCTTGATGCTCTGACGCGGGACTTGGACTTGTCGGCGTTCGTGGTGTTCTCCTCGATCGCCGGTGTGTGGGGCAGTGGTGGCCAGTCCGCGTACGCCGCGGCCAACGCCCACCTCGACGCTCTTGTGGAGCGGCGTCGGATTGATGGACTTGCCGGTACCGCCGTGGCGTGGGGGCCGTGGGGCGGCGGAGGGATGGTGACGGACGAGGGTGCCGCGGAGTTGGTGCGCCGGGGTCTGCGGGTGATGGACCCGGACCGGGCGCTGACCGGGCTCGGGCGGGCGCTGGACGTCGGGGACACCACCGTCGTGGTCGCCGACGTCGACTGGGAGAAGTTCCTCGCGCCGTTCACGGCCCGCCGCCCCAGCCCGCTGCTGTCCGCCCTCCCGGAGGCGCGGGCCGCCGCGGCCCCCGGGGACACGGAGACCGCCCCCGACGCCCCACGCCCCCTGGTCGAGAAGCTGACCGCGGCGCCCGCCGAGGCACGGCTCCAACTGGTGCAGGACCACGTGCGAGGCGTCGCCGCCACGGCGCTCGGCTTCGACGGGATGTCGGGCGTCGAACCCACCAAGGCGTTCCGGGAGATGGGCTTCGACTCGCTGACCGCCGTGGAACTGCGCGACCAGCTCAACGCCGACACCGGTCTGCGACTGCCGACCACCCTCGTGTTCGACCACCCCACCCCCGCCGACCTCGCCCGCCACCTGGCCGGTGAGCTCTTCGGAGGCGGACAGGCCAACGCCACCGCACTGCTCGCGGAGATGGAACACGCGGTCGCCAGGATCATCGGCTCCGACCCCGGGCAGGACGTGAGGATCCTGCTCAAGGCGAGGCTCAAGGCGTTCCTCACCGAGGTCGAGGACCTGGAGTCCGACCCCGGCGGCCCGGACGACGGGACGAGGTCGGCGGTGTCCATGGCCGACCAGTTGGACGACGCCACGGACGAGGAACTGTTCGACTTCATCAGCCGGCAACTCGACCAGTCGTAGGAACGCGAACCGGACCGGGCAGGCGCGAGCCGTCCCGCACAAGGCGGTCCGCGCTGCGCTCTCGAAACGGATCCGATATTCGGCGACTAGGGGAATTCAGGGTTTTCCGCGGCATTTCCAGCGGCCTTCTCGACGGCGTCAAACAGAGCTTCGTACCGTGCTGTTCGTGATGGTGCACGTCGGTTCCTCGAGGGAATTTCAGATACGGAGAGCGTATGTTGATCAGTACCGAGCGGATCGGCAGTGACCTGCGAGCGGGAGCCGTTTCCCTGACGACGCGGACCGTGGTGCGGGCGATGGCACTGTCCGGTGATCCCGTCATGCGGATCCTGGGCCGCCGCGCGCCGGCCGACCCCTATCCGGAGTACGAGCGGATCAGGGCGCGGGGCAGGGTGAGCCGGCACCCGCTGGGCCTGCACGTCACGGCGGACCACGCGATCAGCCGGGCCGCGCTGCGCGATCACCGTCTGGGCGTGGGGCCGACGACGAAGCGGCCCGGTGCCCTGGACTGGCTGGTCGCGTCCGGGGAGGAGGAGCAGCTGTTCCACCCCATCGACGAGTCGCTGCTGGTGCTCAACCCGCCCGAGCACACCAGGCTCCGCCGGATCGCGGGTCCGCTGTTCACCCCGCACGCGATGCGGGACCTGACCCCGTCCGTCGAGAAAGTCGTGACCCGGATTCTGGACGAGGTCGCGGAACGCGAACAGTTCGACCTGGTCGCGGACTTCGCCCGGCGGATACCCCTGGAAGTGATTTGCGACCTGTTCGCCGTTCCGGGAGCGGACCGTGACACCTTCGTACGGTGGGGCGGTGTTCTGGCCAACACACTCGACGGTATTCGCACCTTCGGCGAACGGCGTGACGTACGCCGCGCACTGGCGGAGATGACCGAGTTCCTCGGCGCCCTCGTCGAGGAGCGGCGCCGGGAGCCGGGCGACGACCTGGTGAGCCGGCTCGCGGCGGCCGCGCCCGAAGGGGAGCCGCTGGACGGCCGTACGCTCGTCGTGCTCGTCGGGATGCTGCTGATCGCCGGGTTCGAGACCGTGGTCAACGCGATCGCCGGGGCGGCCGTCGCGCTGCTGGACCACCCCGACCAGAAGGCCCTGCTGCTGGACGACCTCGATCTCGCCGCCGAGGCGGTCGAGGAGTTCCTGCGCTACGAACCGCCGGTCCAGGTGCTGCTGCGCGTCGCGCAGGAGCCGCTCGTACTCGGCGGGGCCGAGCTGCCGACCGGGGCCATGCTCGCGATCGCGATCGGCGGCGCGAACCGGGACCCGGCGGTGTTCGACGACCCGCACCGCTTCGACCTGCGCCGCCCCAACAAACGCGACCACCTGGCCTTCTCGGCCGGCATCCACTACTGCCTGGGCGCGGGGCTGGCACGGCTGGAGAGCGAACTCGCCCTGCGGCACCTGTTCTCCCGCATGCCCCGGCTGGCCCTGGCCGGCAAGCCGCAGCTGCGTCCCATCCGCAACATCCGCGGCCCCGGCACCGTCCCGGTCCGGGCCCGGGGCACCCGGTGAACTCCGCCGCCGGGGCCCGCGCACCGCGTTCCCGCGCCGGCGGTCCACGTTCCCAGGAGGCTCCCGTGCCCGGTCACATCCTCGTCCTCGACATCCCGGCGCAGGGCCACATGCGGCCCGCGCTGGCGGTCACCGAGGAACTCGTGCGGCGCGGACACCGGGTGAGCTTCCTGACCGTGGAGGGCTTCGCCCCCGCCGTGCGGGCGACCGGCGCCACCGCGCTGGTCCACGACTCGCTGCTGACGCAGGCCCTGAGCCCGGGGCAGTACAGGGAACTCACCCCCGACGTGCTCGCGTGGTCGGCCGTGCTGTTCCTCAAGGAGAGCGTCAAACTGGTGGAACTGGCCCGCCGGCTCTTCGCCGACGACGTGCCGGACCTGGTGTTCTACGACATGATCGTCTCCTCGGCGGGGCGCGCGCTGGGCAGGCTGTGGGACCGGCCCGCGGTGCAGTCCACCCCCTCGATGGCGTCCAACGACCACTACTCGCAGGTGCGGGAGATCGCCGGGTTCTCCGGCGTCGCCACCGACCACCCGGCCGTGGTCGAACTCCTCTCCCTGGCCGCGAAGTTCGCCGCCGACCTCGGCATCGACATGTCCCCGGAGTCCCTGGTGGGCTGGCGGGCCGACCGCAACGTGGTCTACGCGCCCCGGGAGTTCCAGCCGGCCGGCGACACCTTCGGCGAGGAGTCGGCGTTCGTCGGACCCTGCTTCTCCTCGCAGTACACGAAGGGGACCTGGGACGCGCCCGCCGACGGACTGCCGCTCGTCGTACTCTCGATGGGCACCCTCTACAACGACCAGGCCGACTTCTTCCGTACCTGCGTCCGCGCCTTCGAGGGCCGGCCGTGGCACGCGGTCATCACCGTCGGCAACGGCACCGACCCCCGCCGCCTCGGCCCGCTGCCCCCCAACGTGGAGGCCCACGCGTGGATCCCCCAGCTGGCGGCGCTGCGACGGGCCGAGGTCTTCGTCACGGCCGCGGGACTGGGCAGCATGATGGAGTCGTTGTACGCGGGCACCCCGCCGGTGCTGGTCCCGCTGGTGCCGGAGACCCGGGTGCTGTCCCGCCGCGCGGCCGAGCTCGGGCTCGGCACCGTGCTCGACCCGGCCGGCATCACCGCGGACACCCTGCTGGACGCGGTGGAGCGGACCGCCGCGGACAGGGGACTGCGCGAACGGGTACGGCGTATGCCCGCGGTGATGGAACGGGCCGGCGGCGCGCCGCGGGCGGCACGGGCCCTGGAGGCGCTGCTGCCCACGCCCGCTGAACAACGCCCCCGTCCCGGACGCCTGTTGTAGAGCAGCACCACCACCCTGCCTGCCGGACATGACCGGACGGATGCGCCCCGCCGCTCAACGCCCGTCTCCGGGACGGCCGTCGCAGGGTCCTGTAACTGCGGCCCGTACAGCCGCCCGGTACTTCTGGCCGGTACTGCTGTCCGTACCGGCCGGGCGCGGCAGAAGGGTGCTGCCGCTGAACGCGGTGGACGGACGCGCCCCGCCCAACGCCCGTGCGCCGCGCGCCCGTTGCCCGGACGGCCGGACGGCGGCCGGGCGGACGGAGGCCGTGGCCGTCCGGCCCTCACCACGTGGGACGGCGGGGGCCGGTGATCACCGGCCCCCGCCCGGGGTTCCCGCGGGGTCGCCCGGGGGTATGTGGCGGGCGGTGGGGGGGGCGCGTCACGCAGGTCGACCG
>NZ_JBHWEL010000077.1:0-14364 GCF_042734135.1 Streptomyces sp. NPDC059668 | reverse complement strand
CGCGGGGCGGGGGGCGCGCGCGGCGGGGGTCCGCGGTCGCTCTCGCCCCCCCCCCACGCCGGTGGGGGCGGGGGGGCGGGGTTAAACCCCCCCCCCCCGCCCGGGGTTCCCGCGGGTTCGCCAGGGGCTATGAGGCGGGCGGTCGTGGGTCCTCGTCACGCAGGACGACCGGCAGCGCGGTGAGCCTGCCGCCCAGGGCGCCGCCGCCGTCGATCTGGCGCAGGCCGGTGAAGGGGACGGCGAGGCGCGCGTGCGGATAGTGCTCGGTGAACACCTCGGTGAGCGCCCGCATCTGGAACAGGGCGAGTTGCGCGCCGACGCAGTAGTGCGGGCCCACGCCGAACATCAGGTCCGGGCCGCCGGCCGGGCGGCCGGGGTCGACGCTGATACCGAAGAGGTCCACCATCACGGGCGTGCGCGGAGGCAGTGTGACCCCGGCCAGTTCGACCTCGACCGCGGTGAAGCGCCACAGCGTGAACGGGGCGGGCGGCTGGCGCCGCAGCACCTCCTGGACGAACTCGTCGAGCGCCTTGCGGTCGGTGCCGGAGACCCCGTGTTCCAGCAGGTGGGCCACCAGGAAGCCCAAGAACGCCTCCATGGTCGGCTGCCCGGCGAAGATGATCACGAGAATGAGGTAGCGCAGGTCGTCCCGGCCGGTGTCGTCCGGCAGCCGGTCCCGCAGCTCGGCGGCGACTCCGGTGCCCGCCTCCAGTGCCGCGTCGGCGAGCTCGGCGAAGGCCGCCAGCGCGGCGCCGAACGCGACGGGATCCGGGCTGAAGAGGTCCCGGCACGCGGTGATCGCCCGGTCGACGTGCTCGGCGGGCACGCCGAGCACCTCGACGACCACCGCCAGCGGGAAACGGACGGTGAAGTCGGCGGTGAGGTCGACCGCGTGGCCCGCGGGCACCGACGCGGCCAGGTCGTCGAGCAGTTCCCGGGCGATGGCGGTCATCCGGTCGTAGTACCGGCTGATGCCGCGCGCCGAGAACATCGGGGCGTGCGCCCTGCGCAGCGCCGCGTGCGCGGGGCCGTCGAGGGTGGTCACCGACATCTGCTCGGCGACGGGCCGCTCCAGGCCGGCCACCCGCCGGTCCCAGCCGGCCGGCGCCATGCCCGGATCCTTGACGAACCGCCCGTCCGTGAGGACCCGCCTGGCGAGGTCCTCCTCGGTGACGATCCACGCGGGGCCGCCGGCGGGCGCCTCCACCCGCACGAGCGGACCGGCCGCGCGCAACGCGGCGTGTGCCGGCCGGTGTTCGGTGACACCCCGTTCGACCGGGACGAAGGGGGTGATCGGTTCGGACATGAACCCTCCGGGTGAGCGCCGTGAGCGGACGGCCCCGGTCGTCTCGACCGTGGACGTCCGTCGCTGATGTCTGGTGGAACCTGTGGCCTTCACGCGCCGGCCGGCCCGTTCTCCGTCACCAGCCGTCGTGGTGCAGCACCTGTTCCAGCGGCAGCCGGGGGCCCGGACGGAAGGCGGTCCGCAGCGGATGCGCGGTGGGCAGCAGGGCGCCCTGGTGGACCGTGGCCGGCAGCCCGAGCAGGTCGGCGACCTCCCGCTCCCGGTCCAGGTGGACCGTGGTCCACCCGGTGACCAGCCCGCGGCTGCGCGCCGCCAGCGCATAGCTCCAGGCGGCGGGGAGCAGCGAGGACCACAGGCCCGCCTGGTTCCCGGACGGCAGTTCCTCGACGTCCAGCTGGAGGCAGGGGATCACCAGCACCGGAACCTCGTGCAGCCGGTCGGCCAGCCGGCGGGCGGCGGTCACCATGCGCCGTACGTCGTCCGGCGCCCGGTCCAGTCCGGCCAGGGCGCCGGCGTTGCGCTCGTAGTACGCGGCCCGGTACACGGCCGCGACCTCGGCGCGCACCCGCGGGTCGGTGAGCACCAGCCAGCGCCAGTTCTGCCGGTTGTTGCCGTTGGGCGCCTGTAGGGCGATGCGCAGACAGTCCTCGACCACCTCCCGCTCCACCGGGCGTTCGAGGTCCAGCCCGCGCCGTACCGTGCGGGTGGTCGTCAGCAGTTCCTCGCAGGTCAGGTCGGTCACGGCAGGAACACCGCCTGGAGCACCAGGGCGAGATGGGTGAGCACGACGTATCCCATGGCCGGCGCCAGGGGCCAGCCGCCGTGGCGGGCGGTCAGGAAACGCCGGGCCGCCACGGCGGGCAGCAGGGCCGGCAGACAGGGCAGCAGCCCGAGCACGGTGGTCGGCCGGAAGAGCAGGACGTCGCAGAGGACGGCGCCGGCGACCAGCGCCAGGGCGACGGCGGCACTGCCCGCCGGGCCGAGCACCGAGGAGTACCGGCGGTCGTCCGGGGCCGATTCCCAGGCGGTCTTGCGGGCGAACTCGAAGTGCAGGAACACACCGGCGCACAGGGCCAGCAGCGGCACGGCGCGCCAGTCGGCGCCGACCGTTCCGGACCCGGCCGCCGTCAGACAGACGTAGCCGCCGAGCAGCACCTGGACGGGGTAGGTGACCGCCAGGTTGAGCAGCGGCCGCTCGCGCACCGCCGCGGACGCCGCTTCCAGGACCGGGAGCACGAGCGCGTAGCCCAGCGGCAGCAGGACCAGGACCACGGCGACGGGGGAGAGGGCGGCGTTCACCCCCGCCACCACCACGGCGATGACGGTCATGGCCCCGCGCAGTTCGGGGACGGTGATCGCCCCGGTGACCAGCGGCCGGTCCGGGTGGTGCACGCGGTCGTGGGCGAGGTCCTTCTGCTCGTCCAGCATCCGCAGGAACAGCAGGACCAGCACGACGCAGGCCGCGCGCACGGCGGTCGCCGCGCCGGGACGCCAGACGCTGCCGGACAGGGCGACGGTCGAGCCCTCCAGGGCGAGGACCCACAGCACCCCGTAGGTGACGTACACGTGGGGGCGGAACATGCGCAGCACGAAACGGCCCAGGCGGGCCGGGACCCAGGGCAGGGCGACGGTGCTCACAGCCGGGTTCCCGCGCCGTGGACGGCGGCCCGCGCACCGGCCCCCGAGGCGGCCAGGGCGGGCGGGGCGCTCTGCGCACGGGCGTTCATCGGGTCGTGGGGGCGGGCCGGGACGGCCGGGCCGCGTTCGGCGAGCCTGACCCGGGCGTCGGCGACCAGCGCGCCCGGCTGCCGCAGTACGCACTCGACGTCCGCCCCGGGCCGTACCGGTCCGGTCCGGCACTCCACCGGCAGGTCCAGCTCCGCGAAGCTGCGGAACCGGGCGTGCAGGGCGACCGGCTGCGCGGCGGGCGTCAGCAGGACTCCCGCCCGCACGGCGGCGGCGACCGCCAGCTGCCGGAAGGCCTCCAGCTCCAGCATCCCGGGGACGTGGTCGACCCAGTGGTCGAACATGACCGGATGCGAGGTGTCCGGAACCAGACGGGCCGTCAGACTGTCGTCCGGGAGGGCCCGGACGGGTGAGATCACGGCGTTGGCGGGGTCCCGGCGGCCGACCAGTTCGGGCCGGATCCGCGCCACCGGCGGGGCGATGGGCACGGCGGGCAGCTCAAGGCGTCCGCGCTGGACCGCGCGCAGCCGGGTCCACTGCTGCGGCGGCATCCAGGAGTAGTCGATGCCGGCCGTCATGACCTCGCGGTTGCCCACGGTCGCGGTGAAGCGCAGCCGCAGCCCCGTCACCCCCGACCGGCCTCGCGCCCGGTGTTCGATCCGGGCGGTGATGACGACGTCGGCGGGGAACGGGTCCGGCGTCGGCGGCCCGGGGTCCGACACCTCGAACTCGACGGTCCGTAACAGGAACTTGTGGTCCAGCGGCACGTCCAGGAACCGGTGCGCCACCACGAAGATGCCCTGCCGGCACGCCTCCAGCAGCATCATGGGGTCACGGCCGGTCCGCGGGCCGAGTGTGTCGTCGTAGAAGGCGTGCAGGCGCGGCAGTTGGGCGGCGAGCAGTATCTCGTCCTCGCCACGGCGCTCCGCGTCCGTCAGGAAGACCTCGGCGACGGCCGCCCGGTGCACCAGCGCCCTGGGCAGGGTCCGCTCGAACTTCATCGGCTGCTCCTTCGGGAGGGGACGGCACGGAGATCCGCCAGGTGGCGGCGCCACTGCTCGACGCCGGCGCCGTCCAGTACGGGGGCCCGGCCCGGCTCGCGCATGGGCAGCACCTTCGAACCGACGATGACCGTGTCCCACGCGTCCAGCGCCACCTGGTGGTGCCACGCCGTCTCCAGCAGCTCACGCGGGGCGGCGGCCGCGTCCAGCCCGCCATGGCGGGCGACGGTGTCGCGCAGCCGTCCGAGCGCGGGCTCGAAGTCGAGCCGCCTGGACTCGGAGCCGGCGTGCAGACGGCCGGCGAGCGCGCGGGCCCGCGCGGACCGGTCCTCCCCGGCCAGGGCGGAGCGGTAGATCCCCGCGCGCTGCTCGTCGTCGAAGTGGACGGCCAGCTCCCGCAGGACGTCGGCGGGTTCGTCGGGGGTGTGCACCAGGTTGAGCAGATAGCTGTAACGGCCGAGCAGATGGCGCAGCTGGCCCGGGACCCGGGCGTCCGGGTCGGTGGGGCCCTTCAGCCGGGTGAGCAGGACGGACGCGGGCACGTCGGTGTCGGCTTCGGGACGCACCAGCAGGACCAGGGAGTCGGTGCTGTCCAGGAAGAGCCCGGCGAGCCTGCGCCGGTAGGGCGTGGCGAGGTTCCACTGGTGGTACCAGAGTGAGCGGATCACGGTCCGGGTGAGCCGGGTCGGTTCCGCGGCGACGATGCGAAAGCCGTGCTCGGCCAGCCAGTTGACCGCGGCGAGCAGTCTGCGGGAGACCACCGCGTCGGGCTTGAGCAGCAGCGCCGCGTGACGGTGGGCGAAGCCGGTGACGTCGCCGGTCAGGGCGGCGAGCTGTCCGTAGCTCTCCTGGTAGTAGGTGTCCGCGCCGTAGAGACGGCGTTTGAGCGGGTCGCAGGCGAGCAGCGGGGACACCTCGATGCCGTGGACGGGCTCGGGCCGGTGCGGGGCGAGGGGGGCTGCGGGGTTCACGCGCGGTCGCTCCCGTCGGCCTGGGCGAGTTGGGGTACCGGCTCGCGGGACGCGGCGGCACCGAGGTAGCCGACCTTGAGGCAGTGGTCGAGGAGGCGGCGCAGATAGGCCGGGCCGCCGGTCGGCGCCGGATGCCGGGCGAAGGCGGCCGCGGTGGTGGCGTCGAAGTGGACGCGCCGGCTGAAGTAGCTCTCGTACAGCGAGATGACCCGCTGGTGGTAGGCGCGTTCGCGGTCCGGCAGGGCGGCCGCGGAGAAGGCCGAGGGCGGCACGAACCGGGCCACCTGGAAGGACGGGTACTCGGCGAGCACCGCGGAGAAGTCCCGCAGGGTGACGGCCTGTCCGACGGCGTGCAGGGTCAGTCCCCGGGCCTGTTCGAAACGCGTGGTCACGTCGGTGACCAGATCCGCGACGTAGTCCACCGGCACCAGGTCGAGGGCCGCGTCGTAGCGGCCCGGGATGGTCCTGGCGAGGCCCTTGGTGATGAGCTTGACGACCGGGTACAGCGTCTTGAAGTCACGGACGCGGCCGGTGCGCGCCGCCCCGGCGACGATGCTGGGCCGCACCACGGCCACCGCCAGCCCCTCGGCCGCGGCCTGCCGCACCAGCCTCTCGCCCTGGAGCTTGCTCAGCTCGTAGGCGTTGCCGGGGCGCTGGCCGACGTCGAGTTCGTCCTCGTAGGCGATGCCGTCCCGGGCGCCGCACACATAGGCCGTGCTCACATGGACCAGCGGGATGCGGTGGGTTCGGGCGAAGGCCACCACCTGCCGGGTCCCGGTGACGTTGACGTCCTGGTAGCGCTGTTCGGGCAGTCCGAAGTCGGTCAGGGCGGCGCAGTGCACGATGCGGTCCGCCGCCGCGGCCGCGTGCAACTGCTCGCCGTCCAGGCCGAGTCGGGGCCGGGTGACGTCACCGGTGAGCCGGCGCGGTCCGGCCGGGGCGGCCGGCAGCGCCCTGCCGTTGTTGCGGACGATGTCACCGTTGCTGTGCATGAGGGCGAGCACGTGGTGGCCCGCCGCGGTGAGCCGGGCGGTCACCTCGGCTCCCACCAGTCCGCTCGCTCCGGTGACCAGTACGGTCATGGTGTCAGCCATCGCTCGGTCCCTTTGGGTGGTGGGGGGGTCATACGGCCTGGTGGGGCTGGACGCCGTTGCTGACGATCAGGTCGCGGGCCTCCTCCAGGGGAAGTTCCGCGCCGAGATAGGTGCCGATGCGCAGCCAGTCGTAGCCGAGCTCCAGGGTGGCCCGCCAGGTGTCGGCGGAGTCGAAGGAGGAGGGGAAGGCGTCGGCCCCGGCGGTGTCGCGGACCAGCGCGACGAAGTCCTCGAGTTCGGCGCGGACCCGCTCGCCCTGCGCGGGTGAGGCGATGGTGCGGCGCAGCAGGTCCTCCGCCCGGCCGCGGACGGAGCCGGGCAGCGACGGCAGCAGCGACAGCCGGCGCACCAGATCGGTGTCGGCGGGCAGCGGGTTGACGCCGTAGGAGCTGAGCAGCCCGCGCAGCGCGGCGTGGACCGCGCGGCGGGAGGTGAGTTCGGCGACCCGCCACTGGCCGCGGCGCAGGGCGCCGTCCAGGTCCTCGCGGGCGTTCTCCACCACGACGTTGGACCACACCAGGGCCATCGTGGCCGCCGCGAAGCGTTCGGCGGGCAGCGGGACCAGATCGATGCCGTCGGGCCCGCTGACGGCCGCTCCGCGGACGGACAGCAGGGGCGGCGTGCTGTAGGGCGGCGGGGTGACGGGGCCGGCCGGGGCGGCCAGCGGCAGCGCCGGGGTGACGGTGCCGGCGCCCTTCCAGGCGAGCCGGACCAGCCCGTAGCGCAGGAAGGCGGCGACCAGCCGGCCGGCGTCCGCGGGCGCGGTCCGCCGGGCACCGGCCAGTACCGCGGGCAGCGGCGTGCCGAGGACCAGGGAGCGCCAGACCGCCCCGGCCCGCGCGCCGAGCGCGAACACCTCCCGCCGGTCGCGGATGACGTGCACCCGCTCGCCGGTCTGCCAGGTGGTCACGCGGGCCGCCCGTTCGACGGTCAGCCGCTCCGGGCGCCACGCGACGCCGGTGATGCCCAGCTCCGCGGCGAAGGCGAGACACTCACCGAGGTAGCCGTGCGCGGCGTCGGCGTCGTGCCCGGTGGGGGCGGCCGACTCCAGGGCCCAGTAACGGTCGCGGACGTCCGCCCGGCCGGCCCGGTCGAGTTGCAGGGACAGCCACTTGGGTTCGAGGTAGGTCTCACCCAGGCCCGCCGCCCAGGCCTTGACCGCCTGGACGAGACCGGCGCGGGCCCAGTCGGCCGCTTCCGCGCCCTCGCCCAGGCAGTCCAGCGCCATCGCGTGGCGCAGCGACTGCCGGGCCCGGTGCGTCCACCATCCGGCGGCGATCTCCCGCAGCCGCCCGGCCGGCAGCAGCGCCTTCACCTCGTCGACCAGGGCGTGCCCGCGCAGCGGATGGCTGCCCAGCAGCCGCTGGCAGCGGTTGAGGAGGTCCTCGGAGAGCCTGCCGGGCCGCCCGGCGCCTGCTTCGAGCGCCGTGAACTGCTCGGCGAGCTGACGCACCGACCGGGTCCGTATCTCCACCCGGCGGCCGTCGACGAAGAGCAGCGACGGCATCGTCGGCAGATCCGCCCCGTCGCGGGCGATGAGCAGGAAGTCGATGTCGGAGGAGGGGTTGCCGAACCCCTCCGCGATGGACCCTTCGAGGACCACCGCCCAGTCCGGGCCCGGCGGCAGGGCGGCGAGCGACTTGTCGAGCAGATCCTGCAACTGCTCGTCGGTGAGGATCACGGTTCGGGGTCTCCGTCCTGCGGGTGTCGGGACTTCACGACGTGGACGTGCCGGTGTCCGCGGACGGCGGCACGTCCAGCACGGTGACCGTGCCGGCCGCGCCGTCGACGCGCAGCCGGGTGCCGCTGCGGATCTCGGTGGTGACGTTCCTGACCTGGACGACGGTGGGGATGCCCAGTTCACGGGCGACCACGGCGACATGGGTGAGCGGACTGCCGCGCTCGATGACCAGGGCGGACGCCGAGGGCAGCGCGGTCACCCAGCCCGGATCGGTGCGGTAGGCCAGCAGGATGCCGCCGCCGACGTCGCGCGGGGTGTCGAGGACCACCGCGGGCCCCTCGGCGACGCCCGGGCACGAAGGGGTGCCGCGCAGTTCGCGGGCTCCGCTGCGCACGGCGGACGCCGCCGCCCAGCCGCCGCGTTCGAGGTTGCCCGACCAGTAGGCCGCGCCCCGGGTGGTGAACCGCGCGGGAGCGCGCAGCGCGGCGTCGTCGGCCAGGCGCCGGCGGCGCAGCGCCACCAGGTCCCGCAGCTCGGAGTCGGCGAGCATCCCCTCGTAGGCGCCGCGGACCTCCTCCAGACGCAGCAGGAACACGTCGTCCCACGCGTCGAGCGCCCCGGCCCGCGCCAGGTCGCGGCCCATCGCCCGCAGCATGCGCTTGGCGGCCCCGAACGCCCTGGTGCGGCAGAACCGCAGCCGTTCACGGTCCGCGAGCGAACCGCGGGCCTTGCCGCGGACGAGCTCGTAGACCCGGCGGCGCGGGCCGCGCAGCCGCCCGTCGAGGTAGGCGTCGGCGTCCCCGCCGCGGCCCGCCCCGGTGGCGGGGCCGGCCAGGGCGCCGCGCAGCATGGTGAACAGCCCGGCCGGGTCCTCGTGCAGATCGGGGACCTCCAGCTTGAGCTCGTCCGGACTGCGGTACCCGTAGGAGGCGATGTACGCGTCGACGGCGGCCAGCACCTCGGTGTGACCGCCCTCGCGCAGCGCCTGGTACGCCTCCTCGTCGGAGGTGGCGTCGAGCAGCCGGCGCACCTCGTCGTCCGCGGCGGCCAGGGCCGCCAACTCGGCCAGCGCCCACACCGGTTCGGCGGACTCCAGATCGCCGCCGGGGCTCGCCGCGGCCCAGGTGAACCACTCGGGGGCGTCGGGCAGCCACCTGCGGGTGAGCAGGGCCAGCAGTCCGACGGAGAGCAGGATGGCGGCGTCGAGGGCCTGCATCGGCCCCCATTTCTCGATCAGTTCACGCTGTAGCCGCCGAAAACGCCGGTAGGTCTCCTCGCCCGGCAGCGCGTCGTAGTCGACGTTGTTGAACACCTCGTAGGCACGGTAGAAATCGCGGTGGAAGGCGTCCACGGATTTCCTCATGGTGAGGAATTTCCGGGTGAACACGACAGTGCGGTACAGGCGGTTGAGGCGGCCTCGCAGGCCCGGCCGGGGAGCGAAGGGATGCAGCGCGTCGGCCGCCTCGTCGGAAATGCTCTCCTCGACCCCGAGGGATTTCTCCAGCACGCGCCGGTTCAGCCGGTAGAGGGGAGCCAGCCGCACCATCCGGTACCAGTGCAGGAGGTTGTAGTAGACCCGGCCGTGGAAGTAGCCGAGCAGATGCGGCGTCCATTCCTGGACCTCCCGCAACTGACCGGGCGTGACCGCGAGCGCGCGGGCGTAGCTCTCGTAGACCTTGGCGTAGGTGTCGGCGGCGAAGCTGTAGGTGAGCGGGGAGACGATGCCGCTGAAACTCTCGATGATGTTGGAGTTGTCCCAGATCCGCAGCTCCCCCCGGGGCTCCCCGGCCGGCGCGGACGGCACGGGCGGTGCGGCCGTGCGGACGGCGGGCGCGGTGGTGACCGGACGGGACTGCAGCACCCACACGGTGTCCCCGGCGATCGCCCACTCGATGTCCTGGGGGGCACCGTAGTGCGCGGCCACCCGGGTCCCGACGTCGTGCAGCCGGGCCAGGTCGCGCGCGCTCAGCGACAGCACCTCCCGGTCGGCCTCGGCGACCGGCCGTACCGCGCAGCCGGGACCCGTACCGGCCCCGTAGCTCTCCTGCTTGTCGCCGACGACGGCGTGCAGCCGCTCGCCCGACACGGCGTCCAGGACGACCGTGTCGGCGTCGACGGCCCCGGAGACCAGCCCCTCGCCCAGCCCGTACACGGCGCTGACGACGTAACGGCCGGTGCTCCCGGTCATGGGGTCGACGGTGAACAGCACCCCGCTGCGCTCCGCGGGCACCATGCGCTGCACGACGACGGCGACGCCGCCCGCCGAGGGCGCCAGCGCGCGCTGCGCGCGGTAGTGCAGGGAGCGCTCCGAGAAGGCGGAGGCCCAGCAGCGGCGGACGTGCGCGACGACCTCGTCGAACCCCGAGACGTTGAGGAAACTGTCGAACTGCCCGGCGAACGAGTGCTCCGCGCCGTCCTCGTCCGCCCCCGACGAGCGCACCGCCACCAGGCCGCCGCCGACCTGCTCGTAGGCCCGGCGGACGGCTTCGGTGACGTCCTCGTCCAGGGGGGCCGCGGCGATGAGCGAGGCGATCTCCGCGGACGTCCGCCGCTCCCCGTGCCGCGGCGCCTCGGCCAGGAGGGCCGCCAGGCGGGTGTCCAGCCCGCTGCGCCGGGCGAATTCCGTGAACACGTCGAGGCCGATCACCGACCATTCCGGTACCCGGAATCCGGCGGCGGTCAGGGAATGCAGGTTCTTTCCCTTTCCGCCGGCCCATTCGGCGATTTCGGCCGGTTCACCGGTAGGGGTGAGGACACGTAAGGACGTTGCGGACCGCTGGCCGGATCCCGCGATGGGCGACACGTGGTTTCCCTCCGGGTAGTCGATCGGTTTCCCTCCCGAAGGTCTCACGGCACCTTCCGCGAAAGGCAATCGCGATGACGGTCGTAGGTATTCACCTAAGTTCACGGGCAGTTCACTGCCGACCCCGGCAGTTCCGTACGCAGCGGGCGCAGTTCGGGCCAGACGAGAGCCGCCGAACCCCAGGTGAGGCCGCCGCCGAACCCGGTCAGCACCACCTTCTGACCGGGCCTGAGCTCACCGGAGGCGGCGCAGTCGGTGAGCGCGAGGGGGATCGACGCGGCGACCGTGTTGCCCAGCGCGGCGATGTTGGACGGGAACCGCTCGGCGGGCAGACCCAGGCGCCTGGCGACGGACGCCAGGATGCGGGCGTTGGCCTGGTGGAGCACGAAGGAGTCGATCTCCTGCGGCCGCCACCCGGTGTGCGCGGAGATCTCCTCCACCGACTGGGCCATCCGGCGCACCGCCTGCGCGAAGACCGCCTGGCCGCGCATCGTGAAGAAGGTGTCCTCGGTCTTCGTCGGCAGGCCCGTGGAGCGCTGCCTGGACCCGCCCGCGGGGATCTCGATGAGGCCGGCCTCGCCGCCGTCGCTGCCCAGGCTGAACCCCAGCAGCGCACCCGGCTCCGCGGCCTGGCCCGCGCGCAGCACGACCGCGCCCGCCCCGTCGCCGAACACCACCCGGGTGCCCCGGTCGGCGGGGTCGAGGATCGTGGAGAACGTGTCGGCGCCGATCACCAGCACACTGTCGGTGATCCCCAGCGAGATCAGTCCGGCGCCGGTGGCCAGGGCGTACACGAAACCGGTGCACACGGCCTGCACGTCGAACGCGGGCACCGGGCCCAGTCCCAGCCGGCTCGCCACCTCGGGCGCGGTCGCCGGGCAGAGCCGGTCCGGGGTGCTCGTCGCCAGGACGACGGCCCCCGCACGGCTCAGGCCCGCCGACGCCAGCGCGTTGCGCGCCGCCTCGACGGCGAGGTCGCCCGTGGACTGCCCGGGCGCGACCACCCGCCGGTGCCGGATGCCGGTACGGCGGCGGATCCACTCGTCATCGGTGTCCAGGACGGCGGCCAGGTCGTCGTTGGAGACCACCGTCGCGGGCACCGCGCCACCCAGCCCCGCCACGACCGCCGACCGCGGCCCGGAGGAACCCGGTGCCGGGGGAAGGAGCGGCCCGGGCCACGGCTCGGGCGGCGAACTCTCCTGCTCGTACGGGCCGTTCGACCCGTTCTGCACTGACCTCACGCCACCTCACCTCATCGCGGTAAGCGCAACGGCAACGAGCATGGAGCACCAAAGCCCCCTGAAATAAGCTGAGTTGACTCGCCTAAGCGAACTTCTACACTCTCGCGCCGGACCTGGGACGCGGTCCTCGCACCGTGTGTCCTTGGTCGGTGACACACCAGTGACCGGCTGCTCCCACTCTCCAGGCCGGCGGTTCAATCGATGGGGGTCCCTCCATGATCCGTGTTGACCATGCCCGCGTCTTCGACGGCGAACGGGTACGGGACGGGATCTCCGTACTGATCGACGACGGGCTGGTGGCCGCGGTGACACCCGCCGCCCCGGAAGGGGACGCCGCCACGGACCCCCGGGTGACCGAGGTGATCGACGCCACCGGCCACACCCTGCTGCCCGGACTGATCGACGGACACACCCACGTCATGGGCACCCTGCACAACCTGCGGCTGGCGCTGGCGTTCGGAGTCACCACCGAACTCGACCTGTTCAGCTTCCCGCCCGCACTGACCGGCTGGCTCTGCGACACCGCGGCACGCACCGACGACGTCGCCGACCTGCGCAGCTCCGGAACCGTGCTGTGCGCGACCGGCGGCCACCCGGCGGCCTCGATGCCCTTCCTCCCCTCGCTGGCCGGCCCCGAGGACGCCCAGGAACAGGTGACGGCACGCCGGAAGGAAGGCGCCCACTGCATCAAGATGATGTTCGACGACGGCGGCCACCACGGCGCCGACCTGCCGACGCTGGACGGGCCGACCGCGAGCGCGGTGACCGCGGCGGCCCGGCGGGAGGGACTGCTGACCGTCGCCCACGTCGCCGACGAGGAGACGGTACGCGCCGCGCTCGCCGCCGGGGTCGACGCGTACACCCACGTCCCGCTGGCGGCACCGCTGCCCGGCGACCTGGTCGCACGGACCGCCGCGGACGGCCGGTTCGTCATCCCCACCCTGGCGATGATGGAGATGTCCAGCGGCGCCCGCGGCGGACGCGGCCTCGCCGACGACGACCGCATCGCCGCCCACCTGCCCGCCGACGCCGCCGCCGCGATCAGGCGGGGCACCGAGGGACTCGCCGTGACCGTCCCGTCCCCCGACCTGGACTTCGCCCACGCGCTCGGCACCACCCGCCGGCTCCACGAGGCCGGAGTGACCCTGGTCGCGGGCACGGACGCCAACAACGCGCCGGGGCGGGCCTGCCCGGTGGTCCACGGCGCGTCCCTGCACCGCGAACTCGAACTGCTCGTGGCCGCCGGACTCACCCCCGTCGAGGCGCTGCGGGCCGCGACCTCGGCACCCGCCCGGCTCCTCGGACTGCCCGACCGCGGGCGGATCGCCCCCGGCCTGCGGGCCGACCTGCTGCTCGTCGAGGGCGACCCCACCACGGACATCACCGCCACCAGGGCCATCCGGCGCATCTGGCGCCGCGGAGTCCCCTTCGACCGCGAGGCGGCGCGCACCGCGCGACGGACCCCGGCACACCCCGCGCCCCGCCCCGCCCGGACCGGGACACGGACACCGGACACGCACGGCACGAGCCCCCGCCGACACGACGCCGCCACGGCCGACAGCGACGCCGCGACGGCCGACAGCGAGCTGACGGCCGTGGGCTCCACCGCGCTGGCGCTGGCGGCGGCCCGCGCCAGGGAGAGCGGCCGCCCCGACCGGCTCTTCGACGACCAGGTCGCCCTCCAGGTCACCGTCGCCGCCGGCGCCGCGCTCGCCGCGTGGTCGGGCCCCAGGGGCGAACGCCTGCGCAGGGCGATGGGCGACTACTTCGCCCTGCGCACCCGCTACTTCGACAACTGGCTGCTGGAAGCGGTCGGTTCGGGCTGCCGGCAGGCCGTCGTGCTCGCGGCGGGCCTGGACGCCAGGGCCTTCCGCCTCGACTGGCCCGCACCGCTCACGCTGTTCGAACTCGACCGGACCGACGTGCTCTCCTTCAAGGAGAAGATCGTCACCGGCCGCGAACCGGCACCCGGCTGCGCACGCGTCCCGGTGGTCGGCGACCTGCGCGACGACTGGCCGGCCGCCCTGCGCGCACACGGCTTCGACCCGCACCTCCCGACCGCCTGGCTGCTCGAAGGCATCCTGGTCTACCTCACCGAACAGGAGGGCGACGAGGTGCTCGGCCGGATCGGCGGCCTCAGCGCCCCCGGAAGCCGGCTCGCCCTCGAATACGGCAGCCGGGCGATGTTCGCCACGGACACCACCCGGGCGGCCCTGGACCACGCCACCGCCACCGACACCCTGCACACGCTCGCCGCACTGTGGCGCAACGAGAGCACGGCCGACCCCCTCGCCCGCCTCACCGGACACGGCTGGTCCGCCCGCTCCCACGAGATCACCGACCTCGCCGCGCGCCACGAGCGGCCGGTGCCGCCCGCCTTCGACCCCACCGTCCCCGGCACCGCACGCATCACGCTGCTCCAGGCCACCCGCACCTGAACCGCGGCCCCCGGCGCCGGACACGGACCGCCACGGCGGGGGAGCGGACACGGGCGGGGGGGGGGGGCGCCGGCGCCCCGGGGGGGGGGCCCCCCCCCCCCCGCCCCAACACCGGGGGGCGGCGCCCCCCCCCCCCCGCGCCC
>NZ_JBHWEL010000076.1:0-42238 GCF_042734135.1 Streptomyces sp. NPDC059668 | reverse complement strand
GGGGGGCCCCCGCCCCCGCCCCCCCCCGGCGGCGGCCGGCGGGCCCCCCCGGTCCGCGCGGCCGCACACCATCCGGCCGCGCGCACGGCAGACATCGTGGAACCGAAAAGCGATTGCGGCCGCGGACCGCGATCGGATAGATCTGGTCATCGATGCTTCGGCCCCGAAGCTGAAGACATGCCAAGACGAGAGGAGGGACAGGCGGATGACTCCCACGACCACCGCGCTCGTCCCCTCCCGGGGTGCGGACAGAATCTGACCCCGGAACGGGCGAGCACCCTTCACTGGAGCATGACTCGACCGTGGACCTGAACAACCTGACGATGCGTCCGATCACCGGGCGCGAGGAACTCGCCCTCTTCTCCCGACTGCCCTACCAGCTGAACGAGGAACTTGCGGAGGACCTCGTCCAAGGCCGCCGACGTCCGGAATGGATGTGGGTCGCCGTGCTGGGGGACCGACTGCTGGCCAGAGCGGCCTGGTGGAGCCGGCGCGGAGCAGCCGACCCCCTCATCCTGGACATCCTGGATGTCGACGACACCCTCCCGGACGCCTCCACCCGGAGGGAGATCGGCGTCCGCCTCCTGCGCGCGGCCACGCGAACCGTCGTCCCGAACGGCTCACCGCCGCCCGAATACAGCCGCTTCATCCCGCCCGACTGGCGCGACGACACGGTCACCAGACGGGTGGTCGAGGACCGCATGACGATCCTGGAGAGCACCGGCGCCAGGCTGTTCGTCGAACGGCTTCGCCTGGAATGGCGGCGAGGATCGCCGATTCCCGAACCGAGCCGACGGCTCGCCTTCCGGCCGCCCCACGAGGACGAGTTGTTGACCCTCATGACCCGGGTCCTGGACGGCACCCTGGACGCGCACAGTCGTCACGACCTGACCCGCATGTCCGCCGACGCCACGGCGGCCAGGCACTACGAGGACGAACTCGCGCGCTACGCCAGCCCCAAGGACTGGTGGCGCGTGGCGGTCCTGCCCGACGCGGAGCCGGTGGGATTCGTCGTCCCGGCCCACAACGGGTACAACGCGATCATCGCCTACCTGGCCGTGCTCCCCGAGCACCGCGGTCACGGGTACATCGACGACATCCTCGCCGAGGGCACCCGCGTTCTCGCCCGACAGGACGTGCCCCGCGTCCGCGCGTCCACCGACCTGGGCAACGCGCCCATGGCGGACGCCTTCCGCCGTGCCTCGTACGTCAACTTCGGCCGGGAGATCAACATGACGTGGCCCGACATGCGGTAGCCGGGGGTCACGGCCCCACGGGTGCGGACGACGTCGCCGTGGGGCCGTGACGCTGGACGGCCGCACAGCGAACGTGTCGGCCGGCGCCGCCAGGGTTACGCTGGTTGCCAGGAAGCCGGGACATCGGAAACGGGTCTCGCCCGATGCTTTCTGTGGTCGGAGGAGACGCGATGGGCGACCAGGAGATCCGAGCGGCGCTGGACCGGCACTGGGCGGCGTCCGCCGCCGGGGACCAGGACGCCGAGCACGAGATCTATCACGACGACGTCATCACCGATTACCCCCAGTCGGGTGAGCGTATCCACGGCCGCCGCAACCTCCAGGCGTTGCGCTCGCACCACCCGGCCCAGCTCACGTTCACCATCCGCCGGATTCTCGGAAGCGGGGATCTCTGGGTCACCGAATACGTGATCGACTACGACGGGAAGCGCGCTTCCACCGTCAGCATCATGGAGTTCCGCGACGGCAAGGTGGCCCACGAGACCCAGTACTTCGCGGATCCGTTCGCTCCACCCGCCTGGCGTGCCCAGTGGGTGGAGTCGATGCCCGGCGTCTGACGACTGTTTCCGGTCCACGCGCGTGCCTGTTCCGATCGCTCTCGTCCGGGACGAGGGCCCACGTGGTGAGTGACCTCCGGTCTACGGGGCCGCGGCCGACCGCAGGGTCCACAGGTGGTCCGGGGTGCCGTTGTCGGAGTACTGGACCACGTCCGCACTGTCGCTGGTGGACATGCCGTCGACACCGAGCAGCAGACCGCTGTTCCGGTTGAGGATCTTGTACTGGCCGCCACCCGCGTCGATCAGCCGCCACAGGTGATCGCTGGTTCCGTTGTCGTGGTACTGCTGGACCTGGGCGCTCAGGGCCGTCGAGGCGCCCTCCACGGCGAGCAGCAGACCGCTGTTGACATTGACGATCTTGTACCAGCCGCTGCCGGCCCTGACGAGCTTCCACAGGTGGTCCGGGGTGCCGGTGTCCGCGTACTGCTGCACGTCCGCGCTGTCGGAGAGCGAGGCGTTCTCGACCGCGAGGAGCTTGCCGCTGTTGACGTTGGCGATCTGGAAGACCGGCGCGGCCCGCACCTCGAACTCCGACAGGCCCCACCCGGTGCCGCCGCCGGCGTTCGGCGCCACGACGCGGAGCCGGCTGGTCGTCAGTGCCGGGAACGTGATCCTGTTCTCGGCGTTTGCGGTGGGTGCGGCGGGGGCGCGGGTCTGGCCGGGCACGGTGGCCCAGGCCGTGCCGGTCCAGTACTGGAGGTCGTAGGTGGCCGGAGTACGCACGCCGCCGCCGTCGTCGTAGAAGTACAGCCGCACGTCACCGGTCTTCTGGTTGCGGCCGAAGTCGACGCCGTAGTAGTCGTCGGCGTGGCCGGTGGCGTACGAGGTCCAGCGGCTGTTCTCGGGAATGCCCTGCCGGTAGACGATGCCGTCGACGGCGTTCCAGACGTTGTCGTAACCCGAGGTGTAGGAGGCGAAGGGCTGCGGACCGGACGCGAAGCGCTGGCCGTTGGCTGCGATGTCCACCGCCGCGTCCGTACCCGGCTGGGTGAGCGGCGCGCCGACGCCGACCGTGACGGCGCCGAGGCCGGCCCTGGCGGCGACCTGGCTGCCGTCGACGTACACGTGCAGGCCCGCCCCTTGGCCGTAACGGCTTCCGGTGCGGTCCCACAGGACGGTCACGTTGTGTCCGTGGTACGGGGTGTTCTCCAGCGCGAAGTAGTCCCATCCGGCGGGCGCGAGCGGCTTGACGACGAGAGTGTCGTCGCTCTGGCCCCGCAGGCCGATGAGCCCGGAGATGACGTTGTCGTTGTAGGTGGAGTGGTTGTAGTCCTCGCTGTGGTTGTTCCCGTCGTACAGCCAGCTGCTGCTGTCCGGGTCATGGGCCTCGGCGACGTACGGGACACCGCCCCGGTACTGAGTGGCGGCGTACGTGTGCAGCAGCTGGACGTAGTCGCTACTGGAGAACACCGACTGGACCGGGTAGTCCTGCAGAAGGTTCGCCGCCGCGGTGAGCGTCTGGGACGTGGCGAAGGGCCAGGAGGGGCCGTCCCAGCGACAGCAGCCGCCGGCCTGGTACATGAACCAGGGGCTGCGCCGTTCCGCCGTCGTCGGCCCGTAGGGGGCCGCGAACCCGTTGGAGTCCTTGAGCTGGGCGAACGCCCCGGCGTTCGCGGCCGGCGCCATGTCGAACATCCAGGGCAGGTAGCCCATCAGTTCGCGGCTGCCGGTCTTGCCCAGTGACGGATTGTCGTCCCGGGCCACGCCGTAGTAGAACTGCCGCCCCGCGTCCCACAAGTGGGCCTGCACCGCGTTCTGCAGCGCGGCGGCGCGGGCCCGGAAGTCGTCGGCCGTGCCCGTGTCGCCCGCCAGCGCGGCGATGGCGGCGATCGCCCGCGCGTCACCGTACTGGTAGGCGTTGATCGTCGGCCGGTAGCCGTGGCCGCCGTGGTAGGGGTCGGAGGACTCGTACGACGAGGCGGAGTACTCCGTCGCGTCCCACACCGGCGCCTGCCAGTACAGGCCCAGCGCCTGGTTGAAGTGGTTGCCCCAGCCGTTGTACTGCTTGACCAGCGACGCCAGTTGCGACTTGGCGAAGCCCCGGTCCCCGGTGGCCAGCATCTGCTGCCACACCGCGTCGGCCGCCCAGAAGCTGTACTCGTGGGCCCAGTCCGAGGTGTCGGCGTTCACGTCGTCCGTGCGCGGCTTGGCGAACTGTCCCGGACCGCCGAGCCAGTAGTCGACGACGTCCTTGGCGTACGTCTGATCGCGCAGCCATCGCCCCTCGGTGATCTGATGCCCGGCCGCGGCCGAGATCCCCCCGTACGGAGCCCCGTAGCCGACCGGCTGGAGGAACTCGCTCGACAGCCAGCCGTACTCCGGCCCGGTGTAGACGAGATGCTCCTTGTAGGTCTGCCACCGGTAGTAGTACACGTCCCGGATCTGCTGGTCGGGAACGTCGAGAAAGGGGATGTTGGCCTTGAACCACGCCGGGTCCTGGACGCCTCTCAACAGAGCGTCGTGATCGAGGAACGATGTCCCCGCCGGAGCCACGGGAGCCGGCACGGACGGGACCTCGGCCACGGCCGGTCCGCCGAGAAGGCCGCTGAGCAACGTCACGGCGGCAGCCGCGCCCCACCATCTGCCTGTCCTCACCACGCGCTGCCCCTCCCACCCTCAACGGCCGCCTGACACCAGCCACTTCACGCGCCGCACATCGCCACCGGTCGTGGGGAGCGGCTCCTCCCGGCATCGTTTACAACGTTGTAAACGGAAAGCCTCGTGGACATGACAACACGCTCGATCCGTGACTGTCCAGGGTTGTGCACGAGGCACTCCCCCGCCGCGGCACCTACGGAGACACTCGCCTCGCTCCGCTGCTTCCGGACGGGACGGCCGGCCTCCCGTGCTCCTGCGCGTAGAGCGTAAACACCGCGCGAAGTTACCGACCGGCCCTGCCAACGGGCGGACGGGAAGGCCGTGTTGGGGATCAGGCAGCCGAAGCGAGCGGCTGCTCGGCCCAGATGGTCTTGCCCCGGTCCTCGTAGCGGGTGCCCCAGCGCTGTGCGAACTGCGAGACCAGCAGCAGACCACGGCCGCCCTCGTCGGTGGTACGGGCGTGCCTCAGGTGCGGGGCGGCGCTGCTGCCGTCGGACACCTCACAGGTCAGGGCGTGATCGTGGATCAGGCGCAGTCGTACGGGCGGTTCGGCGTACCGGATGGCGTTGGTGACCAGTTCGCTGACGATGAGCTCGGTGGCGAAGACCTCCTCGTCCAGGGCCCACGTACCGAGTTGGCGCGCGGCGAGGGAACGGGCGGTCGCCACGGCCGCCGGGTCGGCGGGGAGACTCCAGGTGGCGACGTGGGTGGGGTCCAGGGCACGGGTGCGCGCCACCAGGACCGCCGCGTCCTGCGGGGGATCGACGGGGATCAGGTTCTCGGCGAGACTCAGGCACAGATCCTGCGGGGATTGGCGGGACCTGGCCAGCAGCCGCGTGACCTCGGCGTGCCCGGCTTCCGGACCGAAGGCCTGCACCAGACCCGCGGTGTAGAGCACCAGGCGGGTCCGGTCCGGTACCGTCAGTTCGATCTTGGTGAAGGACGGTCCCGGCCGCCCCAGCGGTGCCCCCACCGGGAGCTCGGGGAAGGTGACCGTGCCGTCCGGGTGGGCCACGGCCAGCCCCGGCCGGCCCGCGGTGGCCATGACGCACTGGCGGGTGACCGGGTTGTAGACCAGGTACAGGCAGGTGGCTCCGGACGCCGCGCTGCCGGTCGCCGGGTCGCTGTTCTCCGCGTCCATCTGGTGAACCACGTCGTCGAGGCGGGCCATGACCTCATCGGGCGCCAGGTCCAGGGCCGCGAGGATGTGCAGGGCTGTTCGCAGCCGGCCCATGGTGGCCGCCGTCCGCATGCCGCGGCCGGGGGCGCTGCCCGTCACGAGGCCGACGCGAGCTCCAGGCAGCGCGATCACGTCGGCCCAGTCGCCGCCCGCACCGGAGTACACCACGTGGTGCGCCGTGCGGACCGTGTGCGGAGCGGGAAGGTCCTGCGGCAGCATGCCACGCTGCAGAGACAGGACGGCGTTTCGTTCGCGCACGAACCGGCGGGCGTTGTCCAGAGCGACGGCGGTGCGGCCGACGAGGTCCTTGGCCAAGGTGAGGTCCTCCTCGTCGAAGGCGTCCCGGGCGCCCCAGCGGTAGAAGGCGACCAGCCCCAGGACGGTCTCCCGCGCGACCAGGGGCACCATCATCAAGGTGTGGATCCGGTCCTCCAGCATCCGCCGGCCACGGACCATGTCGTCGCGTACCCAGGCGCTGTCCTCGTCGATCGTAGGCACCAGACACGCCCTGCGCTCGGCCAGGACCCGCATGGCGGCCGCGGCACCGGGGTAGCTGCTCGGCTCGCCGACGGCGTACACCCCTGGCGCGGCGCCATCCGCGCGGATCGACCGACAGGCCGCACGACGAAGGGCCCATCCGGCCTCTCCCGGCCCGTGCGGCACCTCCTGTCCGGCGAGCACGGGTTCGAGAAGGTCCACGGCCACGCTGTCGGCCCACCGTGGAACCACCACCTCGGCCAGCTCCTGCGCCGTGCGCAGCACGTCGAGGGTGGTCCCGATCCGGGCGCCGGCTTCGCCCGCCAGCGCCAGTCGCTGCTGCGCCCGGTCACGGTCGGTGACGTCGACCACGGTGTCGGCGATGCCGATGATGCGTCCGTCGGCGTCCTGCAGGCGGAACACGGACGCCGAATAGACGTGCTCGTGCTCGGGGTCACCTGGTGGCCGGCCGCGCTTCTCGAAGGCGATCGCCGGCTCGCCGGTCTCCAGCACCCTGGCCATCACCCGCTCGGCCATCTCGGAACTGAAGTCGGGCCACGCCTCGGTGGGCCGCAGGCCGAGCCCTTCGGTCACCCGCGTGCCCTGCATCCCCTGCGCCGTGGCGTTGTAGCGCGTCAGACGCAGCTGCGGATCCAGGACGAAGAGGCCGATCGGGGAACGGGTGAACAGGGCCTCCAGCAGCGCCCGGTCGACTGCGGAGACCGTCTCGGAGGTGGCCGGTGACAGATACATCCTCCAGCACGCCCCGAACTCCGGGTCCCGTTCGGCTCGTACCCGGATCCGGCAGGGGACCGTGTGTCCGTCCCGGTGCTTGAACACGGTGTCGGCCTGCTCGGAGTGCTCCGGCGGGGACGGGTCGAGCAGTTCCGTGACCGCCCGGCCGACTCCCCACCGCGCGGGATGGCCGAGCAGTTCTTCGGCTGCCGGGCTCCACCGGACCACGACGCCCACGCCATCCACCAGGAACGATGCCTCGCCGGCCGCATCGGGCGCGGATCTTCCCTCTTTGTCGCTGCCGACTTCCGATCCGTTCATGACCATCCGACCGTTCTGGGCTGCCTCGGCTCGGCCAGTGCCTCCAGTCTCGCGCAGCCGGAACTGCTTCGCGCGGCCTGGGCAGGAGCGCCCGACCGGTGCCCCGCGCCGGTCGGCCGCCGTCGGCCCGCACGCGGCCGGACACCACACACATGCGCGTCACCGTCTTGACCGGTGACGCGCGAGAATGCCATGATCTCACCTGTTCAAACGGTGACGCACGAGGTCGCCAAGCCTCCCTCCGCGAAAGAGAACCGGCCCAATGGATCTGAAACTCGAAGTCGTCGTACTGCCCGTCTCCGACGTCGACCGCGCGAAGGCCTTCTACGAGAAGGCCGGCTTCCGCCTGGACGTCGACTACGTCGCGGACGACAGCTACCGCGTGGTGCACCTGACGCCGCCCGGCTCGCAGTGCTCGATCCTCTTCGGCACCGGGGTCACCACGGCCGCACCGGGTTCGACGCAGGGCCTGCACCTCGTCGTCTCGGACATCGTGGCCGCCCACGCCGAACTCGTCGATCGAGGTGTCGCGATGAGCGAGATCTTCCACGACGCCGGCGGGGTGTTCCATCGCGGCACCGACGAAGGCCGGGTCAGCGGTCCCGACCCGCGGCGTGCCAGCTACGGCTCGTTCACCGCCTTCAGCGACCCCGACGGCAACGGATGGGTGCTCCAGGAAGTGACGACCCGACTTCCCGGCAGGTGACGCCTCCCCCACCGTCAGCGCGATCCGGCCCGGACTCCTGGACGCCCACCGGGGCGCGGGCCAGAGGTTTAGTTGACACATAAACTAGATGACTTAGGATGGGCCCGGCAGTCCACCCGTTCCACGAGGACACGGGGTGCGTCCGCGCCAGCGATGCATCCCGGCACCTCGATCGACGCATCAAGCGTGATTCACGGGAATATACTTGACACGTCAAGCAGTTACTTCCGAGCGACCGGCTGCCCACGGACCACCGGCCGCGAAGTCACCCCGCTGGTAGGGGAACTGCTCACCAAGGAGCCCATCCATGTCTGATCTCGAATTCGGCCTCGACACGTTCGGCGACGTGCCCACGGACGACTCCGGCGCGCCGGTCTCCCACGCGAGGGCGATCCGGCAGGTCCTCGACGAAGCCGTCCTCGCGGACGACCTCGGCGTCGATGTCATCGCGCTGGGCGAACACCACCGCCCGGAGTACTCGATCTCGTCGCCCGAGACCGTGCTAGCCGGCATCGCCACGCGCACCACGCGCATCCGGCTCGCCTCGGGCGTGACGGTGCTGAGTTCCGACGACCCCGTCCGGGTGTTCCAGCGCTTCTCTACCGTCGACGCCCTCTCCGGCGGCCGGGCCGAAGTAATCCTCGGCCGTGGCTCCTTCACGGAGTCGTTCCCGCTTTTCGGATACGACCTCGCCGACTACGACACGCTGTTCGAGGAGAAGATCGAGCTGTTCTCCAGGCTGCTGGAGGAGAAACCGGTCACGTGGAAGGGGACCGTACGGGCTCCCCTGGAAGACGCCGAGGTCTTTCCCCCCACCGAGTCCGGACACCTCTCCACCTGGGTCGGTGTCGGCGGCTCACCCCAGTCGGTCATCCGCACCGCCAAGTACGGGCTGCCCCTCATGCTCGCCATCATCGGCGGTTCTCCCGAGCGCTTTGCGGCCTACATCGACCTCTACCGGCGCGCGGCCGACAAGTTCGGCACCTCCGCGCATCCGGTGGGCATGCACTCCCCCGGCTTCATCGCCGACACCGACGAAGAAGCCCGCGAGGTGCACTGGCCGAGCTACCGGGTCATTCGCGACCGTATCGGCGCCCTGCGCGGCTGGCCGCCGCTGCGCCGGGAGGAGTACGAGGCGGAGATCGAGCACGGCTCCCTGTACATAGGCTCGCCGGAGACAGTCGCCCGGAAGATCGCAGGCGCCGTCAGCCGCCTCGACGTCGGCCGGTTCGACCTCATCTACACCGCGGGGGCGCAGCCGATCAGTGCCCGTCTGCGGGCGGTCGAGCTGTACGGCAGCAAGGTCATTCCCATGGTCCGCGACATCCTCGCCGGCTGACTCGCACAAAGGAGAAGGAATGAGTACCGAGGACGTCCGCATCGTCGGCATCCTGGGCGCCGGAAAAGTGGGAACCGTACTCGCGCGGCTGGCCCTGGCGGCAGGCTTTCGTGTGCTGATCGCCGGGTCGGGCGAGGCCGAGAAGATCGCGCTCACCATCGAGGTCCTCACCCCCGGCGCGGTCGCGGTGACCGCGGCCGAGGTGGCGGCCCAGGCAGACGTCGTGATCCTGGCCCTCCCCCTGGGCAAGCACCGCGCTCTACCGGCCGACGCGCTGCGGGGCAAGCTGGTCGTCGACGCGATGAACTACTGGTGGGAGGTCGACGGTGTGCGCGACGACTTCACCGACCCCCGCACCTCCACCAGCGAGATCGTCCAGGCCTTTCTGCCCGACTCCCGTGTGGTCAAGGCCTTCAACCACATGGGCTATCACGACCTCGAGGACGAGGCCCGGCCCGTCGGCACGTCCGGCCGCAAGGCGATCGCCGTCGCCGGGGACGATCCCGCCGACCGGGCCACCGCCGCCCACCTCGTGAGCGCCTTCGGCTTCGACCCCGTCGCCATCGGCCCGCTCGCCGAAGGGGTACGCCTGCAACCGGGGACCGAGCCCTTCGGAGCCAACGTCAGCGCCGACGAGTTGCGCGCCATGATCGACCGTTTCCCCGCCTCGCAACGCGGCGAGACGGCCGGCGGAGCCCACGCCGCTGCGACGCCCCCGGCCGCCGACGTGGCGTAGAGGTCGATTCCTTCCGACGGTTCACCGCGGAACCAGCGGTCGCTCCGGGGAGACGGGGCGTCCGCTGGAAAGTCGGCGGCCCAGGGGGTGGCTGGCGTCTGTCCGGCTGATCATGAGGTCGTAGGGTCTGACCGTGATCAATCTCCAGGTCCGAAGCGAGAACGGCAGGATCGAGGCCCGCGCGAGGCACGGTGTGGTCTGGGGCCCTGAGCTGGCTGGTCTCGATCAGTCGGCGTTTCCGATGCTGGGACATCTCTTGCCATACGCAGACACCGTTTTCAACCACCGGCAGGTGGCCACTCTGTTGGAGGAGATACCGCGGCTGCCTGCGGGCGTGCTGACTGATCAGTTCATGCGCGAGTTGATCGAACTGGGTCAAGCAGTGCTCGACGGACAGCACCTGTACCTGTGGTTCCTCGGCGACTGAGACTGCAGGTCGGCTCAGCTCCGTCGCCAAGGCCGGATCGCCTGCAGTGGTGACGGGGACGGGGAAGACCTACGCCCTCCTGTCGCAGCGGGTGGCGACGGCCCGGAAGTTCTTGAGTCGGTTGATTGCGCGCTCTACCTCATTACGGCGTTTGTGGACCTCGCTGTCGAAGCCGGTGGACCGGCAGCCCTGGCCGCCGCGCAGTTTGCGGTTGGCCTGCCGGTTCTTCGGTTCGGGGATCGTGTGCTTGATCTGGCGTCTTCACAGGTGACTCCGGTCGCGGCGTGAGCTGTACGCCTTGTCCCCCCAGGTGGTCCGGCCGGGTGCGCGGCCGTCCGACCTGCGGGCGGGAGACGCGGATGCGGTCGAGGACCTCGATCATCTGAGGTGCGTCGCCCCACTGGCCGGGCGTGACCAGGAACGCCCCCGACGGCCCACTGACGCCGCGTACGGTCAGCGCTTCAAAGGCAGCCCCGGGTAGAGGTTCGCAAGGTCGCCGGAGAGCGCGGCGCGAACGGTACGGCTCTTGTCGTCGGCCACCACTTCGAGCGCACGGTCCTGGATGCCGTCGAGCGCGAGCCCGGCCACCCACGCGGGGTCGACCTTGTCGGAGCCGTCCACGTAGTCCGCCATGTCGGTGTCCATGTAGCCCACGTGCAGGGCGATGACGTCGATGCCGGACGGTGCCAGCTCCTGCCGTGTCACGTTGGTCATGGCCAACTCGGCGGCCTTGGCCGCGCTGTAGCCGCCGTAGTCCGGATAGTGCGCCCAGCTGAGCACTGACAGCACGTTCAGGATGGCCCCGCCGCCGTTCGCGGCGATCACAGGGGCGAAAGCCCTGGTGACATTGAGGGAGCCGAAGAAGTGCGTCTCCATCTCCCGGCGGATGTCGCCCATGTCGCCAGCGGCGAGTCCGACGTGCGTGCTGATGCCGGCGTTGTTGATGAGAAGTGTCGCGTCCGGGGCGGCCTCGGCCGCCCGTGCCACGGAGTCGGGGTCCGTGATGTCCACCTCGAGCGGCACGGCCCCGGGCAGGTCGACCGTCGACGGGTTGCGTGCGCCCGCGTAGACCTTGGCGGCGCCCCGCTCGAGCAGCTGGGCGGCGAAGTGCCTTCCCAAGCCGCGGTTCCCGCCGGTCACGACCGCCACTGCGTTCCTGATGTCCATGAGTTCTCATCTCTGAGTAGCTGGATAGGTATTTCCAACATAGGCAGGCTGGATGTGAAAACGCAACTCAGGAGTAAGCTGACTGCATGACGTACAGGACCGGACAGCAGGAGAGCGACCGCGAAGAGGCCTGCTCGATCGCCCGCTCCCTGGAGGTCGTCGGAGATCGCTGGACCATGCTGATCCTCCGCGAGGCGGCGCTGCAGGACGTGACACGCTTCGCCGACTTCCGCTCTCACCTCGGCATCGCGCCCGACGTCCTCACGCTGCGCCTGGGCACCCTCGTGGAGGGGGGTGTCATGGAGAAGCGGCCCTACCGGGAGCCCGGCGCGCGCACGCGCTTCAGCTATCACCTGACGCCGGCCGGTGAGCAGTTGCGGCTGGTCCTGGCCGCCCTCCAACAGTGGGGCGACGAGAACCGGCCGCCCTCGACCGGGCCCAGCACCCTGAGGCGCTCCGCGCACGGCGACCGCCCCGTGCGTGTGGCCTTCGTCGACGACACCGACGCCGTCGTCGCCGCGGCTGACGTGAACTTCCTGACGACGGTTCCTCGTCCCGCGCGCGAGCGGGAGGAAGCGGGGCTGACGCCCGAGCCCTGACCGTCACCGCCGGGCAGCCGGCCAGGCGCCGGGCTGCCGGGGTGCTCTCACCACCGGCGGGGACGTACCTCACCAACCAGCCGGAACCGGCCGACGCCGACGCAGACGCAGACGCAGACGCAGACGCAGACGGGGGGGTCATACCGGTCGGCGCCTTCCGCCACGCACACCCGGCTGCCGCGCGAGCACCGTCGCGAGCAGTCGCCCGCGGCCCGTGCCGGCACGGTTCCCGAGTCCCGCGCCGCGGTGAGCTCGCCCCCGCGCCGCACCACAGCGTCGCCGCGCTAGACCGGGCACCTCCCAGGACGAAGCCGGTCACGAGTTCGCGGCGTCCGCGGAGCGCGGGTCCCCAGCGGATCGGCGGCAGCCTTCCAAGCACATCCGGCCCTCCATGTCACCTGCCCCCACTTTCAGTCGACCGGACGCACCGTCGTGAGCTCACGACCCTGCCGCCGCCAGGGTGACCAACCTTCGCCACCACCAGACGGCCTCCCCCTCCCCACTCCACCGCGCCTGTCGCCCACAGCCGGCAGGACGTCCCGACCCCAGCCGCGCCCCCTCACCGGGCCGACCGTTCGACGGCGGCTCCCGGGACATCCTCGACCGACGCCGACCCACACCACAGCCGACAACTCAAACTGCCTTGACAATTAATTTTGTCGGACGCATTCTGGAGCCGTGCCGGACCCTGCCCCGATCGAAGACCGCGCACCGCGGAGCGGCCCGCGAGCGGTCCTCGCCGCAGGTCCGCCACCTCGAACGCGCATCGAAGCGGCGGCGAGGAACCGAAGACGTCCACCGGACACCGAAGGAAACCAGCATGCGTACCTTGATCAGCTCCGCCTTCCTCTCGCTCGACGGCGTCATGGAGGCTCCGGGCGGTGAACCCGGTTACCGCAACTCCGGATGGACCTTCAAGGACATCGAGTTCGTCCCCGAGGCGTTCGCCATCAAGGAGCGGGAGCAGCACGAGTCCGCCGCGGTCATGATGGGCCGGGCCAGCTACGAGGCGTTCAGCCCGGTGTGGCCCGACATGGCCGAGTTCGCCGAGTACAGGACCATGCCGAAGTACGTCGTCTCGACCACGCTCACCGAGGCCGAGCTGGTCACGAACTGGGGCGAGACCACCCTCCTGCGCTCCCTCGACGAGGTCGCCGCCCTCAAGGAGACCGACGGCGGCCCGATCATCGTCCACGGCAGCGTCGCCCTGAACCACGGTCTCGCGGACGCCGGCCTGATCGACCGCTACCACCTGCTCGTCTTCCCGCTGCTGCTCGGCGCGGGCAAGCGTCTGTTCCCCGCGACCGACCAGGACACCCGGAAGCTGAAGCTGGTCGAGCACGCCGTGTACGCCAACGGCCTGCAGATGAACGTCCTGGACGTCGTGCGCTGACCTGGGGCCGGGACCCCCGCCCTACCGCCCCACACACCGGCCGACGCTCCGCGACCCCGTGTGCTTCACCGGGCGCGCACCCTGCCGTCGAACCCTGTGGGCCGGGGCCGTGCCCGGATATCATCCACCGATGTCGATGATCTGCCTTATCGGTGTGGGCCGCATGGGCGAACCGCTGTGCGCCGGTCTCGTCCGCGCGGGCTACCAGGTGACGGCGTACGACGTCCTGGCGGAACGCAGGGAAGCGGCCCTGGCCCACGGGGCGCGAACCGCTGATTCGGCGGCGGCCGCGGCGGCGGGCGCGGACGTGCTGCTCACCGTCCTTCCCGGGCCGGCCGAGGTGGCGGCCGTGGTCGACGACGCCGTACTCGGGGCCCTGGCGTCGCGAGCCACCTGGATCGACATGAGCAGCAACACGCCGACCGATGCCGAACCCTGCTGGAAGCGCGCTGCCGCCCACGGGATCGGTGTACTGGAGGCGCCCATCGGAGGTTCGCCCGCGGACGCCGCGGCGGCCCGGCTACGGCTCTTCGTCGGCGGGGAGGGTGCCCTCCTGGAGCACCACCGCCCGCTGCTCTCCGTGGTGTCCGACCGCATCACGCACATGGGCGGGCCGGGCACCGGCTACGTCGCCAAACTGCTGGTCAATCTCCTGTGGTTCGGGCAGGCCGCCGCCACCGCGGAGGCCCTCCTCCTCGGCCGGCGTGCCGGCATCGACCTGGCCGTACTGACCGGGACCCTGGCCGCCGGTCCCGCCTCGACCGCGTTCATCCGCCACGACCTGCCCGCCCTCCTGGCCGGTGACTACCTCACCGACTTCGGCCTCGACCACATCCACGGCCAACTGACGGCCGTGACCGCACTGGCGGAGCGACTCGACACACCCCACGGCATCGCGGACACCGTCCGCGATCTCCATGGGGAGGCACTCGCGCGCTACGGCCCGGCGGACGGCGAGCTGCTCGCGGTGGCGCTGCTGGAGGAGAAGGCCGGGATTCTCTTGCGTCATCCGGACACGCCCGTCGCCGACAGCGGCGCCGGCGAGGCCGACGGGCGGTCCCGGCCCACCTCGTGACGCTGACTCAGCCGCGCCGCAGCAGCGAGGGAACGGGCGGTACCTCGACGGCTTCGGCGATGTCGTCGACGGTCACCTTGAAGCTGTCGGGATAGCTGTCGCGCTCGGTGCGGCGGGCCGGTTCACTGGTGCGCCAGCAGTAGAGACACTGCCGGCACTGCAGCACGACCCACACCCCGGGCACGGGAGAGGTGAAGAGCTGTTCGACGGTCTCGTGGGCGCAACGCGGGCAGATGCCGGTGCCGTCCATGCCGGTGGTTCCTTTCGCTTGTGGGGAAGGGGAGTTGAGGTCAGTGTTCGGCGGCGAGCCGCCGGAGCCTGGTGAGCCACTCCCCCATCTCGGGCAGGTCCCGGACCGGGTTGCCGTAGTTGCCGCGGTGGTCGGGCCTGACGGGAGTGGTGGCGTCGATGATGAGCTTGTCGACGATGCCGGGGGTGTCCGCCTGCGGCCCCAGCTCCATCACGGACAGGTTCGGAATCGTGATCAGGTCGCCGGCGGGGTTCATCTTGGTCGACAGTGCCCACATCACCTGCGGCAGGTTGAAGGGGTCGACGTCCTCGTCCACCACGATCACGGTGGCGGCGTACCCCATGCCGTGCGGTGTGGTCAGGACGCGCATGCCGACCGCCTTGGCGAAACCGCCGTACCGCTTCTTGGTGGAGACGATGACGACCAGGCCGTGCGTGTACGTGGCGTTGACCGCCTGGACCTCGGGGAAGTCCCTCGTGAGCTGCTCGTGGAGCGGGGCGCAGGTGTTGGCTGCCATCAGGTAGTCGATCTCGGTCCACGGCATCCCGAGGTAGAGATGCTCGAAGACCGGGTTGCTGCGATAGGAGATCTTGTCGATCCGGATCACCGGCATGCTGCGACCGCCCGAGTAGTGGCCGGTGAACTCGCCGAAGGGCCCCTCGATCTCCCGCTTGCGGCCTTCGATCACGCCCTCGATCACGACCTCGCTGCCCCACGGCACCGGCAGCCCCGTCAGGGGCGCCGGTGCGATCGGCGCGGGGGCGCCACGCAGGGCGCCGGCCAACTCGTACTCGTTCTCGTCGTACCTCATCGGGGTGGAGGCGACGATCGAGATCACCGGATCGTTGCCCACGGCGATGGCGACGGGGAGGTCCTCGCCGAACTCCTCGGCCTTCCGCAGATGTTGGGCGATGTCATGCACCGGTACGGGTTGGAGGGCGAGCCTGCGCCTCCCCTTCACCTCGATGCGGTAGATGCCGACGTTCTGCTTGCCGCTGTTCTCCGGGTCCTCCGGGTCCTTGGACACGACCGCGGCCTTGTCGATGTAGAAGCCGCCGTCGCCGTCGTTGAGGCGGATCAGCGGAAGCACCTCGAAGATGTCCACGTCGTCCCCGTCCACGGTGTTCTCGGCCCACAGGGGGTGCTCCCGCCACTCGGGCCGCACGGGGAACTCCGCCCACCGGCGGATGAACTCCTCCACCTGCTCCTTGGTCCTGGTCTCCTTCGGCAGCCCCAGCGCCAGCGCGTGGTTGGCCCAGGAGCCGTGCACGTTCATGGCTATCCGGGCGTCCGTGAAGCCGCTGATGTTGTCGAAGTAGAGGGCCGGCGCCGCATCCCCGAGGCGTGGCGCCGCGTTGGCGGCCGCGGCGATGTCCGGCTCCGGCTGCACCTCCTCGGTGATCCGGAGCAACTGCCCCTCCCTGTCGAGGGCTTCGAGGAAACTGCGCAGATCGTCATAGGCCATGTGAACCCCTTGGTGACAGTCGTGGTGAGGCATCAGAGCGCTGTCTTGAGCGTCCGGACGTGGGCTGCCCGCATGCCCTCCCATCGCTTGGCTGCGGGCGCGGGCAGGTCGAACTGGTCGAGGATCCTGGCTGTGATGTGGTCGACGATGTCGTCGACGGAGGCGGGATGGTTGTAGAAGGCGGGCATGGGAGGCACCATCCGCACGCCCATGCGCGACAGGGCCAGCATGTTCTCCAGATGGACGTCGCTCAGCGGTGTCTCGCGCGGGACGAGCACGAGCTTGCGGTGCTCCTTCAGCACCACGTCCGCCGCCCTGCCGATCAGTCCGTCGGCGAATCCGCTGCGGATTCCGGCGAGCGTCTTCATCGAGCACGGGACGATCACCATCCCGTCGGTCCTGAACGACCCGGAGGAGATCTTGGCACCCTGGTCCTCGGGGGCGTGCACCTCGTCGGCGAGGGCGCCGACGTCGCGGGCGGACAGTCCGGTCTCCAACTCGATGGTGGTGCGCGCCCAGCGGCTGAGCACCAGATGGGTCTCCACCTCGGGCAGGCGGCTGAGATGTTCCAGCAGACGGACGCCGAGCACCGAGCCGGTCGCACCCGTCATCCCCACGATCAGTCGCACACGGCTCAGCTCCTCAGTAGATGTGAGTGGGCACGGAAGGGACGGACCACCTCGGTCAGCACTCCGCTCCCGCGCTTCACAGTAGGTTCGATCTGCCTGGTCAAAGCCGTAGGATGAAGACACGCCATGGATAAAAACGGACACGCTGACGTCACCGAGGTCCCTTACCGGACATCCGCCGGAGCTCCGCCGGGGGTCGAGGTACTCGGCTTCGCAGACCTGACCGCCCGGGCCCGCGGTCACGGAGTCGACCCCTACTCACCGGTCCGGGTCGCGTTCCACGAGCTGATCACCGTCCGGACCGGCACGCTGAGCTGCTCGCTGGATTTCACGGATCACGAGCTGTCCGAGGGCGACTGGCTGTGGGCGCGCCCCGGACAGATCCACCAGTTCCGCTCGGATCTGGCCGCGGCCGAAGGAACGGTCGTCCTCTTCCAGCCCGGCTTCCTGGACACCACCACCGCCGAGGTCGCCCGTGTCGACCAGTACTTCCCCTACCGTCCGCTGACCCCCTCAGGTGCCGCGGGGAAGGCGCTGAGGAGCACTCTCGACCTGCTGGACAGCGAGTACCACGGGCTCGGCGGACTGCCGTTGGAGGCGCGCGTCGAGGTCCTGCGCCACCTGCTGGCGGCCCTCGTCCTGCACCTCTCGCACCAGCAGGCCTCCTCGGGCGACACGGCGGACGGCCGAAGGGGCACCGAGGCGTTCCGCCGCTTCCAGCGGGCCGTGGAGCGGGATTTCGCCCGCAGCCACCGCGTGGACGACTACGCCGGGGATCTCGGCTACAGCGTCCGCACCCTGACCCGGGCGACCCGGGACGCCGCCGGGTGCGGGGCCAAACGCTTCATCGACGACCGGGTCCTGCTGGAGGCCAAACGGCTGCTCGTCCACACCGATCTGTCCGCGGGCGTGATCGCCGAACGGATCGGTTTCCCGGAGGCCACGGTCTTCACCAAGTTCTTCCGCAAGCTCGCCGGTGAGACCCCGACCGCCTTCCGCAACTCCTCCAGGATCCACGGGAACTCCTCCCGGACACACGGGCGCGGCCGGGACCCGCGCGTCACCGGCGGATAGCCGGTACGTCCGGTGCGATCGGTCCTGACCGCGCGTGGCCGGCGGGGCCCCGGACGGCGCCTGTGCGAGAAAGGGCATCACCGTCGGTGGCGCGGTGCAGGATGTGGTCATGGAACCTTCGAAGACTGTGCAGACGCTCTGGGACCGCATGCAGGACCGGGACTGGGCAGGCGTGGGTGAACTGCTGGCGGACGACCTGGTCGTGGAATGGCCGGTCAGCGGTGAACGCATCCTCGGCCGCGAGAACTACGTACGCATCAACGCGGAGTATCCGGAGGGATGGTCGATCAACGTCCTGCGCATCGTGCCGTCCGGAGACGACGTCGTCTCCGAGGTCGAGGTCCCGCACGTCACGATGGGCGTCCACCGGGTGGTGTCCTTCTGGACCGTTCACCACCAGCTGATCACCAGCGGGCGCGAATACTGGACAGAACTCGGCGTGGACCCGTCCCCGGCCTGGCGGGCTCCCTACGTCCAGCGCATCTGAGGCGCCGCGGCCCATGGCCCACCACCGGGACGGGTGACGGACCGGCGGCGCCGGACCGACGTCTCAGAGCAGGCGCAGGACGCCGACGACCTTGCCGAGGATCTGCGCGTCGTCGCCGGGGATCGGTTCGTAGGACGGGTTCCGGGGCATGAGCCACACCCGCCCGTCCTGGCGGACCAGCACCTTGATGGTGGCCTCGTCCCCCAGGAGCGCGGCGACGATGTCCCCGTGGTCGGCGCTGTCCTGGCGTCTGACGGTCACGATGTCACCGTCGCAGATCGCCGCGTCGATCATGGAGTCGCCGGAGACCGTCAGGGCGAACAGGTCGCCGTCGCCCACGATCTGGCGGGGCAGGGAGTAGACGTCCTCGACCATTTCCTCGGCGAGCAGGGGCGCTCCCGCCGCGATCCGCCCTACGAGGGGCACGTCGACCGGCGCCTGGCTCAGGCTGCCCAGATCGGGCGCCCACGAGGGGCGCACGCGGTAGGCGCGGGGACGGTGCGGGTCGCGGTAGAGGACGCCCTTGCGTTCCAGGGCCATCAGCTGGTGGGCGACCGAGGACGTGCTGGAGAGGTTGACCGCCTGGCCGATCTCCCGCATCGACGGCGGGTAGCCCTGACGGTCGACCGTCGCCGTGATGTAACCGACGATGGCCGACTGGCGGCTCGTCAGCTCTCCCCCGGCGTTCCGGGTGCCCGGCGGACGGCCTCGGCGTGCGGGCGCGCTGTTCTCCATCCCGGGTACCTCCGTACAAGATCTTCGCAGAACGCGACCTTAACCCGCCATCCGGCGCATACGGAACACCGGTGCCGTCGTGGTCCTGCGGACAGACGGCCGCGCACCCCCCTCGACCGCGCCCGGGGGCGCTCCAGCCGGGATGATCCGGCCCGCCGGTCAGGGGGCGGGCGGCGCCGGGACGGGGTGCGCCGGGGCGGGGGGTTCGACGGCGGCCGGGGCGGAGCCGGGCACAAGGTGCCGCCGCACGATGGCCTGCGCGGTCCTCTCGGCGTCGGCGTACGTGTCACGTCCGGTGTCCGTCAGCGCGACCATCACGGTTCGCCGGTCGTGATCACGCCGATCGCGATCGATCAGGCCGGACGCCTGCATGGCTCTCAGGATGTAGGACATCCGGCCACCCGATTCCCCGAGGAACGCCGTCAGCTCGGCGACCGGCGCGGACCCGCCCGGGGCCTCGGCGAGGACGCCCAGGACGAGGTAGCCGTGGAGCGACAGCCCATGCCGTGCCCGCAACTCTCCGTGCAGGAGGCCCAGGGTCCGGAGGATCCCTGGAGCCTGCCGCCGGGCGGTGTCCGGCGTAGTGGCATCAGTCATGTTCGTTCCCGGGGGTCGACTCGGCCACGAGTACGCGACCGAAGAATCACAACCAGGTTCCGTACGGCAGCGATCCCTGGCCCGCCGGACAGGAGACCCTCGGATCCGGACACGGCACGGCGGGCCCGGCCGCGCGACGGGCGGCACTCCCCCGCGGGCACCGGCCGCACGTCCTGATGTGAGGCAGTTGTGGCACGCCCGGCCACCTGTGCCGGCTCTCACGGCGCCGTACCGTCATCACGGAGCGTGACGCGGTCGAACGGGACGACCGCCGGAACGGGGACCGGAGGCGTGGTCGACTGGGCGGACGAGCGCTCCGCCGGGTCAGGCACTGGGGGTTCGGAATGAAGGCGGGGGGCGTTTCCAAGCCGTGAGGGCGTCATGAGGCGCCGGTCGGAACCGGCCGGGCTCATGGGCAACCGGCCGCCGTACAGGCCGAGTTCGACGTGGCCTTCCCGGAACTCCCCGACACGGCCCCGGAAACGGGGTTCGTCCGGGACCGGCGTCACCCCCGGGCGCGGACGGTCGCCGTCAGAGCTCCGCAGTCCAGTATCGAGGAGGAACGGTGGCATGACGCTGCTGGCACGCATCAACCAGCCCGCGGATCTGCGTGGTCTGAGCAATTCGCAACTGCTCCGGCTGGCCGGGGAGATCCGCGACTTCCTGATCCGCCATGTGGCGGTGACAGGGGGCCACCTGGGACCCAATCTGGGCGCGGTGGAGCTGACCCTGGCCCTGCACCGGGTCTTCGACTCCCCGCACGACACACTGCTGTGGGACGTCGGACACCAGGCGTACGTCCACAAGATCGTCACCGGTCGGGCGGGGCAGTTCCCCGGCTTGCGCCAGCGCGGCGGAATGTCCGGATACCCCAGCCGGGAGGAGTCCGCGCACGACCACATCGAGCACTCCCACGCCTCGGTCGCCCTGTCGTACGCCGACGGCATGGCCAAGGCCAGGGGGATTACAGGGGAAACGGACCGGCACATCGTCGCCGTCGTCGGCGACGGGGCACTGACCGGCGGACTGGCCTGGGAGGCGCTCAACAACATCGCGGCGGCACCGGAGCGGCCCGTGGTGATCGTCGTCAACGACAACGGGCGCTCGTACGCACCGACCGTGGGCGGACTCGCACAGCATCTGGCGGCCCTGCGGACGCACGCCGGCTACGAGCGACTGCTCGGATGGGGCAAGCAGACCCTGGGGGGCGCCGGAACACCGGGGCGCGCCGTCTACCGCACTCTGCACGCGGCCAAGGAAGGTCTCAAGGACGCCCTCGCGCCGCAGCCGCTCTTCGCCGATCTGGGCCTGAAGTACGTGGGCCCTGTCGACGGGCACGACATCCCGGCGCTGGAAGCGGCTCTGGAACGCGCCAAGGACCACGGCGCACCCGTCATCGTCCACTGCATCACGCGCAAGGGCCTGGGCTACGAACCTGCCGAGCGGGACGACGAGGACCACATGCACGGCGTGGGCCCCATCGACCCGCAGACCGGCCGCCCGCTGCGATCCGGCGGCCCGAGCTGGTCCGCGGAGTTCGGCCGGGAACTGGTGTCACTCGCGGCACGGAACCGCGAGCTCGTGGCGATCACCGCGGCCATGCCGGGTTCGGTCGGTCTCGGGGATTTCGCCGCCCGGTATCCGGACCGGTTCTTCGATGTCGGGATCGCCGAACAGCACGCGGTCGCCTCGGCCGCCGGACTGGCCATGGCGGGTATGCATCCGGTGGTCGCCGTCTACGGCACCTTCCTCAACCGCGCACTCGACCAGGTGCTGATGGACCTGGCGCTCCACCGGCTCGGTGCGACCCTCGTCCTCGACCGGTCCGGGGTCACCGGTGACGACGGTCCCAGCCACAACGGGCTGTGGGACCTGGCGATGCTCCAGGCCGTCCCGGGTCTGCGCATCGCGGCTCCGCGTGATGTCCCCACGCTCCAGGAGGAGTTGGGGCAGGCCGTCTCGATCAGCGACGCGCCTACGGTGCTGAGGTATCCCCGAGGGTCGGTCCCGCCGGCGCTCCCCGCGATCCGCCGCGTCGGTGGGGTGGACGTGCTGCGCGAGGCTCGCGGCGCGGGCGTCCTGCTGATCGCGGTCGGCACGACGGCACACATCGCCCTGGACGCGGCGGAGCTCTGCGCCGAGCGGGGTGTGGAGGTCACCGTGGTGGACCCGCGGTGGGTCAAGCCGCTTCCGGACGGACTCCTCGGTCTGGCCGCCGGTCACGTACTGGTCGCCACGGTCGAGGACGGTCTTCGTACCGGTGGGGTCGGGGCCGCGGTGGGCCAGTCCCTGCGCGAGGCGGACCTCCAGGTCCCCGTGCGCACCTTCGGGGTGACCGACGGGTTCCCCGCGCAGGGGACCCGTGCCGAAGTCCTCGCCGAGGCGGGCCTGACCGCTCAGGCCATCGCGCAGTGCCTCGTCACCGCGGTACCTGTCGGTTCCGCGGGGCCGGGGCCCACGTAGCCATGCCCGCACCGTGAACCGACGGGAACGCCGGGTAACCGCCCCGGACGCGCTTCGCGCGGGGCGGTCCGGGGGCCGCGGCGCCGGGCGCACGCTCGGCGCGCGCCCGGTACGCAGCCGACCGGGCCATTCGATCAAAGCCTCATAGAATGGACACACCAGAACGGCGGACGTGCGGAGACGCTCGCCGCCGACGCTCGGAATCGTGGCCCACCGGAATCCGGCATCAGCGTCCCTGGGAGCGGGCCGGACCCAGGGCGGACGCCCCGCCGCGTGGACAGGTGGGCGGGTGGCGCCGATCGCCTCGACGGCCCTGGTCACCCACCCGCGAAAGGTGCGTCATGGGCAAGCAGGCGACCCCTCGGAGCATCGAGAACCTCAACCCTGGAGCGTTCGCGTTCGTCATGGGCACAGGCATCGTGTCGACCGGCCTGAACATCAACGGAGCCCACACCGCCTCCATCGTCCTGCTGGTGGTGGGTCTGGCCGCTTGCGCGGTGCTGCTGCCCGCCTATGTCTGGCGACTGCTGCGCCGACGGCAGCGCTTCGTCGCGGATCTCGTCGCGCCACGCGGGTTCACCCTCCTCACCATCAGCATCGCTTCCGATGTGATGGCCGCCCGCCTGGTGGCGGACGGCCATACCGCGGTGGCCGGGGCGTTCTTGGCCTTCGGTGTGGTGACATGGCTGCTGCTCGGCTACGGGATCCCCCTCGGTCTGATCGCCAGCACCAGGCGGGACGCGTCATTCGACCAGGTCAACGGCACCTGGTTCCTGTGGGCGGTCGGATCCCAGTCGGTGGCGGTCGCGGCGGCCGGTCTGGCCCGGCTGACGTCGAGCCAGCAGTTGCAGGTGCTGGCCCTGGTCTGCTGGGGCATCGGGCTGATGCAGTACCTGCTGACCGCCGCGATCGTCCTGGGCAGGCTGCTGGCGCGGCCGGTGGCTCCGGGAGACCTCATGACATCGTCGTGGATCTGCATGGGCGCGGCGGCGATCACCGTGCTCGCCGGGACGAGGCTGGTCGAATTGCCGCCGGGAACCATGCTGTTGTCGCGTTCGGCCGTCGCCGGATCGTCCGTCGTCCTGTGGTCGTTCGCCACCTGGCTGATTCCGCTGCTGCTGGCTCTGGGGGTATGGCGGCACGCCCTGCGAAAGGTGCCGTTCCGTTACGAGTTCGGCTGGTGGAACCTGGTCTTCCCGATCGGTATGTACGCGGTCACCACCCACGAACTGGGGCGCACCACCGGGACGTCGTGGCTGACCACACTGGGCCGCTGGGAGATCTGGGTCGCCGGCGCGGTCTGGGTCGCGGTGATCGCCGCCATGGTGGCCGCGGCCGCCCGGCCCCGCCTCACGAGCGGGCGGGCGGACGGTTCGAACCGACCCGCCGGGTAGCCGCACACCACCCTCGCGCGCCGGGCCCACACGCAGGTCGACGGCCACATCACCACCGTCCCCCTCAGGTGCTCCGCGTACGCTGACACCCGTGCCAACCTCTCGTCTGCGCCGTGTCGCCGTCCTCGTGCTCAGTGGTGCGAAACCGCTCGACGTCGGCATCCCCGCGCAGGTGTTCACGACACGCGCGAGCATGCCGTACGAGGTACGGGTGTGCGGCGCGGCGCCCGGTCTCGTCACCGGCGGCGACGGCCTGTCGTACCACGTCGCCGACGGGCTCGACGCGCTCGCGTGGGCCGACATCGTCTTCATTCCCGGCTACCGGTTCCCGGCCGACGACGATCCGCCCCGGGCCGTCGTCGAGGCGCTCGTCGCCGCCAGCGACCGGGGAGCACGGCTCGCGGCCATCTCCACGGGTGCCTTCGCGCTCGCGGCCACGGGTCTGCTCGACGGCAAGCGCGCCACCACCCACTGGCACTACACACGGGCTCTGGCGGCGAAGCATCCACGCGTCCAGGTCGACGAGAACGTCCTCTTCGTCGACGAGGGAAACGTGCTGACGTCGGCCGGCGCCGCCTCGGGCATCGACCTGTGCCTCCACATTCTCCGTGGCGACCTCGGGGTGGCGGCGTCGAACCACGCGGCCCGGCGCCTGGTCGCGGCCCCCTACCGCAGCGGCGGTCAGGCTCAGTACGTGCCGCGCAGTGTGCCCGAGCCTCTCGGCGAACGGTTCGCCGCCACCCGCGAGTGGGCTCTGCACCGACTCGGCGAGCCCCTCACGCTCGAGGTCCTCGCCCGCCATGCGGCGGTCTCACCGCGAACCTTCCTGCGGCGCTTCAGCGAGGACACCGGATACACGCCGATGGAGTGGGTCAGGCGCGCTCGTATCGACGAGGCGCGTGCGCTGCTGGAGCGCTCGGAGCGGAGCGTCGAGCAGATCGCCGCCGATGTCGGTCTCGGCACGGGGTCGAATCTCCGGATGCATTTTCAGCGCATCCTCGGCACCACCCCGAGCGAGTACCGACGCACCTTCGCCCGGGGGGAGTAGGTCGGTCGACGGGTGGCGTGATCCTTGCGGACCATGGCGCTCCCGCCGATGCCACCGGCGGGCCGTGCGGGGGATCGTGGTGGTGAACAGAAAGGACACCCCACTCATGACTCGCATCGCCATCAACGGATTCGGCCGCATCGGGCGCAATGTGCTGCGCGCGCTGCTGGAGCGCGACAGCGACCTCGAGGTCGTCGCGGTCAACGACCTTACGGAGCCTGCCGGTCTGGCGCGGCTGCTCGCGTTCGACTCGACTTCCGGTCGGCTCGGGCGCCCGGTGACCGTCGACGGGGAGACCCTCGTCGTGGACGGCCGTCGGATCGCGGTGCTGGCCGAGCGCGAACCCGCTCAACTGCCGTGGGCCAAGCTCGACGTGGACATCGTGCTCGAGGCGACGGGCCGTTTCACGTCGGCCACGGCCGCCCGCGCCCACCTGGACGCGGGTGCGAGGAAGGTGCTCGTCAGCGCTCCGTCGGACGGAGCGGACGTCACGCTCGCGTTCGGGGTGAACACCGACGCCTACGACCCGGCCGCCCACACCGTCGTCTCCAACGCCTCGTGCACGACCAACGCGCTCGCGCCCCTGGCAGCCGTCCTCGACGGGCTCGCCGGCATCGAGCACGGGTTCATGACGACGGTGCACGCCTACACCCAGGAGCAGAACCTTCAGGACGGTCCGCACCGTGACGCCCGGCGCGCCCGTGCCGCCGCCGTCAACATCGTGCCGACGACAACCGGCGCCGCCAAGGCGATCGGCCTCGTCCTGCCGAACCTGGAGGGCAAGCTGTCCGGTGACTCGATCCGGGTCCCCGTACCGGTGGGCTCGATCGTGGAACTCAACACCACCGTCAGCCGCGAGGTGACGCGCGACGAGGTGCTGGCTGCCTACCGTGCCGCGGCTGAGGGACATCTCAAGGGCATCCTCGAGTACTCGGACGACCCGCTCGTCTCCTCCGACATCACGGGCAGCCCCGCCTCGTCGATCTTCGACTCGGCTCTCACCCGTGTCGACGGCCGCCACATCAAGGTGGTCGCCTGGTACGACAACGAGTGGGGTTTCTCGAACCGTGTGATCGACACGCTCGAACTGCTGGCCGGCAGCTGACCGACCACTAACCAGCCACTGCGACCGTGCCGCCCGCCCTGGGTGACCACGGACGCGGTGGCGGTGGTGATCCCTGCCCTTCCCCTCGTCGGGATCGGGGCAACGGGACTGGACCCTCAAGGCAACGAGTGGGCCCATGGGTTCGGCCGGCCCGGCGTCGCGACGCGAGGCGGCGGTCGCACCGGTCGAGGTCCCGCGCTTCCACCGCGCGACGCGTCGAACGCCCTCTCGCCACGCCTTGAGAGGCCCGCTCATGGCTTCTCATGCCTGCTCAGGACCCAAACGCGTGGGTACTCAAGGGAGTTGGCAGGCCGGGCTCGTTCGAGATCATTGTCCGCGGGTGCGCGAGGTGGGATCATCGGACCCATGTCGGGGATGAGCGAGTCGGCCCCGCGCCGACGGGTGGGAACCTTCGTACGGGCGCGGCTGCTGCCGCTCCTGCTGTGCGTCGTGACGGTCGCGGCGGCGGCCTTCTTCGCCGTGGTCGGAGTGTCCTCCGAGGAGCGGCGGGACCAGGAGTGGCGGGCGGCCGCGGCATGCCCGGCCACGGCACCGGTCGACGTCCGCGCCGACTGCGTGACGACGCTGCCCGCGGTGATCGAGCGCACCGAGTCCAAGCTGAACAAGTCCCACCGCGACGACTGGCTGTACTTTTCGGGCGGAACACCGGTGGAGCGGCTGAACGTCTCGTACGACACCGCCGTCGCCTTCGAACCCGGCGACCACGTCACGCTGACGTGGTGGCGCGGCGACCTGATGAAGGTCGCCAGCGGGCACCACACCGCGAACGAGGACGTACCGCGCCCCGGGGGCATCGCCGGTGGTGTCACCTTCTGCGTCCTCGCGGCCGGCGGCCTCGCCGTCCTCGCCCTGGTACGCCGGCGCCGCGACGGGCGTCCGGTCGCCGCGGACGAACCGACGCCGCCGAGCGTGTTCGATTTCCTGGTGCCGATCGGCGTCGCCGCCCTGTGGGCGGTGCCACTCGCCGGGGCCCGTCCGGGCCGGGCCGTCGCGATACCGGTGGCGGTCGTAGGCCTGCTCGCGGTGCTCGTCCTCGTGGTGCGGGCCTGGCGGCTGAGCGGCCGCACGCCGCCCCTCAGGGCGCGTCCGCTGCCCGAGGGGCAGGACGTCATCGTGCCGGCCCGCTTCCTTCAGGACGCGCCCGTCGATCCCGACCTGCGGGGCAGCCACATCGCGGTCGGCGCCGGGACGATGGCGATGCTGCCCCACGGCGGGCCGGGTCGCTTCGGTGGCAAGGAGATTCCCGTGGGGCGTTTCTCGGTACAGGGGTTGCGGCGGCCGAGAAGCCTCACCGAACGGAGCGTGCCGGCCCACTGGTACGTCGCCGAGCTCCTCGACTCCCAAACCCCGGTCCGCCTGGCCGCGGCCCCCGCCGATCTGCTCCTGCTCCTACAGGAGCTGGAGCGCGCGGGTCACCAGGTCTCGCAGTGAGCGCCTTCCCCTAGCGGTCACGGTGGGCAGCGAAGCCCCCCTCACCTGCCGGTAGAAGCAGCCCTGCCCATGCCAGGGTCGAGGCCGGATCCGAAGCCGTGCGTCAGGCGATCTCCGCGCCGGGCAATCCCCTCGTGCGAAGCGCCGCGCCTTGCCGGTCCGGCGACCGTCGGCGGCCGGACGACGTTCCGCATCCGGTCGTCGGCCCTTCCGCCGTGCGGCGCCCGTACGGGCTACCTGCTCCGCCGTCGGTCACCGAGCGTATCCACCCTCTCAGGCCGCGGGGCCAGGATGCCTGGCCTCTCGCACCCCATTCGTCACACTCCGTGACGGGGTGGAGGCGGGGGCCAAATAGCGCATGCCGAGTTGTCCGGACGACCGCGCGACGCGGAAATGACATATGCATGGAAGAGCGATGGATAGCGAAAGCAGTGGAACTGGAGAACTGCGTCATGCCCCCCAACAGCAAAGCAGTCGCATGTCCGTTTGATTTTAGTGCGGGCCTGGAGTTCGACCCCTCCCTCGCGGCGCTCATGGCCCGCGACTCCATCACCCGGATCCGGCTGCCGTACGGCGACGCCGACGCCTGGCTGGTCACCGGGTTCGACGCGGTGCGGCAGGTGACCACCGATCAGCGGTTCAGCCGGGCGGGGATCATGGGGTTCGACTATCCGCGACTCACTCCGGAGCCGATCGTCTCCCCGGAGTCGATCAACGTGATGGATCCGCCGCACAGCAGCCGTCTGCGGCGTCTGGCATCGCAGGCCTTCACCAAGGGGCATGTGGAGCGGATGCGGCAGAGGATCACCCGCATCGCGGACACCCTCCTCGACGAGATGGCCGCGCAGGGACCGCCCGCGGACCTCGCGCGGCATCTGTCGAACCGGCTCCCGCAGCACACCATCTGCGACGTCCTCGGGATCGGCGAGGAGGACTGGCCCCGGATGGACCGCTACGTCCACCAGCTGCTCTCCACGGGCCCCGACTGCCGCGAGAGCGCCGCGAGAGCCAAGTCCGAGCTGCGGGCGTACTTCGGCGCCCTGGTCGAAGAACGGCGGCGCTCCCCCGGCGACGACCTGATCAGCGTGCTGGCCACCGCCAAGGACGGCGAGGACGCGCTCGACGACCGGGAACTGGCGGTCATGGCACTGACGCTGATGCTCAGCGGACACGACACGGCCACCGGCCAGATCAGCAACATCACCTACCTGCTCCTGACCCGTCCCGAGCTGATGAAACAGCTCAGGAGCCGTCCGGACACCCTGACGGCCGTCCTGAACGAGCTCCTCCGCTTCATCCCCTTCCGCAAGGGGGTCGGCATTCCCCGGGTGGCGCTGGAGGACGTGGAGATGGACGGGGTACGGATCCGGGCGGGTGACTTCGTCCACGTGTCCTACCTGACGGCGAACCGGGACCCGGAGCGTTATCCGAACCCGGACACCATCGACCCGGACCGACCACCGTTGCCTCACATGACCTTCGGCTGGGGCGGACACCTGTGTGTCGCCGTGCCGCTGGCCATGGCGGAGCTGGAGGTGGCCATCGGACGCCTGCTGGAGCGGTTCCCCGGGCTGCGGCTGGCGGTGGCGCCCGAGGATCTGCGCTGGGACACGGAGACGATCCGGCGCTTCCCCATCGAACTGCCCGTGGCCTGGTAGGACCGCGGGCGACCGAGCGCGCTCCAATGACGCGGGTGGCCGGCGCGGACCCTGGCCACCCGGAGGACGCACCGATCCACGGCGAGCAGGGGCCCGTCCGTCCTCCGCCTCCGCACCCCCACGACGGCCCACCCGTGGAACCCGTCGAACCGGCCGCGCTCCCCCACCGTGTCTCAAGGCGGCCGGCTCCGGCGCGGAACCCGGGGCGGGGGGTGGGGACGACGGTCGCCCGTACGCCCGATTGGCCGTACGCCCGGTTGCCACCGGTGACCGAACGGCCGGGCGCACCGCCCCGCCCTGCGGATGTCCGTCAGCCGTTCGATCATTTTGACTATGGATGCGCATTCTTCCGACGTCCCCTGGTCGCCCCTTTCGCTCGCACCCATGCTGGCCGTGCCAGGCCCGCTGCCGGTGCCCGACGCGGACTGGGCGTTCGAGGCCAAGTGGGACGGTGCGCGCTGCATCCTGACCACCACGGGCGACGGAGCGGTGCGGCTGATCTCACGGGCGGGCAACGACGTCACCGTGACCTATCCCGAGCTTCAGGATCTGGGCGGGGTTCTGCGCGGACGCGTCGTGGTCCTCGACGGTGAGGTCGTGGTCCTGAACTCGTCCGGACGCTCCGACTTCGGGCTGCTCCAGCGCCGGATGGGGGTGGTCAACGCCCGCCGCGCGGCACGGCTGGCGCTGGACTCCCCCGCGCATCTGATGATCTTCGATGTCCTGTTTCTCGACGGCCGCACGCTGCTCGGCTCCTCCTACGAAGAGCGGCGCGGAGCCCTGTCCCTGCTGGGCCTGGACGGCCCGCACTGGTCGGCGCCGGCCTTCGTGCAGGGACACGGGGCGCAGGTGTGGGACGCCGTGATGCGCGAGGGGCTGGAGGGTGTGGTCGCGAAGAAGCTCTCCTCCCCGTACACGCCGGGCGTTCGGTCGCCCCACTGGCGCAAGACCAGGCGGCTGGAGACCTTGGACGTGATCATCGGCGGCTGGACCCAGCGCAGCGGCGCGGCCGAAGGGGTGCCGGGTGCGGTGCTGGTGGGCTTGGAGGGGCCGGCCGGGCTGCGGTACGCGGGATCGGTCGGATCCGGCATGTCGGAGCACGAGCTCGGTGAACTCAGCGCGTATCTCACGGTCATCACGCGCTCGACCTCCCCGTTCGTCGACCAGGCCGACGTGGCCGACCCGCACTGGGTCGAACCGCGCCTGGTGGCGGAGATCACCGCCGCGGAGTGGACCAGCGCCGGTCGTCTGCGTCATCCGGTCTGGCAGCGGCTGCGGCCGGATCTGACCCGGCTGGGCTGACGGCCGACCTCCACGAGCCCCTTCGACCGCCCACAACCCATGAGCGGTCGGCACCGGACCGCCGTCGCAACCCCAGCGAGTTCTTCGCGAAGAAGTCTTTGCGAAGAACTGTTTGCGGTTTAGGGTGCACCGTATGACTGACACCCCCGCGCGACAGGAAGGTCCGCAACCCGAAGCCGACTCGGTCGTTCTGGACGCCAAGGGGCTGCGCGCCCTGGCCCACCCGGTGCGCGTGCAGCTGGTCGGGCTGCTACGGAAGTACGGCCCGTCGACGGCCACCCGCCTGGCGGAGCGGCTCGGCGTGAACTCCGGCACGGCCAGCTACCACCTGCGCCAGCTCGGAGCGGCCGGCTTCGTCGAGGAGGACACGGAACGTGGCAACGCCCGGGAACGCTGGTGGCGTTCACTGCATCACACGACGGAGCTGAACGACCCGGAACTGGCCGAGCGGGAGCCCGAGGCGACCCTGGCCTACCTGCAGTCCGTCGCCGCCACGTACACCCTCCGCACCCAGCGGGCGGTCAACGAGCTCCAGACGATGCCCCGAGCCTGGCGGGGCACCTTCGACATGAGCGACTGGGCGCTGCGGCTCACGCCCGAGGAGACCGCCTCCTTGCGCAAGGAGCTGCACGCGGTCGTCGCCCGCTACCGGGCGGACACCCCGGAGGCGGCCGCGAGCGCCCCGGAGGGGGCCGAGCGGGTCGCCGTCATCACCCACCTCGTACCTGAACTGGACGCGCCCGACGCCTCGCAGGCCCATGCCGGTCCTCAGGAGGCGCCAGGAACGGAGCGGTCATGACGGTGGCTGTCCCTGCCCCTGGCGGCATACCCGGCGAGCGGTCCTTACGGCCGCTGGGCGGGGTCCTCGCGGCCATGGCCGTCTCCCTCACAGGGACTCGGGTCTCCGCCGTCGCGCTGCCCTGGTTCGTACTCGTCACGACCGGCAGCGCCACCCAGACGGGACTGGTCGCCTTCTGCGAGATGACCCCCTACGTGGCGGTCAAGGCCTTCACCGGGCCGCTGGTGGACCGGATCGGCCCGCGGTCCGTCTCCTGGACCACCGATCTGGCCAGCGCGACCGCTGCCGCCGCCGTGCCCCTGTTCCACGCCTTGGACCTGCTCTCCTTTCCGCTTCTGCTGGCCTTGGTCGCACTGATCGGCGCGGTCCGCGGTCCCGGGGACCTCGCCAAGACGGTCATGGTCCCGGAGGCGGCCGAGCTCGGCCGGGTGCCGTTGGAGCGAGCCGCCGGTCTGTCCGGCGTGACCGAGCGGCTCGCGTCCACGGTCGGCCCGGCGGCCGGCGGCTCCCTGGTGGGACTGCTCGGCCCCATGACGGGTCTGGTCGTCAACGCGGGCTGTTTCACCCTCGGATCGTTGATCATCGGGCTGGCGCTCCCCCGCGGGATGGGGCGCGGGATCGAGGAAACTCCGTCGCTGGCCGGCGGGACAGGGCCGGGGTACTGGCGACGGTTCGGCGAGGGATTCACCTTCCTGCGTGGCGAGTTGCTGCTCCTGACCGTCATCGTCATGGTCGGGATCACCAACCTGCTGGACGCGGGCTTCGCCACGGTGCTCGTACCCGTCTGGGCCAGAGAGTCCGGCAACGGGCCGACCGCGATCGGTCTGACGGGCAGTGTGATGGGCGCGACGGCGGTCGCCGGAAGTCTGATAGCCGCGGTGGCGGCGCACCGGCTGCGGCGCCGGGTGGTGTTCTTCACCGGCTTCCTGCTCGCCGGAGCGCCGAGATTCCTGATTCTCGCCTCCGACGCGCCGTTGGGGGCGGTGCTGGCCGTGTTCGCCGTCAGTGGATTCGGATCGGGCTTCCTCAACCCGGTACTGGGAGCGGTCCTGTTCGAGCGGGTGCCGCGCCGGATGCTGGGCCGGGTCAACGCGCTCGGTGACTCGCTGGCCTGGGCCGGCATCCCCCTCGGTGGACTGATCGCCGGAGCGGCGGTGGCCTCCGTCGGACTCGCTCCGGTGCTGGTCGCCGGCGGTGCCGCGTACTTCCTCACCACGAACCTGGCTGGACTGCGCCCGGAATGGCGCGAGATGGACCGCGTCGATGGGCGAGGAGCCCACAAGTCGCGAACCGAGGGCGCCGTTGGGCCGGCGAGTGCGCATGACGCCCAGGAGCCGGTACGCCCCGCCGTGGGTGCGCCGCGGGAGGCCGCGGGGTCGCGGACATCGAGCGAAGACCAAGTGGTGCGCCCCCGGTCGGACGGCACGGAGATCTGAGGGGCCGGTGAACGGAGGAGCAACCGGCCTTGCAGCAAGGCGATTTGCCACCCGGTTGTCCGCCTCTTCGGTGACGCTCCCGTCGTCTCACGCAGGGAGTCGGTCGCGTGCCGCCGACAACGCCTACGCGCGCGTCGCCGGGCGGAGTTCCCGTTCCTGCCCCGGACCGTCGCGTCCGAGTCGCGCCGGATTCCGCGCCGCTTCCCGGTGTCAGGCGCCGGTGCGTTCGCCGACGGGCCGGCGGCGGAGGCTCGGCCGCTGGAGGGCCGGGGGCACATACGCCTGGTCGAGCGCACCGACGTCGGTGCCCGGTGGGACGATCTCGTCGATCCGGTCGAGGATGTCGTCGGTGAGGGCCACGTCGAGACCGGCGAGAACGTCGTCGAGGTGGCCCGTCGTGCGCGTACCGACGATCGCGGCGGTCACGCCCGGATGGGCGATCGCGAAGGCCATGGCGAGGTGGGTCAGCGGCAGGCCCGCCTCCTCGGCCAGCGAGATGAACTGCTCGACGACGTCGAGACGACGCTCGTCGTTGAGGTGCTGGAAGAAGTCGGCGCGCCGGAGTCGGTTCGGCCGCCCCTTGCGGACGCGCCCGGTGAGCAGTCCCTGCCCGAGCGGGCCCCAGACCAGCGTGCCCATCCCACAGCGCTGGGCGACCGGCAGCACCTCGCGCTCGACACCACGGTCGAGCAGTGAGTACGGCGGTTGTTCGGTGTGGAAGCGTGCCAGGCCACGCCGCTCGGCGACCCACTGGGCTTCGACGATGTCGGACGCCGGCATCGTGGACGTCCCTATGGCGCGGACCTTCCCGCTCTGGATCAGACCGGAGAGCGCGGAGAGCGTCTCCTCGATGTCCGTGGCGGGGTCCGGCCGGTGGATCTGGTAGAGGTCGATGTGGTCGGTCCGCAGGCGCCGCAGCGAGTTCTCGACCGCGGTCACGATCCAGCGCCGGGAGGCGCCCTGCTGGTTGGGGTCGTCACCCATAGGACGGCTCACCTTGGTCGCCAGGACGACGTTGTCCCGTCGCCCCTCGATGGCCTTGCCGACGACCTCTTCGGAGTCGCCGTAGGCGTCCGCGGTGTCGATGAGGTTGATTCCCGCGTCCAGCGCCTTGTGGATGATGCGGGCCGAGTCGTCGGGGTCGGGGTTGCCGACGGACGTGGCGAACATCAATGCGCCGAGCGCATAGGGGCTGACCTTGATCCCGGTCCGGCCGAGCGTGCGGTACTGCATGCGAGTTCTCCCTTTCACCGTAAGAAGCTCCGCACAGTCGGCGGCGACGATCCATGGGCCGCCAATGCGCCGTCAGTGCGCCGTCAGTGCGCCGGAGACGCATGCGGCTGTCGTGCGGATGCCGCGCGCGGCGCGCGGTGTGGCTCCGATGCTCGTCCCGTCGTACCTATGGAGCGCGCCGGTCCTTCGAGCCGGTCTCCAGCGTGCGGCGGTACGACCGCCGACGGGAGAGACGTCCTCATCCGGGGACAGGCGGTCCCTGGCTGCGTCCGCCGCCCCGGGGCATGGTGGAGGTGTGGACAGAACCGAACTGGCCGACTTCCTGCGTCACTGCCGTACCCGCCTCGCCCCCGCCGACGTGGGTCTCTCATCGGGCGCTCGGCGGCGCACGCCGGGACTGCGCCGCGAGGAGGTCGCGCAGTTGGCGGGCATGTCCACGGACCACTACACGCGGCTGGAGCAGGCGAGGGGCTCACGCCCGTCGCGCCAGATGCTCGCCGCCGTCGCCCGCGCGCTGCGGCTGACCGGCGACGAACGGGACCACCTCTTCCACCTGGCCGGCGAGGAGCCTCCGCGTAACCGGCCCACGACGGAGCACGTCCGTCCCGGCCTGCTCCTCGTCCTCGACCGGCTGACCGACATTCCCGCCCAGGTGGTGAGCGACCGCGGTGACGTCCTCGCGCAGAACGCGATGGCCAAGGCGCTCCACGGCGACCTGTCCGCCCGCCCCGAGACGGAGCAGAACGCCGCCTGGCGCTATTTCACGGACCCCTCCGCGCGCGAACTCTTCCCCGCCGAGGACCGGGACCGTGCCGCCCGCGCGGCCGTGGCCGATCTTCGCGCCACCTTCGCCCGCCGCCCGGACGACGCGCGGCTGGCGGAGCTCGTACGCCGGCTGCGCGCCCGCAGCGAGGAGTTCTCGGCGCTGTGGGACGCCCACCACGTCGCGGTCCGCCGCGCCGACGTCAAACGCTTCCTGCACCCGGTCGTCGGCCTGTTGGAGCTGGACTGCGAGGTACTGCTGAACCCGGAGCACGACCAACGGCTGGTCGTCTACACCGCCCGTCCGGGCAGCAGATCGCACGAGCGGCTGGAACTGCTGCGCGTGGTCGGCCTCCAGGATCTGACCCGCGGCTGAAGCGCCGCACCGGGTCCGCGTGCGCCCGAAGTCTGGGCACCGGTCGGCCCGTGGCTCCGCCGTCGTGGTGCGGACATCTTCTAGAAATTTCCTGGTGTGGGCCGGACTAGCCTCCACTTGCGGCGGACGGACCGCCGCGGAGGAGGACAAAGACATGCGATCTCGCCTCGTGGCTTCGGCCGCCACGGCAACCACCTTCACGGCCCTGATGCTGACGCTCGGGCTCGGCGGAACGGCGCAGGCCGCCACTCGGGCCCCGGTCACGGCGGCGGAGTGCAGCGCGACCGGCGGCCTGGTCATCCCGCTGGGTCTGGCCGGAGCCGTGTGCGTCTGGCCCGGCCCGAACGGCTGGGTCGACGCGGACTCGGCGCAGATCACCGACATCCACCTGTGGTCGGTCGGTCCTGCGGCGGTGTAGGTGGCCGTCGGCGCCGTGCCTGGCTTCGGCCTTCGCCTCGGCTTCCGCTCCGGTGACCTCCCGAACGGGCCCTGTGGACGTTCTCCGGTTCCCCGCGGAGAGGGAACAATGAGGTCGGCCCGGGATGACGGCCGGTCGTCGTCCTGGGCTTGGTCGCACCGGTGGCGCCCGTGCCGCCTGTGGCCGGGCGCGTACCGCTTCGTCGCGGACGAGCGGCGGCTCAGCGGCCCGGGACGGTGATCGTCACGGTGGCACCGGTCTTCAGCGCGGAATCGGGCGCCGGGGACTGGGCGGTCACCTTGAGCGAGTCGTCACCGATCTCGGAGTCGTCGGTGAAGGCCATGCCGTAGTCCAGTTCGGCGAGTCGGTCCCGTGCGTCCGCGACGGTGAGTCCGACGAGGTCGGGAGCGACGCCTTTCGCGGCGGTGGGGCTCGGCTTGTCGTGGGACGTCGCGGAGGCGGAGGCGGTGGCCGGCGCGGGTGAGCTACCGTCGTCGTCCTCGCAGGCGACCAGCGAGCCGAGCGCGAGCAGCAGCGCGACGGCCGAGAGGGCGGCGAGGCGGACAGGACGAGGGCGGACATGGCGCATGGAGACTCCCCGTGAATGACGCCCATGGACGTTCCGTGGCGTGCCGGAACTCAGCGTGACGGGCGGCCGTCACCCGGCGCCATACGCAGACGGACGTAACCCCACGAGAACACCTGCTCGAACGGCGTCGCGATCGCCGGGCTCCTGCGACAGAACGGCACCAGCGACACCTGCCGACGGCTCCGATAGTCCGCCTCTCGGCAGTTCCGTCCGCTCCGGCACGACAGTACGGGGCCGCCCTCGCGGAGGGAGACCCCGTACCGTTCGTCACCGTTCGGAACTCACTCGATGTTGACCTTGAACGTGCTGGTCGTGTTGCGGACGTCCTGTGCGTTGCCGCTCATCCGCAGGTTGCGGAAGGTGGCTTCGCCGACGGCGGGACCCTGGCCGGGCTCCGGCAGCTCGTTGGCCCAGATGCCGAATCCGGACTTGGCGTCGAACGCGTCCCCGCTCTTCTTGGAGTTGGTGATGGAGATGTCGGTGAAGATCGTGTCCTTGACCGGGAACTGCGGCTGCCCACCGACGTAGTTGGTCTGGAACATGACGCCTCCGTAGGTGGAGTCGTCGATGTCGACGTCGTTGACCCGTATGCCCTGGAAGACCTTCGAGGCGGAGAACGCCCAGATGGCGGGGAAGACCTGCGAGCCCCAGAAGTGGCCGCCGGTCCTGTCCAGGGAGACGTTCTCGATCGTCGTGGGGTCGGTCCCGAAGCCGTTCATCGGGTAGCCGAAGTCCAGCGAGGAGATCGTGATCCCGGAGTAGACCAGGGTGTCGGCGACACGGATGTTGCGGAAGGTGTTGGCGTAGCCGCCGTAGACGGCGATGCCGGCCGCTCTCCAGGTGAGTGTCGACGTCAGGTTCTCGTAGAGGTTGTTCTTCTCGTCGGCACCGCCGGAGTCGATCGCCGAGAAGAGCGCGAAGCTGTCGTCGCCCGTGGCCCGGGCGTCGTTGTTGACCACGTGGTTGTCCGTGGAGCCGTTCGTCATGTTGATGCCGTCGGCGAACGTGTCACGGATACGGGAGTTCTTGATGGTCATGTTGTCGGTGTTGGCGCCCCAGTAGAGGCACACCATGTGCTCGACCCAGATGTTGTCGATGGTGATGTCGGAGACGTTGGAGAAGTCGAACACCTTGCCCGGGCCGTCGATCCGGGACGTGTAGTTGCCGAAGTAGGAGAAGCCGGCGAACGTCGAGCCCTTGGCGCTCGCCTCGGCCCGGAAGCCGACGTCGGTGTTCTCCTGCGAGGAGGGAGCGTGGAAGCGGGTGAACCACGGTCCGGCGCCGACGACCTGGACCGCCTTGCCGTAGACCTGGAACTTGCTGGAGGTGTCGTAGTCACCGGCGGGCAGGTAGACGCCGACGAGCTTGCCCGTGGTGTCCATGCGGACCTTGTCGAGCGCGTTCTGCACGTCCTGGTGCGCGAAGCCCGCCGGGACCGTGTAGGCGGCCGGGTCAGGGTTCGCGGCGGCGGTCGCCTGCTCCGTGTTGATGAAGTCGATGTTGTAGTAGGAGGAGTTGTTGGCGGCGTCCTTCTGGAGCCGGATCTTGGAACCGGCCGGCACGGTCTTGCCGAGCAGCAGGTTCGCCTCGTCGTAGATGTGGCGCGGGGCACCGGAGCCGGGCGAGTTGCCGGGCGCGGTCTCGTTGCCGTACAGCCAGGCGTACTTCGAGGTGAGGTCGATCGCCTTGAGGAACTGGCCGTCCACGTAGACGTTGAGCGTGCTGTCGGTGCCGTCCGGGATCGAGAAGCGGGTCACCAGGCTGTTGGTGGCCGCGCGGGTGGTCCACTCGACGTACTGGCCGGTCCCGTTGAGGGTCACCGCCTTGCGGCCGCTCGCCTCGCCCGCCGGGTCGCCGATGGTCCGGTTCGGGCCGACGACCTTGGCGCCGCCGCCGACCGTGCCGTCCTCGGCCTCGTACATGTCGTACGGCATGTCCGCGCCGCGGCCGACGAACAGGGACTGCGTGGTGGTGTTGTTGGCCCGCTTGACCGGCAGTTCGTTGGCGTCGTCGGCGATGACCGTCTTCACGGTGTACTTGCCGTTGACACCCGTCCACGAACCGAGGCTGACCGGGGCGGTCGTCTGGCCCGAGGCGATGACGCCGTTGTAGGAGCCGCTGAGCGTCTTGACGGTGGCGCCCTTGGAGTCCTGGACCGTCAGGGTGACACCGTGGGCACCCGAGGCCGAGTCCGTGGTGCCCTGGTTCTTGATCGCGACGGTGAACTTGACGTCGTCACCGGCCGAGGCGCTGGAGGGAGTCCAGGAGACCGGCGCCGCGATCAGGTCGGAGCTGGAGACGGGCTTGACGACGAGGGCGTCCGAGCGGGTGAAGACGTTGTTCGCGTCGTTCTGCTCGATGACCTTGTTCGACGGGTCCACCTCGGCGCCGACCGGGTAGCTGCCCGCGTCCCGTGCGCCGATGCTCGCGGTGACCGTCTTCGTCTCGCCCGCGGCGAGGGCGGGGACGTCCGCCGTGGCGACCTTCGTTCCCCCGAGGGTGAAGTTCAGGTCGGTGGCCTTGGACGCCTTGTTGCCGCTGTTGGTGACGGTCGCGGTGAGACTGATGGTGTCCGACTCGACGGGAGCCGTGGGCGAGTTCGTGATGCCGGTGACCTTGAGGTCCGGGTTCGCGGCGGGGGTGCCGATGACCTGGAACTCGGCGACCTGCCCGCCCGGAGCGCCGGTGTTGGAGGTGAACTTGAGCTGGATGTCGGCGGCGGAACCGGAGACCGGGATGGTCACGGTGTTGCCGCTCGCCGGCGAGAACGTGTAGTCCTTCGCCGCGGCGAGGCTGGTGAAGGTCGTCGCGTCCTGGTCACGTCCGAGCACCTGGATGTTCTGTGTGCGCGTCGACCAGGCTGCGTCCGGACTGAGCTTGACGACGATCTGGCTGAGATCGGCGTTGGCGCCCAGTTTGGTGGTGAGGGTGGCCGGGTAGGCGCCACCCCCGCTCTCCCAATAGGTGCTGGTCAAACCGTCGTTGGCGTTGGTCGCGACGAACGTGAAGGTGGACGAGGAAGCGTCGATGGGCTTGCCCTGGGCCAGGTTGGAACCGCCGCCCGAGCCGGGCCTGGTGACGCTGTTGCTCGCCACCGACACGTTCCCGGCGGCGTCCTTCGCCTTCACGTAATAGGTGACCGTGGCCGCCGCGGACGGGGTGTCGGTGTACGTCAGGACGTCACCCGCGACGGACTTGACGAGCTGGTCGTTGGCGTAGACGTCGTAGCCGGTGACCTTGACGTTGTCGCTCGACGCCTGCCAGGTGAGCTTCACGTCGCTGCCGGACTGCGTGTAGGCGAGGTTGCCGGGCGCCGTGGGAGCCTGCGTGTCGCCGCCCGATCCCTTGCGGGTGACGCTGTTGCTGTTGGCGGAGACGTTGCCCGCGGCGTCCTTGGCCCGCACGAAGTACGTGATGTCGCTGCCGGCCGGCTGGGTGTCGGTGTACGTCAGGACGTTCCCGGCGACGGTCGCCCGCAACTGGCCGTTGGCGTAGATGTCGTAGCCGGTGACGCCCGTGTCGTCGCTCGCGGCGCCCCAGTTCAGCTTGATCTGCCCGGTGGCCGGCTCGGTGTAGCTCAGGTTCGACGGAGCGGTGGGCGCCTGGGTGTCGCCGGTCGCCGGCCCGTAGACCTCGAGTTCCGACAACTGCCCCGCCGGCCAGCCGGTGTTGGCGGTGATCAGCACGCGCACGTACCGCGTCGTGGTGGTGTCCAGGCTGATGGTCGCCGACTGGTCGCTGCCGCTGTCGAAGGTGTACGCCTTCGAAGCCGTCAGATCGGTGAAGTTCTGGTTGTCGGTGGAACCCTGGATCTTGAGCGTCTGACTGCGGCTCGGCCAGCCGCTGGGCAGCCGCAGTGCCACCTGGTTCACCTTGACCGAGGATCCGAGGTCGACCTGGAGCCACTGCGGGAAGGCGTTGTTCGTGCTCTCCCAGTAGGTGGCCCGGTTGCCGTCACCGGCGTTGGCCGCGCCGTAGACGTCGGCGTGCCCGCTCTCGCTGAAGGGCTTGCCCTGGGCGAGGTTGGGGGTCGAGGCGGCGGTCGTGAGGACCTGCATCTCGGAGAGCTGTGCGGTGGAGGCGACGGAGTTCTTGCTGAAGTCGGCCCGCACGTATCGCGCGAGGGTCGCAGGGAAGGAGACCTTCACCGTGTTGCCGTTGCCGGGGCTGAAGACGTACTGCGCCGACGACTTGAGCGTGGCGAAGCTCTTTCCGTCGGCGCTGCCCTGAAGCGCCAGCGTCTGCTTGCGGGTCTGCCAGGCTTCGGGCAGTCGCAGAACGACCTGGCGGACACGCTTCGTCCGGCCGAGGTCGGTCTGCACCCACTGGGCCGACTTCTTGCCGGCCTGCCAGTAGGTGTCGGCGTCGCCGTCGGTGACGCTGGTGGCCGCGTGAGCGCCGAGGGCGCTGCCGGCCTTGGTCGCGGCGTCCGCGGCGGCGTTGGGACCGCCGGCCGCGTGGGCGGCGAGGGCGGGCATGCCTAGCACCATGACGGAGGAGGCGAGCACAGCGGTTGCTGCGCGGCGCCTCCAGGATCTGGGCTTGTGTGGAGTCATGCGGGGTCACTCCCTGCGGAGGTTCGCGCGCCGGAGGGGGCGGCGAGGTCGGCTCGTTCCTGGGCAGAGCGGTGGCGCGGTACGACAGGACGACAGGAGCTGTCCGCGCAGAGATGCGTGATCTCTACACGGGCGGCCGTGCGCAGCTTCTTGCGCTCTTTCATCGCAATATTGCAGAGGCCTGTGAGTCCGTCTACTGTCAGGACGCCACAAGTTTCACCGACCACACCCGCGCCTCATGGGCCTGGAAGCCGCACACACGGCTCCCAGGCCCATGAACAGGGCAATGAGCACACATGGAGAGGAGTTGGCAGCAGGACACGCCCCGCGCACTACTCCCGGCAGATTTCCCGCACTTGACATATCGCGAGCCTCTTGAGGCCCTTTGGAAGCCGACCCGCGCCCGAGCTCGCGGCTCCCGGCCACGGCGACAGGCCACGCACGGGAAGCCCTTGCATCACCCGACGCAAGAAGACGCAAGAAACGCAATTTCTTGCGCGCACCTGCGTCGTTCTGAGCGCTCCAACCCGCGGACCACACCGCTCGGTCACAGACGTTTCGCGCCGCGTCGCGCACGCCCGCACGGACCCGCTCGCACCCACGTTCGATGCCGTCGGTCAGGGGGAACCGGCACGGCGTCGAACCGTTGCGGCCCCTCATGGATGTCGAACGGAATTCCTACGAGTCAGCCTCAGGTGTTCCCCCGCACGCCGATGCCTACTGTATTCGAGTTGCTTCCTCGATCGATCGGCTGAATGGCGGCCACTCAGGGCGTAGGCCCTTGCTATGACCAGCGAGGATGGCCCGCAGACGAGAGCCGTCGGACCACTGTCAGTTGGGGAGCAACCCGCCTTGAGCATGCGCAACGAACCTCGTGGTGCCACGGCATCCGAGGACTCTTACGAGAGCGAGCTGCCGGTCAGGCGCGAGCAACCCGGCAATGTCGTGGTGAAGTGGCTGACGACCACCGACCACAAGACCATCGGCACGCTGTACCTCACCACGTCGTTCGCGTTCTTCCTGATCGGTGGGGTGATGGCGCTGCTGATGCGCGCCGAGCTGGCCCGGCCGGGTATTCAGATCATCTCCAACGAGCAGTACAACCAGGCGTTCACGATGCACGGCACGATCATGCTGCTGATGTTCGCGACGCCGCTGTTCGCCGGTTTCACGAACTGGATCATGCCGCTGCAGATCGGCGCGCCCGACGTGGCGTTCCCGCGGCTGAACATGTTCGCCTACTGGCTGTACCTCTTCGGCTCGATGATCGCCGTGGGCGGCTTCCTCACTCCGCAGGGCGCGGCCGACTTCGGCTGGTTCGCCTACTCACCGCTCTCCGACGCCGTCCGCTCGCCCGGCGTCGGCGGCGACATGTGGATCATGGGTCTGGCCTTCTCCGGCTTCGGCACGATCCTCGGCGCGGTCAACTTCATCACCACCATCATCTGCATGCGCGCCCCCGGCATGACGATGTTCCGTATGCCCATCTTCGTGTGGAACGTGCTGCTGACGGGTGTGCTGGTCCTGCTGGCCTTCCCCGTACTGGCCGCGGCGCTGTTCGCGCTGGAGGCGGACCGCAAGTTCGGCGCGCACGTCTTCGACGCGTCGAACGGCGGAGCGCTGCTCTGGCAACACCTCTTCTGGTTCTTCGGCCATCCAGAGGTGTACATCATCGCCCTGCCGTTCTTCGGCATCATCTCCGAAGTCATCCCGGTGTTCTCGCGCAAGCCGATGTTCGGTTACATGGGGCTGATCGGCGCGACCATCGCGATCGCGGGCCTGTCCGTGACCGTGTGGGCGCACCACATGTACGTCACCGGCGGTGTGCTCCTCCCGTTCTTCTC
>NZ_JBHWEL010000075.1:27537-42944 GCF_042734135.1 Streptomyces sp. NPDC059668 | reverse complement strand
CGGCACCCGCACCACCCACATCACCGCCCACCAAAACAACCACACCGTCTTCACCGCCCACCTCACCACCACACCCCACACACCCACCTAAAACACCTGCACCTAAGCCACCCGCACCGCCCTAAAACCCACCCCGCGGACACCCACAAGCACGGCGCGACCTAACCCCTCATAAACACGTGGCAGGTTATATACTTGGAGGTCAACTCCAGAAGGAAGTAACCGCCAAGGTCCCGCGGCGACACGCCCGCCACCACCCCCCAGCCGATCGCCATGGCTGAAGCTGGCCCCTCCCCGAAGACCCACTCACCTTCGGAAAGCACAAGGCCGGCACCGAAAGCCTCTCCTCGACGGCGGCAATCCCCACCCCGAATGCCCTCTCAACGCCGTCGCCGCCCAGGTCCGCCACTTCCTCGAAAGGACATCGCCATGACCGGACCCCTCAAGGGCAAAACCGCGCTGGTCATCGGGCGAGGCGGGGGTATCGCCCGCGCTGTCGTCCTCGCTGCCCGCGACGCGGGAGCCGACGTCGTAGCAGCGGGCCGCGATCAAAAGGCCCTCGCCGACGCCTACGCAGACGAACCCGGAATCACGACCGAGACCGTCGACCTCACCGACGAAGCCTCCATCGCCGCCCTCGGCGAGAGACTCGGCACCGTGGACCACGTGGTCTCCACCGCCTCGGCCCGAGCACGTGGTCGCGTCGCCGAACTGGACCGTGACGCGGTGAGACTCTCCTTCGACACCAAGGTCATCGGCCCGCTGATGCTGGCCAAGCACCTGGCCCCCCGCGTCCCCGCGTCAGGGTCGTTCACCCTCTTCTCCGGCGTCGCCGCGGCGAAGATCGCGGTCGGCACCCTGGCCGTGGCCATCACCAATGGCGCCGCCGAAGTCCTTACTCGTTCGCTCGCCCTGGAGCTGGCCCCGATCCGCGTGAACGCCATCTCACCCGGGGTGATCGACACCGGTGCATGGGACGCCTTCGGGGAAGAAGGCAAGGCGGAGTACTTCGCCGGCATCGTCGCTCGCAATCCTGCCCGGCGCATCGGGACCACCGAAGACGTCGCCAACGCAGTGCTGTTCGCGATGACCAGCTCATTTCTGACCGGGGAGACCGTACACATCGACGGCGGCGAACCACTCAGCTGACCTCACGGCACAGGGCACAGGGCACAGGGCACAGGGCACACGATCGCCACCTGCCACCCCAACCGTCCACGCACTTCCGCCGCGTGAACTCTCCTCCCCGACCACCCACACCCGAGGACTAACGAGAACTAACGAGGACCACCCTCTGTCCGTCACAAGTGTGCCGAGCCCCGCCGCCCCAAGTTCCCAAGGCGTTCGGCGAACTCCACGACGAGCTCACGCAGTTCGTCCGGGCGATCGATGACGAACGGCCTGTCCAGCGACGCGAGCACCGCGGGAAGCCAGTCCAACCGGTCCACCCGCAGGTCGACCCGGGACCAGCGCTCAACCGTCGGGTCTGCGGCGTCCGCCTCGTCCACAGACGACGGTTCCTCGACGATCGCGATGCCCGCGGGAAGCCGGGCGTGGATCTCCTCAGCCGTCCCCCGCACTCTCAGCGTCACTTCATGCCGGTACGGCGCCGTGGCGAGCCCGGTCAGGACGCGTTTCGCCGGGTCGACTCCGGCGGGTGGTTCGAACGAGCCGGGCAGGGTCCTGACATCGGTGATGCGGTCCAGCCGGAACGTCCGGTCGCCCTCGGCCGTGAGATCCGCAGCCGTCAGGTACCACTTGCCCGAGTGGGCGACAACTCCGTACGGGTGCACCGTGCGTTCGCTGCGCCGACCGTCGGCAGCGGTGTACCGGATCGCGATCGGCCGGTGATGACGCACCGCGTCGGTGATCGGGAGCAGCACCGTGGATTCCGCGGCGACCGCCTCGCCCGCCGGTGGCGTAGTGAAGGAGAGTGATCCGGATACGGCGTCGAGTCTGCGGCCTAGCCGTTCCGGCAGCACCCGCCGGATCTTGGCCACCGCCGTCTCGCTCGCAGTCCCCATGGCCGTCGTCAGACCGGCTCGCCGGGCCGCGACCAGTCCCAGCAGCACGGCGAGCGCTTCGTCGTCGCTCAGCATGAGCGGAGGCATGCGGTAACCGGTCGCGAGCCGGAAACCGCCGTACCGGCCGCGCACCGACTCGACGGGCACGTCGAGGTCGAGGAGGTGGTCGACGTAGCGCCGTACGGTCCGTTCGTCGACGTCCAGCCGATCAGCGAGTTCGGCCGCGGTCCGGATGCCACCCGACTGCAGGAGCTCCAACAGGGTGAGTACGCGAGCAATGGGTCGAGGCATGCTCAGAAGTCTGCCACCTATACCGGGCGGGTTTCGCCCGGTATAGGTGGCAGCCTGGTCAGGAGCGCGAGAGCGCAGGAACACCGACCGACCAGGAGAACTTCCATGAACTTCGTCTCCGTCCGCATCATCACGGACGACGTCGCCCGCCTTGTCGACTTCTACGAGCGCGCCACCGGAGTACCCGCGAGCTGGGCCAACGAGGACTTCGCCGAGATCAGGACGCCCGCGGCCACTCTCGCGATCGGCAGCACCCGCACCGTCCCCCTGTTCGCGCCCGGCTCGGCCCGCCCGGCCGACAACCACAGCGTCATCGTCGAATTCCTCGTCGACGACGTGGACCGTACGTACAAGAACCTGACCTCCTTCGTGGAGGACTTCGTCAACGAGCCCACCACGATGCCCTGGGGAAACCGGGCGCTCCTCTTCCGTGACCCCGACGGCAACCTGGTCAACTTCTTCACTCCCGTCACGCCGGAAGCCATCGAGAAGTTCACTCGCTGAGCGCGTAGCAGCGGAGGCGTGCAGATACCCAACTCCCACCCATCACAGACGAGTTCGGAACCTTCCACACCTTCGCCACCGTGCCCGCCTCCGTAGAGGAGGCGGGCACAAGGCGGAACACAGTCCGGCGTGGAGGTCCGTCGTGGACGTCCGCCGTGGACGTCCGCCATAAAGGTTCGGCGCAATGGACCGGCGTGATCAGACCTCCGTTGAGTTCTTCACGTACGAAGAGCCGGCGGAGGGTTCGAGCACCACCGCGTGCCCGGGGCCGCCCTCGCTGAGGCCGTACCGTCCGTGGAGCTTCCGCAGGAAGCGTGGCGCGTACCAGGCCGAGCGGCCGAGCAGACGCATCGCGGCGGGTACGAGGATGCCCCGAATGGCAACGGCGTCGATGAGGACGGCCAGTCCGCTGCCCAGCCCGAACATCTGCATGAAGCTGAGCTTGGCCGTGCCGAACGCGAAGAAGCTGACCGCGAGCAGGCAGGCCGCTGCGCTGACGATGCGTCCCGTGTGCCCGAGGCCGTTGGCCACGGCGGACTCGTTGTCCTCGCCCGACTCGTGGAGTTCCTTGATCCGGCTGGTGACGAACACCTCGTAGTCCATCGAGAGGCCGAAGGCGATGCAGAACATCAGCACGGTCATCGACACCTCCATCGGCTGCGCGGTGAAGCCGAGCAGGGAGGAGAGGTGTCCGTCCTGGAAGATCCAGGTCATGACACCGAGGGTCGCGCCCAGGCTGACCATGTTGAGGACCAGCGCGCGCAGCGGTTGCACGACGCTGCCGGTGAACAGGAAGAGCAGGACGAAGGTGGTGAGGACGACGAGGGTCACCGCGAGCGGGAGCCTGTCCGCGATCGAGTCCTTGGCGTCGACCAGTACGGCGTCGGTGCCGCCCACCAGGGGATGCGTCCCGGCGGGCGGGGCGACCGCCCTCACCTCGCCGACCAGATCCTGTGCCTCCGTCGACTTCGGCGGCAGGGTGCTCACCACGCTGATCTGCTGCGCGCCGGGGCGGCCGAGCGCGGCGTTGCCGGAGTCGGTCGCCGTGGAACGTCCGTCGGCGTAGGTTCCCGTGCTGGTCTCGACGTGGACCACGCCTTCGAGTTCGGACAGCGCGACCGCGTACGACCGCAGGGGAGCCTCGCCGACGGGCTGGTCGATGACGACGTGGAGGGCCGCGTCGTCGTTGCCCTTGAAGTTCCGCTGCAGTGCCGCGGCCACTTCGCGGCTGTGGGCGTCCTCGGGCAGCACCCGTTCGTCCGGTGTGCCGAAGGAGATCCCCAGCAGCGGGCTCGCCGCCAGCAGCAGGACCGCGAGCACGGGCAGCGCCGTGAGCGCCGGGCGCCGCATGACCGTGCGGGCCAGCCGTCCCCACAGCGGCACGCGGGTGTCGGTGGGGCGGGGCTTCACCCACGGCAGCCGCCCGCTGTTGACGCGGTGGCCCAGGACGACGAACAGGGCCGGCATGACGAACAGGGTGCTGACGGCCGCGATGGCGACGACACCGACCCCGGCATAGCCGAACGAGCGCAAGAAGTACTGCGGGAACACCAGGAGCGCCCCGAGCGCGGCGGCCACGGTCGCGGCGGAGAACGCGATCGTGCGGCCCGCGGTGCTCACCGTGCGCCGGACGGCGTCGTCCACACTCGCCCCTGCCGCGAGCTGTTCGCGGAACCGGCTGACCATGAGCAGGGCGTAGTCGATGCCGAGGCCGAGGCCGAGTGCGGTGGTCAGGTTGACCGCGAAGACGGAGACATCGGTGACGCTGCCGAGGACGAAGAGTTCCGCGAACGTGCCCGTGATCGCGATGGTTCCGATGACCAGCGGCAGCAGAGCCGCGACCACGCTGCCGAAGACGACCAGGAGGAGTACGAGGGTGAGCGGTACGGCGATGGACTCGGCCAGAACGAGATCCTCGCCGGACTGCCGACCCATCTCGCTCGTCACGGCGGCGCCGCCACCTGCCTGGACCGTGAGTGCGCCCTCGTACGATCCGGTGTAGGCGTCGATGACGCTCTTGGCGTTCTCGTCCCGCTCCGTGCCGTCGCCCTTCACATGGGCGAGTACCAGGGCCTCGCGGCCGTCCTCGGAACGGAGATCGGCACTGGCCGTGTCCCAGTACGAGACCACGTTCCCCAGGTTCCGTTCCTTCTGGAGGTCGGCCACCAGCGCCAGTCCGCTCCGCCGGGTCGCCGGCGTGTCGACACGGCCCTCGGACGGGCGGACCAGCAGGACCAGGTTCGTCTCCCCGCCGAACTTCTTGTCGATGACTGCCATGGCGCGGCTGGACGAGGAGGCCGGGTCGTCGTAGCCGCCTCCCAGCAACTTGCCGAACGCGCCGGCACCCGCGGCTCCCATGAGGGCCACAGCCACTACGGCGACGACCAGTACCAGCCGGGACCGGCGGATCACCAGTTCGGCTATGCGTTCAAACACGCACGATCTCCTTTGCGTCCTTCGTGACAACAAGTTCAAGCAACCGGCGTCGAGAGGAGAGGCTGACTCGGGCCTCCACGACGCCTGTTCGTCCCGGCCGGGGCGGATGCGATGGCGCACCTCGTCGCCCACACGACGCTAGCCAGACGGCAGAAGATTTGGCAGTGTCAGATTTTCTTCACAGTCCGCAACTTCGTGATGCGCGGGTGGAGTTGTCGTCGTACGGTCGTCGCATGCCCACCGACGAACAGACGGCAGTCCCGCTCTCCCTGCGCCAGCGGCGTCGGGCGGCGGCCGTCCAGGAGATCTTGGACGCGGCTGAGCGCCACATCACCGAACACGGTCCCGCGGCCCTGTCCCTGCGCGCGATCGCCCGTAGCCTGGGAATGACGGTGCAGGCGCTCTACCACTACTTTCCGAGCCGGGACGACCTCGTCACGGCGCTCATCGCCAAGGCCTACGACGCCTTGACCGACGCCGTGCAGGCCGCTGTCGACGCGGCCACGGACGACGCGGGCCGAGAGCGCGTGCTCGTCGCGGCCGAGGGGTACCGCCAATGGGCCATCGCCCATCCCGAGCAGTTCCAACTCCTCTACGGGACGCCGCTGCGCTACTACGCGGCTCCCGTCGAGGGCCCGACCACCCAGGCCATGCGGCGGATGAGCGCGATCTTCGAGCACGAGCTGTTCGACGGGTTCACCACCGCGCAACTCGCCGCTGCCGACGCCCCTGGCCTGTCGGCTGATCTCCTGGCGTATCTGGACCAGTTACCGCCGACCGGCCGGCGGGACCTTCCGCCCCCGGTGACCGCCCTGATCCTGAGCGCGTGGGGACACATGCACGGTCTCGTCGTCCTGGAGGTGTTCGGGCACACCTCGTTCCTCGGTGACCACCAGGCAGAGATCTTCCGCATGGCGATGCGGAACCTGTTCCAGGACATCCTCAGCCGGATTCCCAGCGCCGAACCAGTCACAGCGGCAACGGATCCGCGTCCACCAAAGGGAGCCTCATCGGTCGGCCGATGACCTGGACGGCGGAGGAGGCGGAACACTCAGGACGTCCGCCGACTCGATCCGCTCGTCGGTGTTCCGTGATCCGCGCGCCGGAGCTCCGCGTCCGCTCGTTGGTGTACCACGATCCGCTCGTCGGTGTACCGCGGTCCACTCGTCGGAGTTCCGTGATCCGCTCCCCGTGGAGCTTAGGGCGTCACGGACGCGCCTCCCTCGCCCAGAACCTTCCTCCCAGCGGGCCGCCGCGCCTCGGCGACGGCGTCCTCAGTTCGCCGCGGCCGCACGGTAGGGGCGGAAGAACGCCCGCAGTTCCTCCGCGTACAGCTCGGGCTCCTCGAACGGTGCGAAGTGACCGCCGCGCGCGGGTTCGGCGACGTACACGACGTTCGCCGTGCGCTCGAGCCAGGCGCGGGGCGGGCGGACGATGTCGCCGCGGAACAGGGAGAACCCGGACGGCACCTCGACCCGGCGGGTGAGCTGCTGGGTCGGGATCGCGCCGTTCGCGTGGTACATGCGCATGGACGAGCCGATCGTCCCCGTGAGCCAGTAGAGCGTGGCGTTGGTGAGAATCTCGTCCTTCGTGAAGCTCCGTTCGATGTCGCCGTCGCAGTCGCTCCACGCCCGGAGCTTCTCGACGATCCATGCGGCGAGCCCGGCCGGTGAGTCGGTGAGCCCGACGGCGGCGGTCTGGGGCTTGGTGCGGTGCATGGCACCGTAGGCGCCCTCGCTCGCGCCCCAGGCCGCGACCTCGTCGAACCAGGAGCGCTCCTCGGGGGCGAGTTCGGACGGATCGCCGGTGAAGACGGGCAGGCCCCCGTCCATACGGTGGACGGCGACAACCCGGTCGGGGTGGTCGAGCGCGAGGTAGCGGCTCACATGACTGCCGACGTCCCCGCCCGCCGCGCCGAACCGCGCGTACCCGAGGACGCTCATGAGTTCGGCCCACAAGCCCGCGACGGCAATGGAATTGAGTGGCGGGCCGGTGGGCCGGTCGGAGTACCCGTAGCCGGGCATGTCGGGCACGACCACGTCGAACGCGTCGGCAGGGTCGCCGCCGTGCGCACCGGGATCGGTCAGGAGCGGGATGACCTTCGAGTAGCGCCAGAACGAGTCCGGCCAGCCGTGGCAGAGGACCAGTGGCAGGACGGGCCCGGTCGGCGCGACGGCGCGGGCGTGCACGAGGTGGATTCCCAGGCCGCCGAGCCGGACGCGGAAGCGCGGCAACTGGGCGAGCGCGGCCTCCTGCGCCGGCCAGTCGAACCCGTCCGCCCAGTAGGCGCCGAGTTCACGGAGGTAGGTGATGTCGGTCCCCAGGGCCCACCCGGCGTCCTCGGGCGCGTCGGGCCAGCGTGTCGCGCGCAGCCGGGTGCGGAGGTCCTCGAGCGCCGCGGGCTCGGTCTGCGGGGTGAACGGCTCGGGGTGAGGCAGTGCGTCCGACATGGCACGCATGCTAACGCTCCGGAGGCGACCGACCGATCGGGACCCGCGCGCCCGTCACACGCGGCGCGGCCGGCAGGTGCGCGGCGGCGCGGCACGGCCCGTGATGGCGTCCGTGGACCTGCGGTGCGGCCTGTCCCCACCGGCATCGGACGTCACCACCCGCAACTCCCCTGTCATCACACCAGAATTCATTTCACGTTGGACCATCAAGATCTGTACAAGCGCGCACACCGTGCCGATCCTGATTGTCATGCACCTGCGGCCCGACAGTCGGGCCGCAGATTCATGGAGGTGTGGAATGCGCCGAAGACTCGCCACCGCTCTCACCGCGTCCAGCCTGTCCCTTGTCGCCCTCATCGGCACCGCGAGCGCCGCACAGGCCGCAGTACCCGCCGACAAGGCCCAGGTCCTGTCGAGCTGGACCCAGACCAGCGCGTCCAGCTACAACACCTGGGCGGCGGCCCGATCGAACCAAGCCGCCTACACGGCCTACCAGTTCGACTGGTCGACGGACTACTGCTCCTCCTCCCCCGACAACCCCTTCGGCTTCCCGTTCGCCACCTCCTGCGCACGGCACGACTTCGGTTACCGCAACTACAAGGCCGCGGGCACCTTCTCCGCCAACAAGTCCCGCCTCGACAGCGCTCTTTACGAGGACCTCAAGCGCGTGTGCGTCAACTACAACGGCGCCACGAAGACGGCGTGCGACGGCACCGCGTGGACCTACTACCAGGCGGTCAAGGCCTTCGGCTGACCGACCCGCCCGCCCGGGACGCAGCGGGTCACGAGACGGCCCTGACCTCTCGTGGCCCGCTCCGCCCGACCCCGGCCTGGTTTCAGAAGCGAGCGTCGCTCGCCACCCTGGTGACCAGCGATACAGGGGAGGCACTCGCAAGACGGAGGCTTTGGCGGACCGGCAGCGGGAGTACCTGGGACGGCTCGACACAAGACGTCCCCGGCGCCCGGAAGCGCCTTCGAGCGGGGCGCTACGGCACTGACGCAGGACCACGCACGCCACCCGGCTCGGTGACCGTCTCCAGGGGCACCCGGACTGCCGAGACGGGGAGCCGTTCGGATCCGGCAGGCTCCGATCTGCCGGACCCGAACGGGCCACCGCCGACGCGCAACATATGCAGGCCCCGGTCTCCCCGGGAGCACTCGTTCCCGCCCCGACCGCCATCACCTGGAGAGGCGCGGGTGAGTGAGTGATGACGGGGATGTCGGACCACACACCAGTCCCGTGCGTGCGTGCGTCCTGAACAGCCCTCTCCTTGCACTCTGCTGGACTGGCCCGCAACAGCGGGAGCAGCAGCAAGGACGGCAACGGGTTCCCACCCGGCCGGACCGGACTCCCTGCCCGGCCGACACGTCGCGGGGTGCAACAGCGCCGCTACGGCGAAGGGTTAGCGCGAACTCGCTGCGGAACGATCAGGCAGAAGTGCATGACGGGCCGAGCGGGCGATCCAATCCTGCGCCCGTTCGAACGGCCATCCGCGTTCGCCGACGAGCGTGATCCAGGCGTGCGGCCCCAGATAGAACCAGAGCAGGTCGACAGCCTCGGCGCGGTCCACCCCGGCGCGGAGCGCATCAAGCTCGGCCAGGCGATCAGCCACCAGGGTCAGAGCTTGGACGTAGCCGTCTGCCCCCTTGTCCAGAACGGCCTTGACGGCGGGCTCGCCCGGCGGGTTCCGGTAGAAGACTTCGTACACCAGGTCCCAGTGACGCTCATGCGTGAGCCGGGTGCCCGCGGCCGTCAGGTCGATCACGGCGCGCGGATCGCCGGCGGCCTCGACGGCCGCGATGGTCGTGGCGATGGCGGGGTCCGTGAGAGCCGGCTCCAGGAGGGCCGTCAGGATGCCGGGCTTGTTGCCGACGCTGCTGTACACGGTCGGTACGGCGACCTTCGCCGCGTCCGCGATCTCCGCGACGGTCACCCCGGCGTACCCACGCGCCAGGAACAACGTGTGAGCGCTGCTCAGGATGGCTTCGCGGGTGGCTGCCGCCGAGCTGACCCGTCGGGTCGAGGTGTATTTCCGGGTCGTCGTCACGGACGCAGTGTACCGCGTGCACGATAGGTGACCATATTGACAATAGGTTCCTATAATGAATATGTTGCGCTACATGACACTGACACCCCCCACGGACGTGCCCGCGGTCGTCGAGACCCGGCTGGCCCACGACGTCCACCGAGTGGCCACCACGCTGCTGGCGGAAGCAGCCCTCGACGCCTCGGTCCCCCTCGACGCGACCGCGCAGCTGCGCGACTTCCTCGTCGCCAACCTCCGGCATCATCACCAGACCGAGGACGACGACCTGTGGCCCCGGATCACCGCGAAAGCGCCGGCCGCCGCACAGGCTCTGGACTCACTGACCGACGAGCATGACCAACTGGACACGGCGCTCGACCGGCTGGCCGGAGTCGCCGTCCACGCCGGCGAAGCCGTCGCCGGGGATCCGCTCGCGACGGTCGGCACCGGCGCCGGTGCGGCCTCCACGGCTGAGGCGGCGGTTCGCGCCGCGCTGTACGACGCCGCGGTGACGGTCCGCGACGTCGTGCATGACCACCTCACCCATGAAGAGCCCGTCCTCTTCCCGGCGCTCCGCGAGCATGTCGGCCCTGCGGAGTGGCAGGACTTCGCGCAGCGGGTGATCGCGACCACGCCCCCCGTCGCCGGGCACCTCATGGTGGGCTTCCTCGACGAGGTGGGCACCCCCGCGGAGGTCGAGCTGGTGCTCTCGGGCCTGCCCGAACCGGTGCGTCCGCTGGTCCCCGCGATGCGCCTCCAGGCAGCGGCCGACCTCGGCGTCCTCCGCGGGACCGGCGCATGACGTCCGCCCCGCTCAGGTGGCCCGACGCCGCGGACCCTGTGATCAGGGGCGACCTCACCGTGGCGGTCGCCTATGTCACTCCGGCCGGCGGCGCCGTGGTCACCAGCGTCTCACCGCTGGGTCTCGGGAACCGTGAGACCGGGCGGGTCGGGTTCACCACCTCGCTCGGCTTCCCGAAGAAGCTCGAACGGATCCTGCGCGACCCGAACGTCGCCGTCGCCTATCACACCCGTGAGCACGGCTTTGCCGCCAGTGACGCGTACGTGCTGGCCCAGGGCGCCGCGTCGGTGGACATGCGCCCGTCGCCGGAGCGCCTGGCAGAGCTGATGCGCGCCTCCGAGCCGTTCCTCGGAGAAGTGCGGCGTGGGCCGTTGTGGGACTGGCTCCTGCGTGAGTACCACCAGGAACGCGTCTTCGTGGACATCGAGTTGCAGCGTGTCGCGGTGTGGGAGAACCTCGCGGCCCGAGGGGCGAAAGCGGTCACAGGCGCCGCATGGCCGGAGCTCCCGGCGGAACAGAAGGCACCGAAGAACGGCACCAGCCCGCGCGTCGACATCGCCGCGGTCGCCCGTCAGGTCCACCGGCTGCCGCACCGGCTTCTGGCCTACCGCGGCGGGGACGGCCTGCCCGTCATCGTCCCCGTGAAAGTCACCGGCCACGACGAGGCCGGACTGCACCTGGACATCCCCGCGGGGCTGCTCCCGCCCGGCGGCCGCAGGGCAGGCTTCCTAGCCCACGCCTTCCAACCGCAGTGTGTGGGGCTGGGAATGCGCACGCTCACCGGCTGGCTCACAGTCACCGAGAAGGGGGCCGTGTACGCACCTCACACGTCCAAGGGCCTGGCCGCTCCCCCGTACAGGACCCTGCTGACCGTCTCCAACGGGCTGCTGGCCAAGTACGGACTGTGGCGTGCGCGGCGTGACGGCACCTCCGCCCGCCTGCACGCCCTCGCCGCCCGACGCCCGTCGGACTGACACACTCTCTGGTCCAGCGTCCATCGGAAGTACCAGCCTCCCCTGGACGCAGCGCCGCACGTCAGTGCCCGTCACCGCCGATGCGTCAGGAGCCGCCCTGCCATCGGCCATTGACCGTGCGAGACGCCGAGCGAGCGGTGGACCGTTCTTGCTGCCGCCGCCAGAGCATTCGCCGAGGTCCAGGGCGCTCAGCTGGACGGACTGTGCGGTTCCGTCGGACGGTGGCGCGATCGGTACTGCCAGTAGGCGAGGATGCGGTGGTCCTCTTGCTGCGGGCCGATCTCACCGAAGCCGGGAGGAAGTTCGCCTACGCGTTCCCAGGCGTACTCGGTGCGGGGATCGTCACGGCGCGCGAGCGCGTGGACGATCTCCAGACGCAAAAGCAGATCCTCTTCGTCGAGCACGGCGACGAGGGCGTCCGTGACGGCGGCCGTGCGGTCGTCGGAGTTGCCCAGGGAGACGGCGGCACAGGCCCGGACCTCGAAGTCGGTGTCCCGGATGAGGGCCAGCAGGGTTTCTCGCAAATCCGAGGTGAGGCCGCGGCCACCCATGGCGCCGGCGACTGAACACCGAACATCGGGGTCGGGATCCCGTGACAGGGCAAGCAGTGCGCTGGTGGCAACTTCGGTGGGCGGGGACTCTCGCAGGATCAGGTGGGGCACCTGACTGCGCACCCGCGGGTCGGTGTGGTCGACGTATCTGAGACCGATGGCCTCCATGTCTGGGTGGTCCTCGTCGGCGTAGACATCCAGGACCCTGGCGAGCACCATGCTGTCCGGTTCGTCGCTCACCCAGGCGGCGAGGAAGTCGGCGTCCTCGGCGACGTCCTGGCGATGGTTGAACCACCTCATGGAATTCCGGGACCACACGACGTCGACGAGGAAGAGGCGGTGGACGGGGTCGGGGTGGTGCCGTAGCGCTTTCAGCTCGGACCAGACCTGCGGCCCTCGGCGTTCACCGAGGACGAAGCGAGCCTCGGCCCAGTTGGCGTGCAGCCCGTCCGCGTACGCCACGGCTCGTGCCGCCAGCTCCGCCACCGGAGTTGGGATGCCGAATCTCCACTCCAGCCCAGTGAGGATGCCGTTGTGGCCGGCGCGGACGGTGAGCCCGCCGAGGGAGACCTCCTCGACCTCTGTGTGGTCTTCCGTGACGAGACGCCGGACGGCCGGGCCCGATGCTCCCGTCCGCCGGCGGAGTTCCTTCTCCTCGCCCGTCTCGATCCAGTACCGGGCGAGGTCGAGCAGCCGTTTGCGGGCGCGCTCGGTCAGCCGCAGCTGTGGGTCGTCGCCGAGCACGGCCCACAGCATTGCCCGGGAGCCGAGGTCGACGGCCCGCAGGAGCGGTGTGGTGCCGTCCGGCAGTTCGTGGTCGGGATCGGCGCCACCGTCCGTCAATGCCCTGGCGGTCTCGTGGTCGAACCCGGCCACGGCGGTGCAGAGCAGCGGGAGGCCGTCCGGGCCCGGCGTCTGCGGATCGGCGCCCTCTCCAAGAAGAGCGCCGACCGCGTCGGAGTCCTTGGCGTCCACGGCTGCCACGAGCCGGTCGGTCAGCTCGTGCTGCGATGCTGGCATCTGCCCCCCAGGTGATCGTCAGCCGGCACGGTATCCGAGCTTAGAGCAGCACTCGTCACTGCCCTGCGACATGAGGTGGACTTGGTGGAGGGCCCTGGACAGGGCGCAGCCACGGGCACCGAAGAACTGCGCGAGCGGGTCTTGGGTCCGGCAAGGGCGCCCTCAACCCGTTCCAGATCGTCTTCGAGGGCCGCCTGACCTCGGGCAACAACTGACCACTCCACAAACCGGATCAGCTGTTGAAATGGCACACCCCGAGGCCGGAGACGGTCCAACAGGTCCGTCATGGACGGAGCAACGAGCGATCAGGTCGAAGTGGTGTGCTGTGCCCGTGGCTCAGCAGGCAAGGGTGCGGCGATAGATCGCCGCTTGCCAGGGCTCCATGGTGAGGTCGGCCGGTGGCGTCGGGAGGTTGGTCAACAGCAGTTCGGCCGACGACCAGGCGGCGGCGTCGGCGATGTCTGCTCGGACGGTCCGGTCCGTGAAGTTGCCGATGATGAGGAGTTCGGTGGTGCCGAGGCGGCGGGTGAAGGCGTAGAGCCGCTCGTCGTGCGGGAGGAGCATGGTGAAGTCACCGTTGACCACGGCCGGTTCGGTGTGCCGGAGCTCGATGAGTCGACGGTAGTAGTGGTAGACCGAATCCGGGTCGTCCTGCTGGGCGGCGGCGTTGATCCGGACGTGGTTGGGGTTTGCGGGCAGCCATGGTTGTCCGGTGGTGAAGCCTGCCTGCGCTGAGGAGTCCCACTGCATCGGCGTTCGCGCGTTGTCGCGGCTCCGGGCGCGAAGTACGGTCAGTACCTCTTCAGGATCGCGGCCATCCTTTTCGATCGCTTCGGCGTATTGTCCGAGGGACTCGATGTCACGGAAATCGGCAATGGTCGTGAACGGGTAGTTGGTCATCCCGAGCTCTTCGCCCTGGTACACATACGGTGTGCCCCGGTGCAGATGGAGAACGGTCCCGAGCATCTTGGCCGAGGCGACCCGATGGTCAGGGCTGTCATCGCCGTAGCGTGAGACTGCTCGGGGTTGGTCGTGGTTGTTCCAGTAGAGGCTGTTCCAGCCGCCTTCCGCGAGACCTGCCTGCCAGCGTCCGAGTATCGCCTTGAGGTTGGTGAGCCTGAACGGGACGAGCTGCCACGGGTCGTCGCCCCGGTCGGCCCAGACATGGTCGAACTGGAAGACCATGTCGACCTCCCGTCGCCGCGGGTCGGTGAAGCGAATGGCCTCCTCAATGGTCACGCCCGGCATCTCGCCGACCGTCAGGAGCGCGTCGCGGTCGGCGAAGACCCGCTCGTGCATCTCCCGCAGGAACTCGTGGACGCGCGGGCCGTTGACGTAACCCGCCGAGTCGTCCGGGAAGACGGCAGGGCTCGACACCCGGCCGTCCGGGAGTGCTGTGTCCTTGGAGATCAGGTTGATCACGTCCATCCTGAAACCGTCCACGCCGCGGTCCAGCCACCACCGCATCATCGCGTGGATCGCATGGCGGACCTCCACGTTCTCCCAGTTCAGATCCGGTTGCTTGCGGGAGAACAGATGCAGGTAGTACTCGCCGGTCTTCTCGTCGAACTCCCACGCGGGTCCGCCGAACGCAGCCGCCCAGTTGGTGGGTTCGGCACCCGGCGTTCCGGGTTCCATGCCTTCGCGGGCCGGTCGCCACCAGTACCAGTCCCGCTTCGGGTGGGCTATGTCACTACGGCTGTCGAGGAACCACGCGTGCTCGTCGGAGCTGTGGTTGACCACCAGATCCATGATCAGTTTCATGCCGCGTCGGTGAATGCCGGCGAGCAGTTCGTCGAAGTCGTCGAGGTCACCGAAGAGCGGATCGATGTTCTGGTAGTCGCTGATGTCGTAGCCGTTGTCGTCCTGGGGAGAAGGATAGATGGGCGACAGCCAGATGACATCGACGCCGAGTCCGGCCAGGTGGTCCAGGTGGTTGATGATTCCGCGAAGGTCGCCTATGCCGTCACCGTCGGAATCCGCGAAGCTCCGGGGGTAGATCTGGTAAACGACAGCACTTTTCCACCAGGGGTCCATCGCGTTTCCTTCCATAGCATTGGCGTCGCGCGTTCCGGGGCATTGCGAGGCGATCTCATTGGTGAATGCCCGGACGGTTCGGACGGTCAATGTCTTGAGTCCAATGCGGACTGTTCTGTGGTGTTGTGGCCCGCCGGCAGACAACCGGTCCCGATAGCGGGCCGGGTTCGCCGTCGACCGGCGGTCGGCGGTCGGCGGTCGGCGGTCGGCGGTCGGCGGTCGGCGGGGGGGGGGGGGGGGGGCGCGAGAACCCGAAGAGCGGCGGGCGCCGCGAAGGGGGGAAAGATAGAG
>NZ_JBHWEL010000075.1:24148-27527 GCF_042734135.1 Streptomyces sp. NPDC059668 | reverse complement strand
GGGGGCGGGCGGGCGTGTGGGGCGCGGGGGGGGGGGGGGGGGGGGGGGGGGGGCGGGGGGGGGGGGGGGGGGGGGGGCGCCCGCCCCCCCCCCCCCCCGGGGGGCCCCCCGCCTCGCCTGCCTGTCCATCCTCGGTTCGTTACCTGGGCGCCTGTCCGGCCGGTGCGCCCACGAGTCTGGCCAGTCCGGTCCCGGCCTCAGGAGATCCGGATGGAGGACATTTGGTCGTTCGCCGTTCCCACGTACGGATTGTCCGCCGTGTACGTCCACTTGGTGCCGTCGAAGTTTCCGTCCTGGTAGACCTCGACCGTCCAGCCGGCCGGTACCTTGAGTGAGCTCATGGTGTCGTTCGCGATACCCGCGGCCTCCATCTGAGCCACCGTGTAGCTGCCCTTCGCCAAGGAGACCGCGCTCCCGGCGTAGTTGGCGTCCCCGTAGAACGTCGTCGCACTCGACGATCCCGAGAGGGTCACGTAGTCGATGTTCGCCGCGACGTCACCGGAGTCGTACTGGAGCTTGATCGTCGCTCCGTCGGGGACGGAGACCGCCACGGTGGTGTCAGCGAACGTGGAGTTCCAGTTCCCGGTGTACGGGAAGTCGACCTTGCGGATATAACTGCCGTTGACGTAGAGGCTGAGCTTGGCTCCGTTGTTGGCGCTGGCGGTTCTGAAGGTGAGCGAACTCGCCGATGACAGGTTGCGGAACTCGACGCCTGCCCCAGCCTTGTCGATGCTTCCGACCAGTTGGCCGTTCGACGCCGACGAAGCCGATTCGTTCCTCCCGGTCCCGTATTTCTGGCCGGTCTCCGCTTCGATCTTCCCGGAGAGCTTCTGGGCGGCGAGGGTGTACGTCATCGCCGCGAGTCCGGAGGCCACCCCCGTTGACCGCCCGTTCGTCAGGGTCTGGTCGAAAGAGGCCGAGGGGAGGTCGTTGTTCCGGTGATCGTAGGACGACTGCGCGTTGTCGCCGAGCCAGTCGATGTACTGGCTCTGCTTGCCCATCGTGATGAACTTGTACAGTCCGCGGAGGAAGATGCCCTTGAAGACCGTCTCGTAGCTGTTCACCGGGTCGGGCCGGTAGAGGCCGCTCTCGCCGACAGCATCCTCATTGACGATGATCTGCTTGCTGCCGGTCGTGAAGTGGGCCTTCGCGAAGTCGACGACCTTCCTGCCGTCCGTGATGTAGGTGGCGTTCTTCGTCAGGTCGTAGAGGTTGGCGCCCATTTCCAGGAAGACGCCGGCATTGTAGGTGTAGAGGTTGTTGTCCCAGTCGCGTCCGGAGAAGGAGTTCTGGAGGCTGCCGTCCGACCGGAGGAAGCTGGTCTTCAGCCAGTTGTAGGTGTCCTGGGCGATCTGCAGATACGTCTTGTCGGTGTTCATCGGGTTGTTGTGCACCGTGACGTTCGGGTAGTAGCGGGCCAGTTCGGCCGCCGCGATCCCGAAGCCGTTCGAGGGGACGTCCTTCTGGTCCTTGGCCGTGCGCTCCCGCCAGAAGCCGCCGCCGTCGACGCTGTCGTAGTAGTCCTTGTAGAAGAAGTCCAGGTGCCACTTCGCCTGGTCGAGCATGTGCTGGTCACCCGTGGCCTCGAACGCGTCGAGGGCGAACTGCGTGGCCCAGGAGTAGTCGTCGTTCCAGTCCGTGTCGTTTCCGATCCACGACTTCGGGTTCCCGAAGCGGTTGGCGGAGTGGGTGTTCTCGTACCGGTAGTAGGTCTCGCTGATCTTGTCCTTCCACTGTCCGGTCAGCCGTGAGGCGTCCGTCAGGGTCTCGCGGTCGAAGGATGCCTCCCAGAAGTGGATGGCTCCGCCGTCGGTCTGGGTTGTTTTGAAGTCACCTCCGTTGATGTAGTAGTTGTTGAGGAAGGAGTTCACCGTCCTGACGAGGTCGGACTGGTTGAAGGTGGAGGCCGCGCTCGCTCTCGTGATGTTGGCCAGCAGGCCGGTGATGAGCAGGGTGAACGCGATCACTAACCCTGTCGCTCTCAGGGCGTAGGTCTGGTTCCTCATGGACTGCGGCTCCTTGTGGGTGTCGGTGAACGGCGTGATGCGAGTGGCGCGGAGTGGTTCCCGGTGTTCGTGCGGGGGGGGCGGCCGGGGCGAAGGGTCAGCCTTTGACGCCGCCGGCGGTCAGGCCGCTCACGATGCGGCGTTGCAGCAGCAGCACGACGACGATCAGCGGGATCGTCACGACGAGGCCGGCGGCCATCGTCTGGGTGTAGGGGACGATGTGGGGTCCCGCGGTGAAGTTCGCGATGGCGACCGTCGAGGGCGCTACCCCTGTGGCGCCGTTGGACAGCACGCTGGACAGCAAGTACTCGTTCCAGGATGCGAGGAAGACAAGGATGGACGTGGTGAACACGGCCGGGGCGGCCAGCGGCAGGATGACCAGTCGGAACGCCTGCCCCGGGGTGGCGCCGTCGACCCGGGCTGCTTCTTCGAGGTTCCATGGCATGGCGGCGAAGAAGCTGGTCAGCGTGTAGACGGCCAGCGGCAGCGAGAAGGAGATCTGCGGCAGGGCCAGCGCCTGGTAGGTGCCCAGCCAGTGCCAGCTGCTGAAGAGCTGGAAGAGCGGGGTGAGGATGGCGACGCCGGGGAACATCGAGGCTCCGAGGATCGCCGCCAGCACAATGCCTTTGCCGCGGAAGGACAGGCGGGCCAGTGCGTACGCCGCGAAGACGCCGATGACCATGGACAGGGCGGTGACCACCGTGCCGATGACGAGGCTGTTCAGCAGTGACCGCGCGAAGGGGTTGTAGTCCGCGTTGAACGCGTACTTGAAGTTGTCGAAGGTGACGTGGCTGAACCACAGGTCGGTCGAGAAGGTGTAGGCGCTGTCCCGGAAGGAGAGCACCAGCATCCAGTAGAACGGCGCCAGACACCACAGGATGATGATCACCGTGGTCGCGGCGGTGCCGACGGTGTTCCAGCGGATCTTCCGACGCTGCCGCGGCCGGACCGAGGTCCTGGTGGTGCGGGCCGGCAGTGCGGTGGTGGTAACCATCTCACCTCACCGCCTTCGCGTGCGCGCCGAGGATGTTGGCGTTGAACAAGCGGACCATTCCGAACGCGATGACGAAGATGAATACGAAGGTGATCGTGGACAGCGCGGATGCCGAGTTGGCTCCCCTGGTGAGTTGGTCGACCACGAGGATCGAGCTTGTCGTCGTGCCGTTGGCGCCACCGGTGAGGATCTTCGGCAGGTCGTACATGCGCAGCGTGTCCAGGGCGCGGAAGATGACCGCGACGGCCAGGGCCGGTTTCACCAGCGGCAGTGTCACGCTGGTGAAAAGCCGCCCCGCCGTCGCCCCCGCGCTCGTGGCCGCCGCGGTTGTGTCCTCGGGGGGGTTGTGGAGGGCCGCCCGGGACAGCACTGCGGTGTA
>NZ_JBHWEL010000075.1:1730-24138 GCF_042734135.1 Streptomyces sp. NPDC059668 | reverse complement strand
TGGGGGCGCCGCCGGCGGGCGGCGCCGCGGGCGTCTCGTGCCCGGCCGGGGGCGGCGCCGTGGCGTCCTGGCGCGGGTCTCCCGCGCCCCCCCCCCGCCGCCACGCGTTCGCCCCGTCGATCTTCGCCGCCTCGTATGTCTCCTCGGGGATGTTCTGCAGGCCGGCCAGGATCAGCAGTGCGATGAAGGGCGTGGTCTTCCAGGTGTCCGCGATGACGATCGCGGACCGGGCCGGCCATAGCGAGGACGTCCAGGCGTAGTGGGTGCCGAGGATCTTGTTGACGCAGCCCTGCGGGTCGAACATGACCTGCCACAGCTTGGAGGTGACCGCGGTCGGGATGGCCCAGGGGATGAGGATCGCGACCCGGACCATGGCGCGGCCGCGGAACGCCCGGTGCATCATCAGGGCGAACACCATGCCGATCGCGGTCTCCAGCGTGCAGGCGACGACGGTGAAGCCGACCGTGACGCCGACCGAGCCCCAGAACTGCGACCCCGGGGTCCCGCTGGGGCATGCGGTGTAACCCCCGTTGGGGGTGGCGCACTGTTGCAGAAGCCAGTGCGTGTAGTTGTGAAGTCCGAACCAGGTGTCCCCTGTGGTGAACAGGCCGGTGGCCTGGTCCAGGCCGGGGTCGGTCAGGAACGACTGGTAGACGGCCTTGACGACCGGGTAGCCGACGATGAGTGCCAGCAGGAGGAGGGTGGGCGTGATCAGCACATAGGCCAGTCGTGCCTCGCCGGGGTTGGTGGTGCCTCGGCGTGCCGTGGGCCGGCGAGGGCCGCCATCTGGTTTCTTGACGACTCTGTGTTCTACCTGACCGACTGGGGTCATGGCTGCTCCTTGCGGTGAAGACGCCGTCCGAGGTCTTGATCGGAAGGGAGGATCGGCCGGGGCCGACGCGCCGGTTCGGGCGCGCCGGTCTGCCAGTTCGTGCATGGGGCCGTCCGGTCAGCCGCCGGCCGTGGCGGACTTGATCGCCGCCTGCATGTTCGTCAACGCCTGATGGGTGGTCATACGGCCCTGTAGAGCCGCGTAGGCGTTGGTCTCGATCGCCTCGGTGACGCCCGGGTAGTACGGGGTGATGGGGCGGGGTACCGCCGTCTGGATGCTCTTGAGCAGGTCGGGCAGGTAGGTGAACTTCTTGATGAGTGCCGGATCGCTGTACATCGCGGTGAGGACCGGCGCCAACGTGCCGACGGTCAGGTTGTTGCGCTGGACCGCGTCGGACTCGATGAACTTCAGGAAGTCCCGCGCGGTCGCCTTGTGTTGGGAGTACGCGCTGATGCCGAGGTTGTGCCCGCCCAGGGTGGACGCGCCGTGACCGGACGGGCCCGGCAGGGGCGCGACGGCGAACTTCCCGGCCACCTTGGAGCCCTTGCCGTTGAGGACGGCGACGGCGTACGGCCAGTTGCGCATGAACATCAACTGGCCGGCCTCGAAAGCGTTCAGGCTCTGGGTCTCCTGGAAGCCCAGCGCTTCCTTGGGGATGTAACCGTCCTTGAAGCCCTTCACCAGGAAGTCGAGGCCGGTGGCGGACGGCGCGGAGTCGACCGTCGCGCTGCGTCCGTCCGGTCCGACGATCGAGCCGCCCGTGGCGTTGATCGCTTCGGCGGCGTTCACCGTCAGGCCCTCGTACTTGGCGAACTGGCCCGCGTAGCAGGCGGGCTTGGTACCGGTGATGGTTCCCTTGGCGGTCTTGTTCTTGCAGTCGGAGATCAGCTGGTCCCACGTGGTGGGTGCGGTCTTGGCCAGGTCGGTGCGGTAGTAGAGCAGGCCCCCGTCGGAGCCGTACGGTGCCGCGTAGAGCTTGCCGTTGTAGGTCGCCGACTTGACCGTGGCCGGCAGCAGCTTGGTGGTGTCCAGGGCGTTCCGCCCGGTGAGCGGGATGATCCAGCCCTTGGCCGCGAACTCGGCCGTCCACACGACGTCCACGGTGACCACGTCGTAGCCGGGGTCCTTCGCCTGGAAGTGCTGTTCGAGGTCCGACAGTTGCTGGTCGGCCTGGTCGCTCTGCTGCTTGATCGTCACCTTCTCGTCGGGATGCGTTCTGTTCCATTCGTCGGCGATGAACGGAAGGACGCCGCTGTTGTCCTTGCCCGTGACGAACGTGATCGGGCCCCGGGCGTCCGCACCCTGCGTCGCACTGTTGCCGCCACCGCCCGAGCCGCCGTTGCCGCAGGCGGCCATGACCAACGTCGCGCTGAGCAGGCCGAATGCGGCCGTCACCCGTCTTGCACCCATGAAACGCTCCCCTTCATCACCAGTCATCGATACGATTCGACTGGGTTTCGAGCACGCTAAAGCGCCCCGGATGGGGTGTCAACGCCCAAGAAATTCAGACGCGTTACGGATGGATAACGGCTCAGCGCGTGGAGGGAGCGGGGCCGGAACTTGCCCGGACCACCAGTTCGCCGTCGAACAGCGTCTGTGAGGGGCCGCTGAGCTGCTGTCCTTCGATCCGGCGGATCAGCATCTCCGTCGCCGCCGTGCCCATGGCGGCGGCGACCGGCCCCACTGTGGTCATCGTGGGCGTCGTCATCAGGGCCGCCTGCGCGGGCATGTCGATGGATACCACGGAGAAGTCCTCGGGGATGCGCCGGCCGTGCTCGACCGCAGCGGCCATGATGCCGGGCGCGGCCTGCTCGTTGAACGCGATGACGGCGGTCGCCCGCGGATCGGCGGTGAGCAGTTCAGCGAACGCCTCCCGGCCACCGGTGATATGACTCTGACAGGTCAGCGCGGTGAGCGCGACTCCGAGGTCCTGCGCCGCCCTCAGCATGCCGTCGCGCAACCGGATCGCGTTGCCGCGACCGGACGCGATCGTCGCGGCGTCCTGGTGCACGAAGCCGAGATGCCGGTGGCCCTGGTCGGCGAGGTGCGTGACGGCCAGTCGTGCGCACTGATCGAAGTCGGTGTCGACGTAGTCCAGGTCGCCGGGGTCGGCGGTCTGCCCCAGCATGGTGAAGGTCAACTCCGAGCTGCGAAGGACCTCGACGCGCGGGTCTTCCAGGCGGACTTCCATCAGCAGTACGCCGTCCACCAGGCCCTGCCGGGCCAGCCCGGCGAGCTCGTCGAGCTCTTCTGCCCGGGAGGTCCAAAGCAGCAGGTGGTAGCCGCGGTTCTGGGCGTGATCGGACGCGCCGAAGATGTACTCCATGGAACCGAGGTTCATGCCCCGCTCGTCCTTGGGGAACAGGACCGCGAGGATATGACTGCGCTTGCTCTTGAGCCCCCGCGCGAAGACGTTCGGCCTGTAGCCGAGGTCGAGCATCGCCTGCTGGATGCGCTCCCGCGTGGCCTCCGAGATGGGCCGGGCGCCGGTCATGGCGTAGGAGACCGTGCTGGGGGAGACGCCGGCGCGCCGCGCCACGTCCACCATGGTCGGCACCTTGTCGCCAGAATTGCGGGACATGGTCCCCTCCATCCCAGGTCCCCCGCAGCCACCCAGTATGACCACTCACAGGACGTCCGCACCACGCAGAGCCTGCTCGTGGCACACATGACGCGTAAGTGTAGTCACTGTCGGTTGACTCCGGTTTCGGCTGGGTGACCGCCGCACGCCGGGTGAGCACCGCTCATGCCGTGGGGCGCCGCGCCTCGATCCGCCGCGCGGCGTCGCGGAGGAGGTGCCCGGCCGCCGGCCTGCGGACCGGCCGGGTCGGCTGCAGCAGTGAGGGTGGCACGTCGACGAAGGTTCGGTCGGCGCGGCTGAACCGGATGGTGTCGGATCCGCGAACGCCGGAGACGACCTCGATGTGATCGACCGACGACCACGGCAACCACTGCTCACGGTGCAAGAACCGGACCGCGATACCTTCGTCGTCCACGGCCAGGTACATCCGCAGGCTCACCAGCGCCACCAGCAGCGCCACGACTCCGACGACGACCGTCACAAGCCGCAGCGCGGCTGATGGATGCCCGTAGATGTTCACCGCCGCACAGGGGCAGGCCACGAGGATCATCAATGCGGCGTGCGCCGGCGGGATCCGCCATACCAACGGATCGCTCCCCACCTCGGTCATGCCCACCCCTGGAGTCGTCCCGTGCAAGTGACCCTACTGTCCGCCAGGGGATGCCTGCGAGACCGGCGCCCGGAGCGTTCTCCGAACCCGCGGAGGCACTGAGCCTCTGATGTTCCTGATCAGTGCCGTCCTCGTCATGCTCCTCGCCCTTGGTCTGGACGGGTTCACGGCAGTCGTCGTGTACGCCGGTGTCGCCGTCAGTCGGCCACCGAGGCTCCGAACAGGGCCCCGGTCGCGGGCAGGCCCATGGTGGACGGGCCGAACGAGAAGGAACCGCTCGCGGTGATGCCGCTGGAGGTGGCCGAGAAGACCCACGCGGCACCGTTGTTCGCGTTCTCCGCCCGGTCGCCGACGACCAGGCCGTCCTTCTTGTCGCCGTTGGCGTCGACGAGGGCGGTCTCGCTGCCGAAACGGTCCAGCTTCTCGGCGGTGCCGGGTACCCCGGCGGTGTTCTGGCTGAACGACTTGATGCCGGCGGTGGTCAGACCGTTCGCGCTGCCGCGCAGCACGAGCACGGTGCCTGCGTCGGTGAGGCCGTCGAAGTCCTCACCGGGCAGGCCTGTCACCACGTCGGGGTAGCCGTCGCCGTTGGTGTCGCCGATCGACAGGCCCGCGCCCATGCCGTCACCCCACTCCCCCACGCCCGGTACGCCCGCGGTGTCCTGGTTGATCCACACCGGTTTGCGGGTGGTGGACACGCCGTTCGGGCCGCCGTGGACGACGGCGATCGCGCCGCCCTTGACCGGGAGGCCGACGTCGTAGTCGGTGCCGTCGACGAAGTGGCCGACGACGATCTCGGCGTGACCGTTCTTGTCGAGGTCACCGATCTCGACGTCGTCGCCGCGGATGAGCCGGCCCTGGGCGTCCTTGAGAAGGCCCTTGTAGGTGAACCCGGAAGGACCGCCCACCAGCAGGGCAACCCCACCGGTACCGATCTCGCCGTCCTGCTGCCTGACGCTGATGGCCAGATCGGCAGTGCCGTCGCCGGTCACGTCACCGGCGGCCATAGCGATGGCGTACCACTCCTCGCCGGGGAAGAGGGTGAACCGGGTCGTCCTCGTACTGCCGCCGTCGCGGTGGAACGGGCCGTGCAGCACCGAGGCGTCGCCCGGCGCGTTCTCGTCTCCGTAGTCGTCGCCCCACACCGTCACGTCCGGATTCTTGTCCCCGTCGACATCGGCAACCACGAAGACGCCGCGGGAACTCGCCGGCACGTTCCTCAGCAGGGTCGGCGTGGCGGACAACCCCTTGGCACCACCCCAGTTGACCGCCAGGAAACGTCCGTCGTAGCCACTGATCGGCGACATGTCCACAAGTGACAGCAGGTCGGCGTAGCCGTCCCGGTCGAGGTCGCCGCTCTGCACGTCGCTGCCGTAGCCCGTCTGCCGCTGCACCGTCGACCGGCTCGACCAGGTCAGGACCTGCTTGCGCGAGGTCGACAGCCCGCTGGACGAGCCGTACAGCACGCTGACGGCCCCGGCCTTCGCCTGCCCGCTCAAGGTGGTGCCCGGCGCGCCGATCGCCAGATCGGGGTAGCCGTCGCCGTTGAAGTCGTCATGCAGGCGCTTGGTGCTGGGCGTGGTGGCGGTCGTCGCGGCCGGGGTGGCGGCGTTGCCGACGGGAGCCGGCACGGCACCGCTGACCAGGGCGATACCGATGGCGACTACAAGCCGCCTGCGGTGCCGGGGAAGGGAACGGAAAGCCATGGTTGTCCTGACGTAGACGGAGAAGAAGGCCCGGGAACGCGTCACCGAGCCAGACGCACACTCGCGACCGTGCCGAGAGCGCGGGCCCCGAAGCAGGTGGAACACTTGTGCGGCACCGGCGTACGCGTCCTCACGCCGCCCAGTACGACTCGCCAGAGAGACGGGTGGTTGTGCTGGAGTACACCGCGACTTTCCCTGCCGTTCCAAGTCAACCGAGGACTCCTGACGCGCCGTCCGTCAAGCGGCGCGACTCGAAGAGCTGGATCGACGAGGGGCCTGCCGTACGGTCCGCCAACCGAAGCCGACGGGCGCTGCGTTGGGTGTGGGGCAGCAGGAGGTTTCCTGCTGCCCAGCACGCCAATGCTGCGTCGGCGTCTTCTTCCTTGCTCAGTTGGCGGTGAAGGCGGGGTAGTCGGTGTAGCCCTCGCTGTCACCGGCGTAGTAGGTGTTCCGGTCGCCGTCGGCCAGCGGGTGGCCCTGCGCGAAGCGCTCGACCAGGTCGGGGTTGGCGATGAAGGGCTCGGCGAAAGAGACCGCGTCGACGATCCCGTGGTCGAGTATCTCGTTGCCGAGGGCCTGGGTGAAGCCGAGGTTGGCGACGATGTTGCCCTGGTAGTGCGCGCGGAAGCGGGCGAAGACGGCGACGCGCTCCTCGATGGTGCCGGGGGTGCCCAGGAGGTGCAGGTAGGACAGGTTGCTCTCGTTGAGCTTCTTGAACAGCTGGTCGTAGTCGGCGAGTGCCTCCTCGTCCGCCGTGAACGTGGTTCCGTTGGCCCAGCCCGGGGACATCTTCACGCTGACGCGGTCGCTGCCCCACACGTCACTGACGGCGTCGAGGATGTCGAGGAGGAACTGGGCCCGCTTCTCGCTGCTGCCTCCGTAGGCGTCGGTGCGCTGGTTGAGACGGGGGTTGAGGAACTGCGGGATCAAGTGGGACTGCTGGGCGTGGATTTCCACGCCGTCGAAGCCGGCGCGGCGGGCGTTCTCCGCCGCGTGGCGGTAGTCGGCGATGGTGGCGGCGATCTCGGCGGCGGTGTAGGCGCGCGGGGTGACGGTGTCCTTCGGGCCGGAGGGGGTGAAGGACTTCTCACCGGGGTTGATGGCCGAGGGTCCGGCGGGCAGGCGGCCGCCGAGGTGGTCGGGGTGGGAGGCCGCGCCGAGGTGGCCGAACTGGGAGACGATCCGCCCGCCGGCCTCGTGGACGGCTTCGGTGACCTTCACCCAGCCGGCGGTCTGCGTGTCGGTGTAGATGCCGGGCGCGTGGATGAAACCGATCGCGTCGGCGTTGACCCAGGTTCCCTCGGTGACGATCAGGCCGGCGCCGGCGCGCTGGGCGTAGTAGGTCGCGTGGAGGTCGGTGGGGGCCAGTTCGGCGTTCTGAGCGCGGGCGCGGGTCATGGGGGCCATGACGACGCTGTTGGCGAGCTCCAGGGCGCCGAGGCGGACGGGCTGCAGCAGGGGCTGGGGGGTGGTCATGAGTAACTTCCTTGTGCTGGGGGGTGGATGGGGAGCGGGGTGAGGAATGGATAGGGGCCCGGCTCAGTCCTGTTTGAGGACGTGGAGGCCGGAGAGCGGGCCGCCGAGCTGCATGAGGCGTCCGCCCTCGCGCAAGGAGCCGAGGTCGACAGGGGCGAAGCCGAAGGCGGCTGTGAGGTCCTTGACGGTGGTCTTGGCGTCGGCGTCGTCACCGGCGAGGAACAGCACCTGGCGTCCGGCCTGGTGGCGCGGGTCTGCGGCGATGTACTTGCCGTAGAGGGTGTTGAACGCCTTGACGACGCGGGCTCCGGGCAGCAGTGAGGCGACGTGTTCGCTGCCGGTCAGCTCGCCCAGGTCGGCGATCTTCACGGGCGGCGGCGGGGAGGCGAACTGGTTGGTGGCATCGATGACGATGCGCCCGGCGAAGGGTGGCAGGCCGGCTACCGCGTCCGGGATCTGGGGCCAGCCCACTGCGAGCACGACGAGTTCCGCCGCCGCGGCTTCCTCCGGGGTGCCGGCGTGGGCGAGCGGTCCGAGCTCGTCGGCGAGGCCCGCCAGGGAGGCGGGGCCGCGGCTGTTGCTCAGTACGACCTGGTGGCCGTGGGCCACGGCGTGGCGGGCGATGGCCTGGGCGACGGTTCCGGCGCCGAGGGTTCCGATCTTCATGGCGGTGCCCTTCGTGGGGTTCAGGGTGCAGGGCTGGTGAGCAGGACGGTTCCGCTCTTGCCAGGACGGCGGACATGGTCGATGGCCTTCGCGAAGTCGGCGAGGTCGTAGCCGGCGGCGACCTCGAAGAGTTCCGGGACGGTCGCGGCCAGACGGGCGGCGAAAGCGACCTCCTCGGCCCGTTCCTCAGGCGTCCGAGTGGTCATCCACTGGAGGACGGACGTGCCCCGCACGGTCAGGGCCCGGGGGGTCAGCGCGAGCGACTCCAGCGGCGTGCTGCCGGAACCGAGCTGTCCGTAGGTGATCAGCGTGCCGCCGTCGGCGAGCAGTCCGGCCAGCTCACCGGTCAGGGATCCGCCCACCGCGTCCAGCACGACCTGGGCGCCCAGACCGCCGGTCGCGTCCTGGACCTGAGTGCGCCAGTCCGCGTCGGCCGTCGAAATGGTCGGCAGTCCGGGGAAGCGCTGCCGCAAGGTCTGCGCCCCCGTGGCGCTGCGTACCAGGTTGACCAGCGGGATGCCGTGCTTGAGTGCTGCGGCGCTGACCAGCTTTCCCACCGAGGAACCGGCGGCCGTCTGCACCACGGGACCGGCCTGGCCGTGCTGGGCGTCCTCGACCGCCCGCATCAAGGAGAGCAGGGTCAGCGGGTTGACCAGCATCAAAGCCGCGGTCTCGTCGCTGAGGTCCTCGGGCACCGGCACCACAAGATCGGTCGGCGCCGTGACGAGTTCGCTCCACGCGCCCGGCACCGGGAAGAACGCCACCCGCTGACCGCGCCGCAGATTCTGCACACCCTCGCCTACGGTCTCGATGACACCCATTCCCTCCACGCCGGGAATCCGTGGCGTGGCGAACCGCTGCCGCGGCCCACCCGGAAGGCCCTCCACTCCCGCCAGGTCGCCGGGGTGGATCGGCCGGGACAGCACCCGCACCTGCACCTGCCCGGCCGCGGGCGCAGCAGGGGCAGGCAGCTCGCTCAGGCGTAGTACCCGCCCGGCTTCTCCGTGCCGGTCGTAGGTGATGGCCCGCATGACGGCCTCCTTCCACGAACTATTAATGATGGTCATCATTGGAACTGTTGCTATGATGACGAGGATCCTCAAAAAGGTCAAATCGAGAACGACGCGAGAGGACGGCCATGCCGCGGATCACCAAGCAGGACAAGGCCCGCAACCGGCAGAACATCCTCGAAGCGGCGAGCCGCATGTTTCGCTCGCAGGGCATCGACGCGGTCGGCATCGCCGAGTTGATGAAGGAAGCCGGACTCACCCACGGCGGCTTCTACAACCACTTCGCGTCCAAGAACGACCTGGCGGTGGAGGTGTGCGGCGCCTCCTACGCCGCCTCGCTCGGGGTCCTGGCCCGGACGATCGAGGACGGTCCGGACCAGGACGGCTCTCCACTGGAGCGGGTCGTGGCCGGCTATCTGTCCACCACGCACCGTGACACCCCGGACGGCGGCTGCCCCTCCGCCTCCCTGGCCACCGATGCCGGACGGCACAGCGAAGCCGTGCAGAGCGCGTACGCCGAAGGCGTCGAGGGTTACCTCACCGGCTTCGCCGCCGAGTTCCTGCGCGAAGCCGAGGAGAAGGGCCACGAGATCGACCCGGCCGAGGCCCGCCACAGGGCCATCCGCCTGTTCAGTGAAATGGTCGGCGCGCTGATGCTCGCCCGCGCCGTACGCAACGTCGAGCCCGAGCTCTCCGACGAGATCCTGCAGACCGGCCGCGACCACGCCCTCGACTGATGCGACTCAGGGCCACCGGTTCCTGGACGCCTACGGCTGGACGTCGGCTGCCGAGGACGGCAATGACTTTGAGGTAGGTCGGCGGTGGTCGCCGCAAGACGGCACCGTCCCTGACCCCACGCGGAGGCCAATGACGGTGTGGGGCGGGACGCAGGCGCGTGAGCCCACTGTGGTGAAATGCCTGGTCATCCCGGCCATCGCCCGTTCTTTGCCTGGTGCGGGCGACAGGAAGGGCCGAGATGCGCGACCTGCGAGTGCCGTGCGGCGCGCACGGGACATGGAACGCCTCCTGCCGCCTCCATGCGGCCTCCGTCAGGCGGTCGCGATGAGCGCAGGCAGCACCCGGGACGGCGAGCACCGGTTGCGGTCCGGAAGAGCCGGTAGAGACGGCAGACGGCGGGGACAGCCAACCCGTCCGGATCGACGCCGCCCTACCCGATGCTGGACCTGAACGACCCGCCGTCTCCTCTCCAAGTGCGCAAGGATCTAGCCACGCAACAGGTCCGGGCCCTTCACCGCTGGCTTCATCGTCTCGATGTATGGGGTGGGACGACCGTGCGTACGCGCAGCGCCGGGCGGCCGGGCAGCCGGGCGGTACGAGGGTCAAGCCCTGGGCTGGACCGGACCGATGACGGTGCCGGACGTGACGGTGAGTCGGCCGTATGCGCTGGTCTCACCGGGGATCACCCCGTCCGGGGTCCTGAGCGTGAAGGATGCCTCGTCGGCTGAGGTGCTACGGGCCCTGTTGGGCACCTGGATGTCGAAGTGCACCGGGTGCCCCGGACCGAAGGTCACCACCATGTGCTGCGGGCCGTATTGGCCGGCGGTGACCGCGTCGGGGGTGCCGTGGCGGTAGAACCGCACGTCGGTTGGTGACCCGGCGAGTCGGCACGATTCGTACCCTGGCGCCGCAGTCAGGGTGACTCGGTAGTGGTGGTGCCCCGAAGATGCCGGCGCCTGAGCGATCTTGGCCATGTGGTTCGCTGGACGGCACGCGGAAGTAGTCGCGATGCCGGCGGCCGTCGGGGCGGACGCCTGCGCCACTCCGGCTCCTGCCGCACCCACCAGCATGAGCGCCGCCGCAGACACAGCAGCCACGGACTTCGCGATCGGCATGGCATTTCCTCACGTAGGTCTCCCAGGGCCTGGTCGCGCCCCGGCGGCTCCACGCTCCCGCATCCGGCCCGTGCACCAGAGACCCCAACACACGCGGTCACCGGATCGGGCGGGGCAGGACACCCCGTTCGGCCCTCGCCGGGGAGCCGCAGGAGGAGCGCTAGTCCTGGCCAGGACGGGCTTGCCTTGGTGTTGAACGGGCAGCGGACGGCTGCAGCAGCCGTCACCGCCGGCCTCACCCTCGAATCGAGCTCCGGTAAGGTCGAGGGCAACGTAAATCGAGTCAAAACGATTAAGCGAGCCATGTATGGTCGGGCCGCGTTCCGTCTCCTGAGGATCCGAATCCTCACCCGGATCTGATCGGGCTCGCCCTTCGACCATCCGTCAGAGCTGGCCGCTGATCTGCCGGCACAGCCCCTCGAAAAACTCCCTGAGACCGGCTGCAGCAAGGTCGAACTGATCGAGCCACGAGGCGGTGGTCGACCTCCAGATCCGACCGGAGCCCGCCAGTGCGAACAGATGGCCGCCCCCGTCACTGGCGAACACCAGAGCAGGCTCTTCCCCCTCGATCTGGACGGCCCCGTATTCGCGGAAGTGGTCCGCGACCAGGGAGGCCGGGTGGACGAAGTAGCCGTTCTCCACATCAGGCAGGGAGACCTCGTCGATCACCCAGTACATCGTGGTCAGATCCGAGGGAATCGGTGTCAGCTCCACGAGCGCGTCGGTGGCCTGTCGACTCTCCTCCGAAGCGAGCACGACCACGTTGCTGCCCGGCTCGAAGCCAAACCGCGCATGGAACGATGCCATCAGCTTCGCGAGCGCCGCATCCGCCTGCTCGCACCAGCCGCGAAGCCACTCGGCATCAAGCCGTTCGTCAGCCACGGTCACTCCCTCATGCCTCCGCCGGAAATCATGCCCACGCGAGTCCGGAAGAACCTACAGGAGCGTTCACGCGCCTCCGGTCAGGGCCCTGAAACTCCCCACTCGGTTGAACGCCGAAGCGAGTGGGGACACGAGCAGCACTGGTCGATTTCAGGGCTCTGGCCGGAGTTTCGTGAAAGGCCAGGTCATTGGAGTGGGGGTACGTGGGATCCAGCGCCACTGCGCAGGTCCCTACCCAGCAGCCACCACCTGGCCGGCCGCGACCTGGGGAGGGTTGGGGAGCAGCGAGGCGAGGTTGGCCCGGACGAAGTCCGCCGCCTTCCTGGTCGACTCCTCGACCCCGGCCTGGTCTTCGAAGACGCCGGTGGAGACCATCACTCCGTCCCCGGCATCGACCCAGTAGTAAGCCACGAATCCGGGGACCTGGCGCAGGATCGCCACGAACCCTTCGTTCACCCGGCGTCCCGCCTCGGCAGGGTCGCTCACCCCTTCGTAGCGCCGAACTACTGCGTACATAGCTGCTCTCCTCATGGATCCCCGAGGTCACCTTGCGTGACATGGCATACCCCCATCGCGGGTCTCCCGCTCGCGGGACGTCGAAAGAGGGCCCGGGCAGGTGTATTGGTGATCCGGACCGGGCCTCTGCTGTGACCAGGGCTGGGCAGACCGAGGCTTCACGGGACTGCGGGCAGAGCCGATTTCAGAGATCCTCCTCACCAGGCGGCCGAGCTCGTCGACGGCCTCCGAGCGCACGCTGAGCCCAGGTGCGGCCCTGGCCGGCACCATCGCCGCTGGGCTCTCGCAGCCGCGGCGGGCACCGGTGAGCTGGCTGAGCCAGGCGTGCCAGGGCTCGGCGCTGTCGGAGGCGAACCGGTGGTGCCCGCAGCGGACTCACCGCGAGCCGGACACGACGCTCGCCTGCGCCGCGCAGTCTCCAGGAGTCCGTTACGTCTGCCAGGGGTCGCACGAGGCCGTCCCGCGCGGCCGTCCGGCAGGAGTACGTCGACGCAGGTCAGTGGGTCTGTCGTCCCGAGAAATCGCCAGTTGTGCGGCAATCGCGGCTGCGGCGTCGGGTTGCCCTGCATCGTGGTCCCGCCGCCTGCCCGCCGGGCAGGACAGGCGCAGACTCACGAACGAAAGAGGAATGCGCATGCGACCGAACGCTCTGGGCAAGACCCTCGCAGGCCTCGTCGCCATCGCCGGACTCGCCGCCGGCAGTGTGGTGACCGCGGGCGTCAGCTACGCGGCGCCCGTGAACACTCCGCGGACAGCGGCTGCTGCCCAGCCCGCCATCGCGGCCACGACGCAGAATTTCGGCCTCACCACGGCCGAGGCCAAGAACGTCCAGCGGTTCCTCGCGGAATACTGGGGCTACACCGACAGCATCGACGGCCAGCTGGGCACCAACAGTTGGAAGGCGATGCAGCGCTTCCTCTCGGGGATCTGGGGCTACACGGGCGCGATTGACGGAGACCCGGGCACCAACACCGTCAAGGCACTCCAGCGAATGCTGGCAGCCCAGTGGGGCTACACAGGCTCGATCGACGGTGTCGCCGGCTCGGGGACCAAGGCTGCATTCAAGCGCTTCGCCGACGCCTGATCCAGGCGAGCTCCGGCCGCCGGGTGAGCAGCCCCGGCCTGCCCCTGTCTGTCCGGGGCTGGCTGGGGCCTGTGCTCGCGGGTCTCGACCGGGCCCGTGTTTTCGTCACCAAGACCGTCGGCAACCGACAACCACGTTGCCAGTTTTGGGCGGATGGCATCGCGGAGGCCTTCATACGCGTCCACCACGGGACCGAACGCCCTTCGGGTACGACACATGACTGGACGTTCCGGGATTTGGCCGCTGCGGACCATAGAGCTCGTAGGACCTGCGTTCCCTGGTCAGGGGTACTTCGAGGTTCGGTCGCTGAACAGGGAGTACCCGGTGCTGACGCCGGCCTTCCGAGAACCCGCTCGGCGACGTAACGGAGCTTGCCCAAGCCCTTGATGTTCGTGGCGCCTTGCCGGGGAAATGACGGGCAGGTTCCGGCGCTTGCGCAACTCTTCGCGGTGGGATGTGCCGTCATTCCCCTTGCCCCCGAGCAGCGAACCTGAGCGGCGGCGTGGCCGGCTGGGACGCTCGGCCACTGACAGGATGCCGTCGACGAGGGGCGGGATCGGGGTGACGTCGTTGAGTCAGCCATGGTGGTCATGACCTTGAGCGGGATGCCACGTGCGTCGCAGCTCAAGTGAAGCTTGCTGCCCGTCATCCGTCGGTCGACCGGCGCTGCCGGATGTCTACCTGGGGGCGGAGAGCACGGCGCCGTGAGCGGTGGCGTGCGGGGTGTCGCGCATGGCGTTCCGAAGTCCGTTCGCGCCGGAGCGGGAGTCAGGCGACCGGGACGGCGGTCGGCGGGATGACGACCTCGATGGTGCCGGTGGAGACGTCGTACACGAGCCCGGAGACCAGGAAGTCGGGACTGCGGACTTCCTGCTGGATGATGTCGACGTCGACGCGGACGGAGCCGTAGGGGTCGGTGACGGATTTGGCGGCGAGCGCGTCCGGGGGGACTTCGAAGTATTCGGCCAGGAGGCCGTCGAAGGGGGCCAGGTCGAGCATCCCGCAGCCGGTGTGGTGGAGGATGACCAGGTTCCAGGGCCCCTCGGCTCTGCCGTCCGCATGTGCCTGGCCGACTTTGCCGAGCATCGTCATGGTCCGCAGGGTCGCAGGAGTGATGCGGCCGCCCACATTGCGGATCACGGCCGCCTCACCGCGCCGCAGGCCCAGAACATGTGAGGGGTCCACGCGCGGGTCGACGCAGCCGACGATCATCATGTTGCCCGTCGGGTTGATGGTCAGACCCGGTCCGGTCAAGAACTCTTCGGCGACGAAGTCGGCGTTGCGGGAAGACAGTTCGGCAACGTCGGTCATGACATCTCCTGAGGTTGTTTGCAGGGGCTGCGGACCCGCCCCGTACGGGGCGGAGTGCTCGGCGGGAGGCGACCGTCGTCGGCCGCGCCTGGACTACGGGGCGACGACGGTCTCGATCTCGCCGGAAGCCACGTCGTACAGGAGCCCGGATACCCGCACCCCCTCCAGGCGGGTCTCGCCGCGAAGGGCAGCCACGTCGTGTGCGATGGCCGCGCGCGGATCGCTGACCGCCTGCTCCACCAGCCCCGTCTCGTCGGTCGCGAAGTAGGGGGTGAGGAGCTCAGGCTGGTCCGCGAGCAGGGTGATCCCACAGTGCGTGTGCTGGAGGACGATCAGCTCCCAGCCCGGACCGAGGTCGGCGCCGGCCGCCTGCGTCACCCTGCGGAGCATCACCAGTTCGTCCAATGTCCGCTTCGTGACCCGCCCGCCCACGTTGCGGATGGCCGCGATGTCTCCCTGCTCGGCACCCAGGACCGAGGCCGGGTCGACGCGCGGGTCCACACAGCCGATCACGATCGTCTTCAGGTTCGGCATCATGCGCAGGCCTTCGGTGAACTGCGTCCTGGCGAACTCGGCGTTGCGGTCGGTGAGAGTTTCGACGACACCCACGACATGCTCCTTCGGCTAGAGAGTCCACTTTCTGGACTCACTGAGGTGTACCCTAACAGCGTGAGTCCAGAATCGATACCCACTCCCCGGCAGTGCACGATGAACGACGCGCTCGAGGTCCTCGGCGACCGCTATTCGCTGCCCGTCCTCCGGGAGCTGCTTTACGGCTTCCACCGCTTCTCCGACCTCGCCAAGCTCACCGGCGCGTCCCGCACCCTGCTGTCCGGGCGCCTGCGACGGCTGGAGGAAGCCGGCGTCATCGTGCGGCAGCAGTACTCGCAGCGTCCGGAGCGCTTCGAGTACCACCTCACGCAGGCCGGGGTGGACCTCATCCCGGTGATCCTCTCGCTCAAGGACTGGGGCGAGCGCCACACCGGCGACCAGGAGCCGAAGGCCGTGTTCCGGCACCATTGCGGGGCCGAGCTGCATCCGCTGACGACATGCAGCAGCTGCGGCGAGGAGATCCGCCCCGGAGAATTCGACGTCGCGGGCGGTACGCACCCGCCGGTGCTGCAGGGGTAGGAACACTTCAGCTGCCGCGCGGTATTGGGAGGCACGGGGGCGCGATCAAGCCCCGCCAGGCCGGATCCATACCGGAACGCCGACCGAATGTGCATGTCGCGCAAGGCCGACACATGCGGTCGGGTCGGAGGCCTGCCCGGATCCACCGTCCGGCGGGTGCGCACCAGTGCAAGTACCTCAGGTCGCTGTCACGGCGTAGGGGAGTTCGAAGCGTGAGCGGTGCTCGTTGATGAAGTCCTCGACCGTCTGCATCGGCTGTCCGGTGATGCGGGCGGCCGTGTCGGTGACGCCGGCCAGGCGGCCTTCCTGCTGGTCGATGGTGACCGCCTCGAAGTGCTTGAGCTTGGCGGTGTCATCGGGCTCGCCGATCAGCTCCAGGAACGTCGCCACGGTGACCCGCTCGTAGGGAAGGTCGCGGCCCAGGACCCGGCCGACCTCGGCCGCGAGTTCCTCTTGGCTGTATTCGACCGGGCCGGTAAGAGTGAGTATCTGGCCGGCGTGCTCTTCGGGCCGAGTGAGGATCTTGGCTGCGGTCAGTGCGATGTCGTGGCCGGTGATCGGTGCGAAGCGGCTGTCGGCGTCGAAGGGCATGACGTAGCGGCCGTAGCGGATCAGCCCGGAGATGTAGAGCAGCCACTGCGTGAAGAACGTGATGCGCAGGTGGGTGGTGGGCACTCCCGACCAGGTGAAGACCTGCTCGGCCAGCCAGTGGTTCTGCGTCGCCTTGCTGCGCGCGTCGGGACGCGACTGGATGTGCGACATGCTGACGATGAGCTCGAGGTCTTGTTCCTTGGCGGCCTGCGCGAACATCACGGCCGCCTCCACCAGGCCTTCGCCGACCGGGTAGTTGAAGTACGCGCGTCGCACGCCCTTCAGGGCTGCGCGCACCTCACGGAGGTCCAGGAGGCTCCCGAAGACGACTTCCGCGCCTTTGTCCCGCAGCCGCTGCGCCCGCTCGTCGTCGCTGCGGACCATCGCCCGCACTGGAAAACCCGCCTCGATGAGGTGGTCGACCATCGGTCGGCCTGTGTCACCGTTCGCCGTTGTGACCAGGATTGCGGTCATGCCTTCACCTCTTCGGTCCGCGGGGACACCGGTGGAGCCGGCGGGACCAGTAGGACGGATCGGATCCGGAAGGGCTGTCGCGGGCGATCAGGACCATGGCCGCCGTTGCGGCATCGCATATTTCGCGCTCATCGGCTCGGGGGCGCTCATGCGGTGAATCCCTGTTGGGACAGGCGCCCGCCTACCCGGACGCTTGCGCCCCTCAACGGTTCTGGACGCTCGCGTAAGCTCACGGATTTCCACGCACCGCCGAGCCTCGCCCCTTCTCATCGTAGGTGTTCCGGACGAAGGGTGGCCTGTCGAGCCCGCGCATGGGGTGCGCTGTGGACCGGGGGGCCGCGGCGGAAGATGCGTCGAACGCGCATGGAGAACGTTCGGCCCGCCCTGGGCAGGCGGGGTTGCCCGCGCGATCGAGACCGTCTCACGGAGTTGCTCGCTCCAGTCCGTACAGAGCCTCGGTTCTCGGGAATCAGCCAACCTCGAGGATCGACGGCCCGGCAACACCGCCCACGTCAACTGTCCGGGCAAGTACGTGTGACGTGCCGGGGGGAACGGACGATCGCCCGGCAGGAGTCCCCGCGCCGCAGCTCCTGCCAGGGTCTGAATGAGTTAGCATAGATGTCAGTCGGAATATAAGCGATGGGGTGGATGCTCACATGAGTCGAGTGTCGAAGGCTCAGGCCGCGGAGAACCGGGCCGGCATTGTCGCAGCGGCCGCTCGGCTGTTCCGCGAGCGAGGCATCCAAGGGGTCAGCCTCACCGATCTGACGAAGTCCGTCGGCTTGACGAACGGCGGCTTCTACAAGCAGTTCGCCTCCAAGGAAGCGCTGGTCACCGAAGCCGCCGCGCAGGCCTTCAATGACAGGGACAGTTACCTGGCGGGCCTGGGTGACGGGCACCCCAGCCGCCTTGACGCGCGTAGGGCCATGGTCGAGGAATACCTGTCACACGAGCACCGCGACGATCCAGGAACGGGCTGCCCCACGGCCGGGTTCGTCGGCGACCTGGCGCAGGCCGCACACGACGGGAACCTCGCTTCGCAGCAGACCTACACCGACGGCGTGCAGCGGTTCGTCGACTGGATGACCGAGGACGGACACGGAGACGAGGGGCTGGTCGCCACCTGCACCCTGGTCGGGGCCATCCTGCTGGCTCGTGCGACCTCGTCCACCGAGCTGTCCGAAGAGATCTTGCAGGCGGCCCGACGCTCGATCACCGACTCCCTGTCCTGAGCGCTGCGGGCAAGCCCCCCGGCCCGCGCTCATGGCACCCCGCACTCGGCCGATGCGCCGGTGGTTCGCACTAGCGGCGAGGCCGTTCCCGCGTGCGCGACGGTGGCGTCCCACTCCACCTCGAATGGAGCGGGTTCGAAGGGGCTGCTTGCGGCGCCTCGTTCGCCAGTAGACCGCTTGCAGTGCTCGTCCAGGTTGGCAGCGGGGCGCATGAGGGTCGCCGTGAGCGCAGTGACAGTGCCTGGCCACTTGACCGACTCACGACGTCGGACGTGCCGACCGGGGCGCGCGCGAATACAGGACGGCGGGATTCTCCTCGCCAAGCCTTCGCGCAACGGCGCTCGGGTGAGAGTGGCATGAGGCGTACCGGGCGGTGCACCTGTCGGTTCTGCCTTCTCAAAGCCTTCTGAAGCGAGCGGGCATATACGCAGGTCACGGCGCCCTCACAGGCCACTTGCCGCATTTAGATTAGAGAAGTAATCTAAATAGAGTCGCCGCGCCCACAGAGACCACGCGGTGACCACACCTCATGACGACGAAGACATGGCGTGCACTCAGACCGCCCCGCCAGCGACATCGGCGACCACACTTGAGGAAACAACCATGACGACGATTCTGATCACGACCGCTGCCGGCGAGACCGGCCGACCGATGGTGGACCACCTGCTCAAGGAGGGCTTCCACGTTCGCGCCATGGTCCGCACCGACGACGAGCGGGCGCAGCGTCTGCGGGACAAGGGCGCCGAAGTCGTCTTCGGCGACCTGCTCGACTTCCGCGACGTCCGCGTGGCCCTGAAAGGCGTTCAGCGCGCCTACTTCAACTACCCCGTGGGTGAAGGCCTCGTGGAGGCGGCCGTGATGTTCGCGCAGGCCGCCAAGGAGCAGAACATCGAGTACGTGGTGAACATGTCGCACATCCAGTCGCGTCCCGACGCGCGCAGCAAGGCGACGCAGAACCACTGGCTGGCCGAGCAGGTCTTCACCTGGTCCGGAGTGCCCACCACCCACCTGCGCATCACGTTCTTCACGCAGTGGCTGCTCTACATCTCCGGGCTGATCCGCTACGGCCGCTACGTCATGCCCTTCGACGCCGACAGCCGCTTCGCACCGATCACCGGCCACGACATCGCACTGACCGCGGCGAAGCTGTTCACCAACCCCGCCGAACACGCCGGCCAGGCGCTGACCCTCACCGGGGCCGTCGAGTACAGCCACGAAGCGCTCGCGGCCGAAGTCAGTCGGGTCCTGGGCCGTGACCTCCCGTTCGAGCGGGTCACCGTGGCGACGTTCCTGGAGCTGATCGGCATCCCAGACGACATGGCCAAGCTGAAGCACTTCGAGGCGGTCACCATCGACCAGCAGGAAGGCCGCCTGGCCGGCGTCACCGACACGGCCGCCCGCATCACCGGACAGCCGATGCAGACGGTCGAGGACTTCATCAACGAGCACCGCTCGCTGTTCGAACTCCCCTACGCCGTCAAGGCCGCATAGCCACCGGCCCCGCACCGGTCAGCAGGCGCCCTTCTCATCACGGCGCCTGCTCGGCCCGGCACATTCGCTGCGGCAACCGGCCTCCAGGTGTCTCCTGGAGTGCCCACCGGTGGTGGTCCATGAAGGGCGCCCGAAGTCGATCGTCTGACAGAACGCGGTCCGAAGATCACTGCCCACGGTGGGGGTTCCATGGACGTCCGCATCGCCTCGTTCGGGCACCTCCACGGTCCCTGGCCCCGACGACGCACACATCGTCCTCGACTTCCGCGTAAGCACCTCCGCGACCCGCACTGGGACCGGAACCTACGGCAGCTGGCCGCGTGAGAACGCCGCGTATCGTCGGCACTCCCGGCATCCGGCAGCTACTCGCCACCAGCGCTGAGGCCCAGGCCTGACCCGCGGGCCCGGTGCCGGGCAGCACACGCTGTCCATCGCGGTCGGCTGTGCGGGCGGACGGCACCGAGGTGTTGACCGGACTACCGAGCGACGCGCCGGGTCACGGCGCAGACCTGATCATCTACCGCAGATTCTCTCCGTGCGCGGGCTGCGGGATGTTGCGGAGCCGCTCCTGCAGCGCCTCCAGCAAACCGGGCAGATCGGGGGCGACCGCGAGGTCGTCCAGAGTGGATGCGGGGAGGAAGCCAGAGTCGGCGATGCCGCGCAGGGCGCCCAGCAGCGGCGTCCAAAACCCTCCGGCGTTGAGGAAGCCGATGGGTTTGGCGTGGAATCCGAGCTGGCGCCAGGACCACACCTCGAAGATCTCTTCCAGGGTACCGAGACCGCCGGGCAGGGCGACGAAGGCGTCGGCACGCTCAGCCATGAGCGCCTTGCGCTCGTGCATCGAGTCGCACATGACCAGCTCCGTCACCCCTTCGTGCGCCCACTCCCGTTCGACCATGCTGCGCGGCATGACACCGATGACCTCGCCACCCGCCTTCAGCGCGCTGTCCGCCACCACGCCCATCAAGCCCCGGCGGCCACCGCCGTAGACGAGACCGATTCCTTGCCGGGCCAGTTCTGTGCCCACGCTGGCGGCCAGCGCGGCGTGCGCCGGATCGTGTCCATTGGACGAGGCGAGAAAGACGGCGAGACGGCGCATGAAGTTCTCCGGAAACGGTTGTGGCCAGCCCTTCGGTTTACCACAGGCACTCCGGCGCTGACCACGGCTTTTCGTGCGAGGACGAGCCTGTGGGACGGCTCGCGGCCCTGCTTGATCTCTGCACACGGATGCCGCCCGCGGTCCTTCGGCGTTTGCTGGGTATCAGCCCCACAGCTGCCGAAGGCTGGGCCGCCGGGCCGGCAGGACCGCATACGCAGCCGATGCGGCTCGCCGATCAGACGGCTGAGACCGACTACGCAGCCCTCCGTCCGCCGCGGGCTGCCATCCTGCTCGAATGGCCCACGACATAGTGTTCTTCCTCGCCCCTGACGACGAGACGGCCGCCTCGACGCGCCTGCGCGGACCTGGCAAGGACTTTGAGTCTGTGACCTGCCATTTTATCGAGCCGGACAGTGCCATCGCCGAGTGGGACATGTACTTCGAGGCCCCTTCGGCCGAGGCCCCGGCGCTTGAGCAGCTCTATGCGTGGCGGCCGTGGCCGGAGTGGGTCACTACCCCTTTGAACGATGGCGTTGAGGTGTTCGCTCTGCCGAAGCGGCTGACCCGAGCGCTCGGCACAGCGAGTTCCGCCGAACTCGAAGAGCTCGCAGCCCGCTGGATCACGCGGCTCCGGACGGAGGACGGCGACGATATGACCGACGATGATCTCCTTGCGGTCTTGCAGGGCGTTGCCCGCCTCGCAGCGTCTGCGGCGAATACGGATGGCGGCCTTTACAGCTGGAGCTTCTGACCGTCCCCCCGCGAGGGCCGCTCGTTGTTCACGCCGCTGCACGCCAGGAGTTCGCTCCCGGTGGCGTCGAAGTACAGGGTGAAGAACCGAGCTCGGTTTGCTGCGACGATGTCCATCTGCCCTGAATGGAGGGAAGAGCCGTACTGACCCCACGCACGGACGCGAGGTGCCGCCTGGCAGGCGGGTTGCACTGCACACCCGCCCGGCCATCGGCACGCATGGCCGCTGCACCAGTGCCTCCTGCTGCTCGGCGATTCGACACCAACGAGCTGTTCAAGAGCCCCTGTTCGTATGCGCCCAACGCCCCGACCACCCGATCGGGACTCCCGTTCGGCGCGCATCTCTCAAGATCGTAAAGACCGCAACTTCTTAGAGAGAGTTCGAATCCGGCCCTGACGATCTGGCAGCGTCGCGCCGACCAAGCGGTCATCTGGGTGCAGGGTCGTGCAGGTATGCGAGGCGACTGATGATCTCGTCCTCCAGCGGACCGGGTGGCGGCCACGGGAATCGGGGAATGCGAGCGCGGAGCAGAATGAGGCCGTGCAGAGCCGCCCAAAGAGCGGTCGCCGTGGCGAGCGCATCCTCCGCACGGGACGTGCCGTCGCGCATCGCATCGGCGACGTCGCGCAGAAGTATCGAGAATGCTTCGGCGGGAGCGAGCTGACTCGCGATGGGCTCGCCGACAATGGGCGCGAGCTGGCGTACCGCCTGGTCAATGCGTTCTTCCGAGGTACTGCTACCCCTGGGCCGCGGGCGGGAGAACAGAAGGGCGTAGAGCTCGGGCTGTTCGGCACCGAAGACGAGATAGGCGTGACAGTCGGCCAGGAGTCGTTCACGCGCGCCGTCCGCTCCCGCCCGGGCGGTCTCGAGATGACGCACCAGCAGTGAGCGGGTTTCCGTGACCACGGCCTCCACGATCTGGTCGGGCGTGTCGAAGTGCGCGTAGATCGACGGTGGCGCGATGCCGAGCGGGGGGGCGGGGGCGCCCGGGGGCTTGATCGGACCCGTCCGGGGGGGCCGGAGCGTTGGGGCCGCCCCCCCAGCGCGGCCTGGACCGCACGGTGTGGCCACGGCTCAACGGCGGCTGCCGCCTGGCCCGTGACCCGATCGCC